>CAZMSC010000050.1:0-2306 GCA_964568845.1 uncultured Candidatus Bathyarchaeia archaeon | reverse complement strand
AGTCTATAGAAAACTCTATTTTAAAAAGTTGAAACTTTTTTAGAGGAGCTGATAAATACTAGAATAATTACCGCATATTACAGCGGTGTGACCGCTATGAGCACTAGCCATATTCAAGATTTAATTTTTAGAATGATGACTGTAGACCTTCTCAGGATAGCAAAGGAGAGGTTTACCTACAGGGAGCTTTCTCAAATGGTGGGCCTTCAAATAACTGTTTTAAGCCGGTACGTTAAAGGCCATGTTCTGCCGAGTACTGAAAGGGCTAAATCTATATGGAAGACTTTAAATCCAATAGTTGGGCTTGAAAAGGAACTCATAGAAGCCGTAAAATTTGATGAAGATGGATACTTCGACAACACGAAGATCATCGGAGACAGTTCGCTACTGCATCTGGCTTCTCAAGACGCCCTAGCGAAGTTTGCCGGTAGACGGGTTACAAAAGTATTAACAGCTGCTGTTGACGGTATACCTTTAGCCACGATGATAGCTCAAGCCATGGGTGTGAACATAGTCATCGCCAAAAGTAGCAAGGAGGTTGGTGTAAAAGAGTTTGTAGAAGAGGCCTATGTGCCCAGCAATACGGGTATGATCGTAACCCTTTACATACCGAAGGATTCTATAAAGAAGACAGACAGCGTACTCATTATAGACGACGTTGTGAGGACGGGTGAAACTCAGAGGGCTCTCATAAACCTCGTTCAAAAGTGTAAGGCTGAGGTCACGGGCATATACACGTTGGTTGCCATAGGTGACGAATTCGAGAGGAGACTGAGTCTACCACCAAGGTGTAAATTTGAAGCCGTTATAAGAATAGTTCCAGAGAGGATTAAGCCTGTTGAATATAGGAGAAATCGGGCGATCGTAAGCTCAGCGACCATATAATCGTTGGTTTAAAGGTTAAGTCCCGGTTTCATAGCTTTCCAAGTATTTCCTCTGCTTCTCCGTCAAATTGTCTATTTGAATGCCCATAGTTTCTAATTTAAGCTCGGCAACTCTCCTATCGACTTCTAAGGGCACATCGTATACACGCGGCTCAAGCATATCAGCTTTTTCAACGAGATATTTAATGGAGAAGGCTTGATTTGCAAAGGACATATCCATCACTTCACTTGGATGTCCCTCCGCGGCTACAAGATTTACAAGCCTGCCTTCAGCTAAGAGGTATAGTTTCCTACCGTTTATGAGAGTATACTCATCTAGATTATCTCTAATTCTCCTCTTCGAAGTGGAGATCTTCTCGAGGTCTTCAAGAGATATCTCAACGTTGAAATGGCCAGCGTTGCAGATAACAGCTCCATCCTTCATAAGGATCATGTGTTCCGCCCTCACAACGTCTACGTTACCCGTAGCCGTTATAAACAGGTCGCCCGTCTTGGCGGCTTCAACCATGGGCATGACTTTAAACCCGTCCATGACGGCTCTCAAAGCCTTTATAGGGTCTACCTCAGTAACTACTACTTGCGACCCCATGCCTCTAGCTCTGCTAGCTATTCCCCTACCGCAATGTCCATACCCGGCTACGACGACCGTTTTACCAGCTAGAAGCATATTTGTAGCTCTAATGATGCCGTCTAGAGTGCTCTGGCCAGTACCGTAAACGTTGTCGAAGTCCCACTTCGTTTGGGCGTTATTAACGGCTATAACTGGTATTTTAAGCGACTTCATTTTCTCCATCGCTTTAAGCCTTAAAACGCCGGTTGTCGTTTCCTCGCATCCTCCAAAGACGCCAGAGACCGTACTCTCAGATTCTTGGTGAAGTGTCACGATCATGTCCGCGCCGTCATCTAAAACTATACGAGGCTTATATGATAAAACAGTTTTAATGCATTCGTAGTATTCTTCCTTAGTCTGCCCTCTCCACGCATACACGTTTACACCTTCTGCGGCTAGGGCAGCTGCAACATCGTCTTGACAGGATAGCGGATTTGAAGAGGCCAGCGATACTTCAGCACCTCCTGCGATAAGAGTTTGAACTAGAACGGCTGTTTCCTTGGTAACGTGTAGACATGCAGATATCCTTAACCCTTTAAGGGGCTTCTCTCTATTGAATTCTTCTCTTATCCTAGCTAGGACAGGCATTCTTCTGGAGGCCCACTCGATCTGCAGTACGCCTCTATCTGCAAGTTTGACATCTTTAATCATAGAGTCTTCCAATTGTAGAAACACCTCAGTAAGAATATGGAGCAATCTTATAATTAACGGTTACTCAGCAAACTGAAATTTAAAATTTAAGGGGGACTTTAATTCGGGAACCCACCCTTTTAAACCTACAAAATCTTTGTAAACTACTATGCATCCCCTAA
>CAZMSC010000049.1:0-4456 GCA_964568845.1 uncultured Candidatus Bathyarchaeia archaeon | reverse complement strand
GAAAACTATGTAATTTCTCTTAAAAAGGGTTTTGAACTCAGAAGCCCCCGGCGGGATTTGAACCCGCGACCGTCAGCTTACAAGGCTGACGCCCTAACCGGTCTGGGCTACGGGGGCACTGTTTTAAGTCGAGTTTTAAAATTGAAATAAACTTTTCGGATGTACTTACACTTTACGTAGGCTTTAAGACCCGTTGGAACTGGGAATACGCTCAGCACTTTTGGTAAGTGTTAAGGTATATTCAGTATGTTTTTCACATGCTGTATGTCTTCTTCAGCCTCCTCCCTACTCATGAACCCTACGCATACGGCTGAAACCCCCTTCTGCTCGAAGACCCATTTAAGCCAATCGTATATCCGTCCTTCGTCGAACCTACCGCTCGCCAGAGGCTTGATGGCTATAACGGGCTTATCAGTCTTCTCTATGGCTTTTAGAATAGAGTCCTGGCTTGGGAACATGTAGAACCCGACCTTATTCACGGGTGTTGCAAATACGGAGACGTCGTAGCCCCCCTCATCTATTATGGCGAGCTTCTCACCGTTATGGCATGCAACGCCTGGAATAATGCCGGCCTCTCTAATCATTTTCAAGTATTTTTCAAGCCCGACCAACCTGCCGTTTTCAATAGGCCAGGAGTCTATCCAGCCGCCGTGGATACAGCATATGGGCGAATAAAGGCCGTTCAACATCTTAAGCTCCTTCTCAGTGTCCTTAGGGTCGCCAATAGTCGTACTTACGAAGAGCATCTCCCGCCCAGTCTCCCTCTCAGCTATTTTTATGGCCTCTATGAGCCTAGGCCATACAGGGCCTAAAACACCATACACATCCAACTCTATACATCTCTCGAAGACTTTAGCCACCCGTCTAGCCGTATAATACCTCCTTATCCACCTATCTCTCCCAACGCTCGTATGAGACCATCCGAGCAGGCTGTTTATCCCTATCAGAAGCTTCGGCACCTTTACACCTTCAACATCTACCGTGGGAAATACGGACATACCACCATCTCCAGCAAACTCGATTATCAATAGCGGCTTTTGACCGTTTAAACATTACCATATACCAGGCTGAACGGTTGGAGGGCAGAGCCAAGACAACCATAAACACTTTTGAAAAACAATATATACAGCCTTCTCGGAAAACCTAGATTTCAGTGGTTATATGAAGAGTTTAAGGTTGGTCTTCACCAAGCCCTTCAGCGTAGAGTTTGAAGAGTTTGAAGTCGGCGAGCCTGGTCCGGGGCAGGTTTTGATAGAGAGCGAGCTCACCCTTATAAGCACCGGTACAGAACTGACGGCTTTAACGGGAGAATTCCCCAAGCCCTCAGCCTGGTCCAGCTACATAAAGTACCCGTTCATACCGGGATACACGTGCATAGGAAGAGTGATGAAAACAGGCTCAAGCGTTGTAGATTTTAAAATCGGCGATAGGGTTGCAGCTACAACACCACACGCCAAACACGCATTAGCCAGAGCCGAAGACCTCGTCAAAGTCCCCGATGGGGTTAAGCTTGAACACGCATGCCTCCACACGATAGCAGCAGGCGTTATGAACTCCGTTAGGCTGGCTAAGGTTTCACTAGGTGAAGCCGTTGTCGTCGTAGGGCTAGGCCTCTTAGGGCAGATGGCTGTTTTATTCAGCAGGCTTTCCGGGGGATTCCCAGTTATAGCCGTAGACGTGGCGGATAAAAGGCTTGAACTGGCCAGGTTTTCAGGAGCCACATCCAGCGTCAAATACACCGGCTACGAGAGCTTAGAAGAAGAGGTTAAACGTCTAACCGGCGGAAGGATGGCGGACGTGGTCTTCGAGGTTACGGGTAATCCAAACGTCATACCTTGGGCTATAAAACTAGCCAAGAAGCCTCTAGGACGTTTCATAGTTTTAAGCTCACCTAGAGGACCTACGACCCTAGACTTCCACGACGAGGTTAACTCCCCAAGCAGGATAATAATCGGGACGCACTTCGGAAGTCAACCAGTCTATGAGACGCCTTACAACCCATGGACTAGGAAGAGGAACACAGAGCTATTCCTCAGCATGCTAAAAGCCAACATGATAAACCTAAACCACTTCATAACGCATACATACCAATGGCGTAAGGCGCCGGAAGCCTACAAAATGCTCTTAGAAAACAGAACACAGGCACTCGCAGTACTGCTAGACTTCAGAGAGTGACCCGTCCATAGCTGAAGCCATAAACTTCCAACGTTTGGAATAGGCCTTAAACATAACCAGGCTAGGCTAGTTTGCCCCCAATTCGGATAAAGCCCTCTCAGCGAAAAACCTCACATCGATGTTCGGATCGTTCAACATCCTCCTAAGCTTTTCCCTAGCCTCAGGTCCAGTAGCCGCCTTCAAATATTTATCTAGTATTTTCTCGTCTACTGCCCCCTCCTTAAATACAGCGGCTAAGTTCTCCTCCAGCTCGTTTAAACTGTTCACCGACGGCACAACCGTTGAAACTTCCGGAGACTTGAGAATCCACTTCAAGCATAATTGAGCTGGCGTATACGGGCTTCCCTCTTCACCTTCAACTGGACCAAACCTCATGAAGGGCACTCCGTAGTAGGGCCAGCAGAAAGGCTTCATAACGACCACTCCAATCTCCATCGCCTTACAAAGGGGGAAGAGGACATCCCTAGCCTCCTGTAGATGATAGTTATACCTAACCATCACAACGTCGAAACAGTCATACTTCCTTACGAGTTCAGCTAAAAACCTAGGCTCGTGGCTTGAACAGCCTATCCACCTTACCCTACCATCCTTCACAGCCTCTCTGAAAACACCCATAATTAGGTTAAACTTCTCCCTAGAGTAGCCGTCCTCTGGAAAAGTCAAGTTGAAAACGTCAACGTAGTCTGTATGTAAAACCTCCAGTATCCGATCCAACTCGCCGTAGACAGCAGTTTCAAAATAGATAGATTTAAATAGACATAAGCTGTAAGATGTATTAGTGGAGAAGCTTTACACGCTTAAGGAAGCTAAGAAGCTTCTCGGGGTTACTACCAGGACTATCCAGCGCTGGGATAGGGATGGTAAAATAAAAGTTGTTAGAACCGTTGGCGGAAGGAGGAGGATCCCTGAAAGTGAGATAAAACGTATTCTCGGATTAAAGGAGGAACGGGCTGTGATAGGATACGCTAGGGTTTCGTCTTCAACGCAGAGGAATGATTTAGAAAGACAGAAGAAGAACATAGCGGCTTACGCTAGGGAGAAGGGGTATGGTGAAATAGAGGTGTTAACCGACATCGGTTCGGGGTTGAATGAGAGGCGGAAGAATTTTCTAAAGCTTTTAGAGATGGTTTCTGGGAAGAAGGTTTCTAAAGTTATAGTCGCTTATGAGGATAGGCTGACAAGGTTCGGCTTCGAGACACTATCTAGATTGTTCTCATCCTTTGGAACAACAATAGAAGTGATAAACCACGGGGAGAAGACTCCACAAGAAGAGCTCGTCGAAGATCTGATAACCATAGTATCCCACTTTGCGGGAAAACTCTACGGATTGAGAAGCCACAAGTATAGAGAGGTGGTTGAAGCTGTCAAAAAGCTTGTATCAGGTTAGGGCATATAACATAAAACACGGCTATGATGTCGGCAATTTCCTTGAAGCTTACAGACAATTGCTGCAACGGGCAGTGGACGAGATATGGACTAGAATTAAATGGATTGAAAAGCATAATGGTAAGGGAAGAAGGAGGCTACTTCCAGTAATCCCGAAGGAGAACAGCTTCAAGCACCACTATCTGAGGAATATTCTGTTGTATGGTTGGAGCTACTCGAAGCATTATGTTGATTCAGCAATCAAACAGGCATATTCTATGCTGAAATCCTGGAGAAGAAGCTACCTTAAAGGAGAAAGGAGGAGAGAGAAACCAATAGTTAAGAAGAAGTTTGTCAGGATTAAAGAAACACTCTACAGCTTTAAGGATGGAAGGATAAAGGTGAGCATAAAACCGTATGAGGAATATCTGGAGTTCGATATTTCGAAAGCATGGTTCCTTAACAGGGCAAGAGGGGAAATGGGAGAGCTCATCCTTAACGAGAATTACCTGACGGTTACTTTTAGGTTCAAGAGTGAGGGGGAAATAAGGGGAAAGATAGCCTGGGACTGTAACGAGAAGAGCCTCGACGGATTCAGCCCGGAGACGGGCTGGATTAGAATAGATTTGACAAAACTATTCCACACCCATAGAGTATATGAGGTAAAGAGGGCAAGGATGCAGCAGAAAGCATCAAAGAAGCCCTCCCTCAGAAAGGTTCTAGCGAAGCATTCTAAGCGTGAGAAAAACAGGGCTAAAGACTACATCCATAAGCTGACAACTTCTATAGCAGGGATGTTCGAAAACTACGTTCACGGGTTTGAAGACTTAAGAAAGAACAGGATGCTTAACAGCTCAAAAAAGCATAATAGGCGTGTTTCAAAGAGCGATTGGAAAACAATCATAACCTTCATGAG
>CAZMSC010000048.1:0-5107 GCA_964568845.1 uncultured Candidatus Bathyarchaeia archaeon | reverse complement strand
GCGGTAGTAAGGCGTATGAGGAGCATGGTGTACCCGTAGCCACGGGCTTCCTACTAGGATACGCACTAGCCATACTAGCCGGTGGAGTAATAAGCGCCATAAGATTCTTCATACCATTCTAAAACCCCACCTTTATTTTTATGTAAGATTTGTATGGCTTCTCTTCAGAGTCTTAGATGCTGCATTCTTCTATTCCACGAGCTTTAACCCTTATGTTTTAAATAGGTGGTTTTTCTAACGCTTCATATCGCAAAGCATGTCTGAAGAAGCTTTCATAGGTCTGTTTAAGAAAAATCTCCTTAGCTCTCATAGGTTGAGTTTTCGAAGGCAAACGCTTATACAGAGGAGGAGTGCTTGTAATTTTGGCCGTCATAGGTGTGGGGGATGCCTTACTGTCCGAGGTGTGGGTATCAAGTTTCGGCGGAAGATAATTACTGTTCTAAGTGTGGAGCTAGGCTTAAGGAGGAGGTTAAGCTTCTAACTCCCGAACAGAAAGCCGTTATGGATGTGGTTTTAAAGAGGATAGAAGCCATAAAGAATAGAGACTCTAAGACTATTGAAGAGCTTGTTGATAAAACCCTCTATACTAAATTTGACGATTGGCCTCCCTTTACTAGATTGGAGGGTGAAAACGCTTTAAACGAAGAGGCTAAGGCTTTGAAGGTTCTCGTAAAATATGAGTATGAGGTGAGCGGTTGGCGTATAGATGTATTGGGTGACGTGGCTGTAGCAAGCTTCTACATAGCTTACAGTGGTAGGATTAGACGGGTGGATTTTGATATAAAATCAAGAGTATCCATAGTGCTTCTTAAAAGGGATGGTGTATGGAGAATAGTGCACGAGCACTTCTCCAGAATAGCTGAAAAAGAGCGTAGGCCCTTCTTCATGTAGTTCTCTTCCGTCCTTTTCTTTCAAAGAGTCTTGGAATTGCATATTTTGATTTGGAGAAGCTTATATTACACATTAGAGCATATTCTTCCGATATATATGGGTAGGCTTAAGATAGGTTTAGCCCTATGGTCTTTAGGCGAATCTCCAGACGTTAAAACTCTGGAAGATCAGCTTAGAACAGCGGCTGAAATAGGCGTTAAAGGTGTTCAATTGTGGTGTGTAGATCATAGTCAAACGCTGCCTTGCGTCTTAGACCCGGATAGATGCGACAGCAAGCTCAGATTTGAAATCAAGGAGCTTGTTCAATCCTACGGGCTTGAAATATCCGGCTTCTGCGCTCAACTTTCCGGTCCAACTAGATTCGGAGGATTGGATGAGGAGGAGGGGTTGGACAAGCGTATTGAGAAGACTAAGAAGGCTTTGAAGCTGGCGGCTGACATGGGTTCGCCGATTGTTACAACGCATCCGGGTAGGATTCCCAGAGATAAAGGCAACCCAGTGTATGCGGTCATAAAGAGAAGCTTGTCTGAAATAGCCAAGTATGGTGAGGATGTCGGCGCATTTTTCTGTATAGAAACAGGTATGGAGCCTGCTGACGTGTTAAAAAGCTTCCTGGAGGATGTTGGAAGTAGTGGGCTTAAGGTGAACTATGACCCGGCCAATATGCTACATTTCGGAGTTGATGAAGTTGTTAGGGGTGTTAGGACACTTGGAAGATGGATAGTTCACACGCATGCTAAGGATCATAATCCTAAGACTAGGAGAGCTACTGTTGGTGAAGGCCTCGTTCCATGGGATAGTTACATAGCTGCTTTAAGGGAAATTGGCTATAAAGGCTGGTTTGCCATAGAAGATGAAACAGGTATCGAAGTTGTAGAATCCATAAAACGCGGTAAAAAATTCTTGGAGAGGTATGAAATTTAAAGCCTGTCAAGACCTAGAATTTTTACAGTTTCACCTACGACCTTGTCCCCCTTTATTTTTCTAATGGTTTCAACGAGTCCGTTTACAAAGGCCTCTACAAGTCTTCTACCCTTCTCGTTGGTCGCCTTTCCAGGGTCGCCTACGTACCCCTCGGGGCAGTAGACAACCCAATCTACTGGTGTGATGGCTGGTATGCCGCTTAAAGGTCTGGGCTTGGTTTTAGCTGGTTTAACACGCTCCATCCTGCAAAGCTCGGGGTGGAGATAGAGCATGAAGCTTGTCTCTATTTCACATGCATGCCCTATTTCATCTGTTTCCTTTATTTCCTGTAAAACCTTCTGTTCAAAGGCCCAGGGTTCGGCTAGAACATACAGCGAGTAATCTGTTCTCTTGATAAGTCTGCTGGCTGTGAAAAGCCTCAGGAGGCTTACGTTTCCTCCGTGGCCGTTTACTATGAGTATTTTCTTAAAACCGTTTCTGGAAACTTCCTCACATATGTTTTCTAGGAGGTTGAGGAGTAGGTCTTCCCTTATGTTTATGGCGCCGGGGAATTGACGCATGTCTGCTACGTAGCTGTAGAATAGCGGCGGCAGTATTATACAGGGCTCTATTTCAGAGGCTTTTAAGGCTATTTCGTAAACCGTTAATCCGTCTGTTCCAAGAGGGAGGTGGGGACCGTGCTTCTCGAGAGAGCCTATTGGAATGACGACTACCATGTCGTCTCTCTTAGAGAGTTCTGCAAGCTCGTCTGCCGTAAGCTCTTCCCACTTCAACGTCGAGCCCCTCCCATCTACTTTAAGCCTAGAAACCTCAGCGCGTTTCTGCCTAGGAATTTATCGACTGTATCCTTCGGTACGCCTATGACTTGACGTAGAATGGCTAAGTCTCTTTCAACGTGATACTTCCCATATTCTAATCTACCTGCTGTACAGTCGGTGCCAAACATAATGTGATCTTCAGCGCCGAAGGCCATGACCTTTTGAAGGGCGTCTTTCCGGTATATTAGCGGCGTTCCCGGTGTAGCATCTATAAACATCTGAACCTCTTTCCGTTCACCTTCAACCTCTTCAAGAGCAGCTCTGAACCTCCCCCATAGGGCTATACACTCGTCCACCCATGGCCAGCTTACGTGGGCTAAGGCGAATCTAAGCTTTGGAAAGCTCAGTAGAACTTCATAGTTTACTGGTCTGCAGAATCTTGAAGAGTCTTTAAAGCCGTATAGTATTCCGGAGTGGAATAGTATTGGAATATTTAGCTCTTCAGCCTTCATGTAGATTGGGTACATGAATTCGTCGTAGGGATACCAGTGGTCAGGTATCATTTTAACTCCTTTCAACTCTTTAGATGTGACGGCCCATTCTAGGATTTGAACCGCATCTTTAAGCCTTGGCTCAAGCCAGATGAAGCCTATAACCCTATCAGGCGCCTCCCTCTGAATTCCTGCTATAAACTCCACAGCCTCCCTCTGTTTTTCAGACGTAACGTTTGGATAGCTGAACTCTAGATGTCGAGTAACGCCTGCCGCTGTCCTTGGGATTATCCTCTCCTCCCTACCCATGTAGGGTGATGGGTATGGTGAAAATATGACTGCTCTATCTATCCCAGCCTTATCCATACCTTTTAAAACAGCGTCAACCTTTTCAACACCTAAACTATGAACATGGCAGTCAACTATCACGGTTACACCCGATTCAATAATTCCAGCTTAAGGTCGTTATAAGACTTAGCAAATACATATCCATGCCATCCATGTATGACACGAGGGAGACCTTTTCGATTAAACTTACAGCTAACTTTCCAAACAGTCCCTGTAGTTCTTACACCTTCATGGGAGAATTTAAGTCCCGGGGGCCGGATTTGAACCGACGACACTCCGGTTTCTGTCCGCCTGGTAAGCTGAGTGACCCGCGCCAGCTATGGCGAGGTCTACAGCCGGAAGCTCTACCAGGCTGAGCTACCCCGGGCATGTTTAATTAAATTCAGATGTTTTTATAAAGATTGCTCCAAGAATTTTTCACGGTGATTTTAAAGGGTGGAGGATGGATTATAAGAGCTCCTTCGGATTTTGAAATCCGAAGAGGTAGCTGTTTTGAATGCTGAGACATGTTGGCGATGTAAAAGCTGTCTTAAACTATAATAGCGGCTTGACAATTGTATTTAACGGTATGTTGAATAGGATAAGGGCTGTCGTTGAGAGGTTTACGAGTATTTTAGCGAGTCTATTGGTTAAATTCGGCTTTAAAGCTGAGTATTTAAGTTTCATGGGTTTGACCGTAGCCGTGCTGGGGGCTTTAATGTATGGTGTTCGAGGGGGGCTTGGGCTTTACGTAGCTTCAATCCTCGTCATAGTTTCAGGTTTTTTCGACATGCTTGATGGTGCCGTAGCCAGAGCGGCTGGTACAGCGGACCGTTTAGGGTCTTTTCTAGACTCTACGATAGATAGGTTTTCAGACTCCGCTATAATAGGGGGTTTGATGTTAAGTGGGAGAGTGCCCATAGAGCCAGGCATCGTATCGCTAGTAGGCTCGCTTTTAACGAGTTATGTGAGGGCTAAGGCGGAGTCTTTAGGGTTGGAAATATCCGGTGTCGGACTTATTGAAAGAGGGGAGCGGATTTTAATAATAGCTCTCTCGGGGCTTTTAAATGTCATAGAAATCGGTATCTGGGTTTTAGCAATTCTATCCCTTGTCACGATCATTCAGAGGATTGTCTATGTTTGTAGAAGGCTCAGGTAGGGTTAAATTTTTAAGGGTTTTTTCAAGGAGTGAAAGTCCATCTTTTAAAGTTTTTAAGCCGAGTGGCGTAATCTCGTAGTACTGTCTTCGGGTACTTTCTCTTTTAGTGCTCTTCTTAATTAAACCCTCCTTCTCCATCTTGTATAGGACCATGTATGTGGTTATCGTTGCCACGTTGAAGCCGAATCTACTCTTAAGAATATTCCTGATCTCGTAGGCGTAGAGCGGTCTCTCCAGCAGCATCCTCAACACATATATCCAGATGTTTTCAACGGTCAACTTCCTAGCGAGGCGTTTATATGCCAAACTCCTACCACTAACTTTACCTTCTTAGAAGTTGTTAATAGAGATTTCCCTGTAAAATTGTAAAATCCTCCTCCCTTTATAGGTTGATTAGAGTGCTAGGGATTACCGCAGTTGAAATCCCGGGGAAAAATATTTCAACTGTAGAAATATGGATGACTGATATAGGCGTCTCTGAGCGCTACTGTAGGTTCAGCGGTTCACCCTTAAACGTTGAAAATTGGGCTTTTATTTCAAAAATTTAACCATTACCT
>CAZMSC010000047.1:0-6170 GCA_964568845.1 uncultured Candidatus Bathyarchaeia archaeon | reverse complement strand
AGATTGCAACTAATACTACGCTTACGGTGAAGATGAATACCGTTGAACATCTTCTCAAAATGCTTAACGGTAAATACGAGGAGATGAGCGGATATAGAACCGAGTTACAATGGAAGTTTCTCCAAGGTCGAGCCGTAGGGGCGTACGGTAGAGATTACGATGACTCTTCTTGGGCGGATGTTAAACTCCCCATGACCGTTGATCTTAGGAAGGGTGAGGCGTGGCTTAGATGCCGTATAACGGTTCCGGAAAACGTCTCAGGGATTCCAGTTAAAGGCTCTAAAGCTAAGCTGTTCTCATCTGTAATAACTACTGGTGCTGAAATATATGTAGACTCTAAGCTGGTTTTATCGGCGGATTACTGGACTGAACTCAGAGGACCTATGATTGTTCTGGGTGAGAACGTTAAACCCGGTGAAACCTACGTGGTTGCTGTAAGACTGTATCCATGCACTGAGCCTATAGGTGTGCCGGAGTTCAACGTAATATACAGTAATGTAGAGGACGTGCTTTTCGAATTGGATGCCTTCATGGAGGAGCTTAAATTCGTCAGACTCATCCCCGGAGGCGATGATGCAGTTGAAAAAGCCGCTAGGGAGTTCAACCTGGGGGTTTTCAGTGGAAGCTACGATAGGCTACTAGCCGAAATAGAGAAGGCTAGAAGTAAACTATCCCATCTGTCAGGCGAAGTTAAGAAGTTTAAGGTACACTTGGTGGGACATGCTCACATAGATATGAACTGGTTATGGTCTTGGAGAGATACAGTTGAAACGATTAAAAACACGTTTAAAACGTTGCTCGACCTTATGGATAAATACCCGATTTTCCACTTCTCCCAGAGTCAAGCAGTTACCTACATGGTGGCTGAAGAGTCATTCCCAGAGATCTTCAACCGTATAAAGAAGAGGGTTGAAAACGGCAACTGGGAGGTTACGGCGGGTACCTGGGTTGAAGCAGACTTAAACATGGGTGGTAACGAAGCCCTCGTACGGCAGTTCCTCTACGGTAAACGCTTCTCTAAGGATAGGCTTAATGTGGATGTTGAAGTATGCTGGGAGCCCGATACCTTCGGACATCCATTAACAATGCCTCAGATAGTGAGGAAGGCTGGTATGAAGTACTACTACTTTATGAGATGTGGTAGAGGCTTCCCGATTTTCTGGTGGGAGTCTCCTGAAGGCTCTAGAATACTAGCCTTCAATAGCGTCTACAACAATACCGTCTACCCTAGGACTGTATGTAGTATAGCTAGAGAAGTCTATGAGAAACACTGTTTAAAGACGAGTATGTTCGTCTACGGTGTTGGAGACCACGGCGGGGGTCCAACTTTGGAAGACATTGAAGTGGCCCTTAAGATGATGGATAAACCCCTCCTGCCGACCGTAGTCTTCAGTTCAGCTCGAGAATTTTTCAGAGAAGTTGAAGACGAGATTAGGCTTAGACGTAAAGAGTTGCCTATTGTAAAGGGTGAACTCAACTTCACATTCGACGGATGCTATACGACCCATGCCGACGTGAAACGGTATAATCGGCTCTGTGAGAGGATGCTTGTAGACGCTGAGAAGGTATGCTGTATTACAGACACATATCCTAAAGATAGGCTTGCAGACGCTTGGCGTAAGACCCTGTTCAACCAGTTTCACGACATCTTAGACGGTAGTGGAATACGTGAAACATACGAATATTCCAAGAAGTTAGCTGAAGATGCTTTAAAATGTGCCAGGGAGGTCATGGACATGGCTCTTGAAAAACTGGCGTCAAGCATCAAGTTTAAGGAAGACGGGTTACCAATAGTCGTCTTCAACCCTCTACCCTGGCCTAGACGTGATATCGTTAAAGTTAAAGTTCCAAGCCATCTGATACCAGCCAAACCAATAGTCGAGTCTTCAAACGGCTTAGTCGAACCGGTTCAAGTATGTGAAGACGGGCTCATATTCGTGGCAGATGTCCCAGCTTTAGGGTATTCAACATACTACCTCAAAGAGGGTGCAGTTGATGCGAAGATACTTGCTAAAGACCTTACGCTTGAAAACGAGTTTCTCAGGGTCACGGTCGATAGTAGAACTGGAACGATAAGAGAGCTTTATGATAAGAAAGCTACTAGAACAGTCTTCAACAGATTCAAATATGAGGCTACGCAGCCTAAGGAAAATAACCTATTCCAAGTGCTTCACGAAGCACCGCATCCGATGTCTGCTTGGATAATAGGTGAAATAACAAATATTGAAAACCTCCTCAAACCAGAGGAAGTTAAACCCGTTGAAAATGGGCCTGTAAGGTCAAAAATAAGAGTTGTCTACAAGTACCGTAGATCTAGAATATGCTCTGACATAATTCTCTTCAAGGGGATTCCAAGGGTGGATATCCAAACATCAATAGATTGGCGTGAGTTTTCAAATGAAAACGCGGATGCTCCAATGCTTAAAGTCTCGTTTACACCCATTCTAAAGTCTACTGGTAAAGCAGTCTTTGAAATACCATTTGGATACGCTGAGAGGCCGTCCGACGGCTCAGAGGTTCCGGCACTGAGATGGGTTGACGTTTCAGATGGAGAGTACGGTTTAACCCTTCTCAACGACTCCAAGTACGGGTTCGACGTCTCAGGAAACACTATTAGAATGACGCTTGTTAGAACGAGCTACAGTCCAGACCCAACCCCAGACCAAGGCTTACATGAAGTACTATATTCGCTATATCCGCATAGTGGAGATTGGAAGACAGCTTTAAGCTTTAGAAGGGGTTTTGAAATAAACCACCCGCTTAAAGCAGTAGCCGTTACAAAGCCTTCAGCTATGAAGGGTGTAAAACCCGAGGAGATGAGCTTCATAAGAGTGGAGCCTGAAAACATAGTGGTTTCATGTCTCAAGAAGGCTGAAGATTCCGATGATATGGTGATTAGATTCTATGAAGCCACTGGCTTAGAAACCACGGCTAGACTAAAATTTGGATTCCATGTTAAAAGTGTACAGGAGTTGGATTTGATCGAAAGGCCTTTAACTGAAGAAGTCAAGGTTGAAGAGGATACTTTAATCGTAACAGTCAAACCGCTTGAAATAAAAACCTTCAAAATCAAAGTGACGTAAACTTTTCCTCGATCGAGGTTTTCACTTTGAATTCTAGAGAAAGGGTTTTAAGAGCCTTACATCTCGAAGAACCCGACAGGGTTCCAATGTTTGAGCTAGAGTTCCAATATCCTGAACTTGTAGTAGGCAAGCCTTACGTTTTATGGAGAGGCTACGGCTCATGGGAGCAAACGGTTTTCAGAGACTCCCTAAGCAGGATGAAGGTTGAAGAAGATACGGTTAAAGTTACGAGGCATAATACTGAAGTCCTAGTTGAAACCTGCATTAAACTCGGCTACGATGTCTTTAGGCCAGCCTTCATACCAGATCCACTGGAGGCTTTAAGGTATGCTCGTAAAATCGCTCCAGAACTTGCAATAATGGGGAATAGCCCTGGAACGGGGCTCGGAATACCCGACGGCAAATCTATGTCCTATGTAGTAAAGTGGGCTTATACGGATCCCGAAGGTTTGAGAAGGTTGGCTGAAGATAGGGTCCGTAGGAGCCTAAAGTATATTAGACTTCAAGTTGAAGCCGGAGCAGAGATAATAGTAGATTGTACGGATTACGCCCTCAAATCCGGCCCGTTCTTTAAACCCGATTTTTACCATAAAGTGATCTTCCCGCTCATAAGAATGCTGGTTGACGAAGCCCATAGAGTCGGTGCGTTCTTCATACAGCATACAGATGGCAACCTCTGGCCTATAATAGATGGTCTTGTAAACACTGGTATTGACGCTTTACACTCAATAGATCCATCGGCTGGTATGAAACTTAAAGACGTTAAGGAGAAGTATGGTGATAAGATAGCGTTATGCGGCAATGTGGATGCTGCTGGTACGCTCTTCCTAGGGTCGTCTGAAGATGTAGCCAATGAGGCTAAGAACTGCATAAGAGATGCCGCTTACGGTGGTGGGTACTTTCTGACAAGTAGCAACTGTATATATCGTGGAGTACCTATTGAAAATACGCTTGCACTCGTTAAAACGGGTTTAAAGTACGGCCGTTACAAGCCGCAATAGTTAATGTTCTCCAGAAGTCTCGGAAGCTCTCTTATACTATCTATCACGTATTTTGCCCCATTCTCTACTAAAACTTCTTTAGTTGCAACGCCAGATTTAATACCAACGGGTATAACTCCGGCTTTTAATGCCGCCTTAACATCTATCACGCTATCTCCAACCATCATAACTTCCCCTTCCCTCAAACTGAGCTTTAAAAGTGCATATTTAATCGGCTCGGGGTTTGGCTTCATAGCTTCAACATGGTCTCTTGTAACAATTAACTCGAAGAGTTTTCCAATCTTGAGTTTTGAAAGTGTAAGCTCAGTAGCTTTAAAACAGTTATTAGTCACTATTGTTAGCTTCAGATTCATAGACTTCAGTTCCATCAGCGCTTCATACGCTCCATCTAGAAGCTCTGGGTTTGAGGCGGCTTCAAGCTCGTACTTTTCAGCTATTTTGAAGCTGAAGCTTAATATATGCCTATATATGTTGCTCTCCCCTAGACTCTTCATATAGTTCCTCACATTCTCAAGATTCTCATAAAGGCTTAGTTTCGGATCTAACACGTAGTCTGGCACTCCTTTAAGTCTAAGCATATCGAAAACCTCGGCCTTAGCATCCATATACCTATACTTCAGCCTAACTATCGTTCCATCAAGGTCTAAGAAGACCGCTTTAACGGTCAATGCGATACCGTATCAATAATACTCTTAAATTCATCTTTAAGGATTTCTCTAATAGAGTTGTATAAGCGTCGGAAAAAGGTCATGGGTGAAGTCTACGGGGGGCTTTTCCCGAGCATTCTGATTGGAAAATTTAAAAGTATCGAAGTAGTGGGTGATATAGCCATAATTAAAATTCCAAGAGAGTTTGAACAGTACAGGTTTAAAATAGGCGAAGAGGTTCTAAAACGTATGTCCTCCATTAAAACAGTCCTCAGACAGCTCTCACCGACATCTGGATCTTATAGGGTTAGGGGTTTCGAGTGGCTTGCAGGCGAGTATAAGACTGTGACTGTTCATAAGGAACATGGCTGTATTTTTAAAGTCGATCTTTCTAAAGTCTACTTTTCACCTAGGCTTCTCTTTGAAAGGCTTAGAATAGCTCAGCTCACCAAACCTGGAGATGTAGTTGTTAATATGTTCGCTGGTGTTGGATGCTTCTCCATAATCGTAGCTAAACTTAAGCCCGTTTTAAAGGTTTACTCGATAGATGTGAATCCCTACGCATATGAGCTTATGGTTGAAAACATTAAACTGAATAGAGTTGAAGACGTAGTTGAACCTATTCTAGGGGACTCTAGAAATGTCGTCGAGGAGAAGCTTGTAGGCTTAGCAGATAGAGTTTTAATGCCTCTACCTGAGCTTGCATACAGCTATCTGCCTTCAGCCATCTCATGTTTGAAAGGCCGTAAAGGATGGATACACTACTACGACTTCGTTAAAGCCGCACCCGGCGAAGACCCCGTTGAAAAGCTTTTAAAGAAAGTCTCCGGAATGCTTAATTCTCTGACTTCAAATTGGAGTATAGGAAGCTCTAGAATCGTGAGAACTATAGCATCTAGGACTTATCAAGTCGTATTGGACATCTATGTTGGTTGAATGCTTAGATTTAAAAGATCGTTTTCGTCAAATTTCTAGAGGAGGTTGAGGTTATGACTGTTGAAAGGAAGTGTTCAAACTGCACCTACGTAAAATCTAAGAAAGGCACATTTTACTGTAGTCTCCTCAAGCAGAAAGTCTCCCCAGACTATAAGTGTGGGAAGTTCAAACCTAAAGAGGGCTAGAGCACCAAGTTAATGGCTTTGAATGCTCGTTGAACGCTTGCTTAACATCTATTCTTCTTTCAAATATTTAAAATTCCAAAGCATGTGGAAACTTTAAATATACGGCTAACCATCTATCGTTAAGATGTCTTTAAAGCTTAAGGAGAAGATCCTAGACCTTTTAGAAAGAGATAGGGAGTTCCGCTATGCTGTAGCTGGCTTAATAGGGTTGGATGAGATACTTAAGCGTCTAGATCAACACGATAGGAAGTTCAATGAAATACTCGCTGTTCTGAAGGAGCATACAGCTAGACTAGACGAGCATGATAGGAAATTCAA
>CAZMSC010000046.1:0-7862 GCA_964568845.1 uncultured Candidatus Bathyarchaeia archaeon | reverse complement strand
GTGGAGGAATATGCGGAGAAAGACTTGGCTTTATATGGTGGGGAGAAGTCTATAAAGGGGTTTCAGGGTAAGGGGAAACCTAAGATCGGCGTTGAAGAGTTTCTTGAGTTGGCTGATACATGGGGATATAGTGCTTCAACTATAGCGAAGATTAAAGAGATCATTGAGAAGGAGGAAATCCCTTCACCGCATCTTGCCCGCTACTATAATCCACGTCCATCGAAGGTGAAGGAGCTTGAAGAGTATGCGAAGAAGCTTTTCGGAGTACGCTACGCTTTGGCGGTAAACTCTGGGACTTCTGCTTTGAGCGCCGCTTACATAGGTTGCGGAATAGGACCGGGTGATGAAGTGATAGTTCCAGGATATACCTTCATCGCAACGGCGGCTGAAGTCGTAGCTGTTAAGGCTATTCCAGTGATCGCAGAGGTAGATGACTCACTCACAATAGACCCTAAAGATGTTGAGAAGAAGATCACTCCACATACTAAGGCTATAGTTCCCGTCCACATGGTTGGAAACTGCTCAAACATGGATGCCATAATGGAAATCGCAAAGAAACACAACCTCATGGTGATCGAAGACAACGCTCAAGCCTGCGGTGGCAAGTATAAGGGGAGGTTCTTAGGCACAATCGGACATGCAGGTTGCTTCAGCTTAAGCAGTTACAAGATAGTTGGTGCTGGTGAAGGAGGCCTGGTCCTTACAGACGACGAGAAGGTCTACCTGAGAGCTATCAGCTACCACGACACCGCTGCATGTTGGAGGCCGGATAGGTATGCTAGGGAACGTTTCCCAGGTGAGCTCTTCTGCGGACAGAATTACAGGATGTCGGAGTTGGAAGGGTCAGTTATTCTCGTGCAGCTTAGAAAGATGGAAGAACGAGTTAAGAGGTATAATACGAATATGCGTAGAGTGCTTAACGGGGTTAAGAAATTTAAGAAAGTAGTACCTAGGAGGAGCAACGACATATATGGGGATGTAGGCTACTGTCTGATCTTCCTCGCAGAAAGCCCAGAACTTGCTGGAAAGCTTGCAGAAGCGCTTCAAGCTGAAGGAGTCCCTGCGGGTGCTCGAGGTACGAGAATGGCGCGTGACTGGCACATCTACGCTTACTGGGAACATATTCTTGAGAAGAAGACACCTACTCCGGAAGGATGCC
The DNA here is from genome assembly GCA_964568845.1 of uncultured Candidatus Bathyarchaeia archaeon. Classification (GTDB taxonomy): domain Archaea; phylum Thermoproteota; class CALKCG01; order B24; family B24; genus DTBU01. The sequence goes on along the minus strand of CAZMSC010000046.1, from coordinate 6,703 downwards.
CCTTCACCTGCCCGTATTATAGGGGCAAACTTCCAGACTATTCTCCAGACATGTGTCCGAATACATTAGACTTGGTTAACCGCGCCCTCTATATATACATCGACGAGTGGTGGACTGAAGAAGACTGCATGAATGTAGCCCGTGCCATCAATAAAGTCTTTAGCGTATACTGCTATTGATGATGGATGATTTGGAATGGGACTTTTCCTCAGAACCGACCATTATCTTGAGTAGCAGTCAATAGAAATATAGTAAAGTATGGCGCCGAATGGTCTTAGGAGAGTTGCCGCTTCCTTAGAAAGCATCCATGAGACTCTACCAAAGGTGGAGTATGTATAAAAGTCAACTATCCGACAACAGATTTGCTCTGTCAATCTAGTCTTCGGAATATGGTATGTAGAACTGAGGTTTGGGAGGTTTAGGTCTGAAGGATTCACTTCTAATCTTGGAGAGGTAAACGTTATGCTTCGATCCTTCGATCCCTAATGCACTATTTACGGCTTCATCCAACTCTTCAGGGCTGAGTTTAACTCTAGCATTCACCAAGAGAACCCCGGAACCGGCATGTTTGACGTTTTCAAGCTCGCTTAGGCTGACGCCGTGTTCAGATGTAATGCTGGCTTTGAATACTCCTATACTGGTTCTTAGGTAGGCTTTTACATGAGCTATAAACCCATTACGTTCCCCTATCTGCCTACCGACCTCCTTTAAAACGTCTTCTATGAAAGCCCTCGGGTTAAAACTGTCTCCCGGCTTAACCTCGTAGAGTCCGTCAAACCATGAGAGTTGAAGTTCAGCCTCTGTGTATTTAACCATGTCTATATCCGGATAAGGTAGCCCCTTTGAAGCCCCTTTAAGGACAACATCTACAACTCTTTCAACGCCAACGTTTAATTTAGCAGATGTAAGTATGAAATCGGCTTCAGGCCTTATCTTCCTCAGTAGGTTGAGCACCTCCAGGGTTGTTGAATCATCTACCAAGTCGATCTTGTTGACGCATATAACCTCCCCCTCTCTTATCTGCGATGCTATGAGAAATGCAATAGGGTCTCCAGCGTCCAAAAGGTTCACCTCCCGGTGGAGCTGGAGAATCCTGGAAGCATCTACTACGACTATGAGTGGAGAGAGTTCAAAATCGCTAGAGTAAAACTCTTTTATAGGTGCGTACAATGTCGGCATTAAACCTGCACAGCTTCCGACAGGTTCGGCTAAAATCACATCAGGCTTCAGCTTATCTAAAATCCTCTGAGTATAGTTGATGAAGACCTGAAAGTTGCAACAGTAACATCCTCTAATGACTTCTGCAACTTCGAAACCGTAGTCTTTAACAGTGAGACTGTCCACTAGAACCTCTCCCTGGTCGTTCGTCACCATGACCACCCGTCTGCCATGCTCATTCACCAATATCTCTCCTACTTTAAGAAGCAACGTTGTTTTCCCGCTTCCCAAGAAGCCTCCGACTAAGACTAATTTAGGCTTCATACGTCTACTCATAGTACTTCCGAGTTTAAATTCAATTTAAACCTTATGTTAACATTTTCTTTACAGGGGAAGACTTATAAAACGGCGTTATAGAAAACTCCTGAGGACTATGTCTGGGAAAACGGTTTGCCAAAATACGGAGACTTACTCAAAGGCTCAAGCTTCAATTAACAAGCTTTTAGACTGGTTTAAGAGTAAAAACGGCGTATTAGTTGCCTTTTCCGGTGGCGTAGACAGCACTCTCGTAGCCTATGCCGCCTACAAGGCTTTAGGTGATAAAGCCCTAGCCGTCACGGCAGACTCCGTCACACTTCCTCCAGGAGAGCTTGAAGAGGCAGTTAAAATAGCTAAGCTGATAGGGATTAGACATAGAATAGTCAAGATTAACGAGCTGGATGACCCCGAATTCGCCAACAACCCCCCCGATAGGTGCTATTATTGTAAGAAGTCTCTATTAAGAACACTTAGCAGAATAGCTGAAACGGAAGGTTTAGAACTGCTAGTTGACGGGTCTAACGCTGATGATAGTAGAGATTTTAGACCTGGCCTTAAGGCTTTAAGAGAGTTTAAAGTTAGAAGCCCGTTGGCAGAGCTAGGCTTCACCAAGAACGACGTGAGGCTTGTTTCGAGGTTTATAGGGCTTCCTACGGCTGATAAACCTTCTATGGCTTGCCTAGCATCGAGAATCCCGTATGGTGCGAAGATAACTTACGATAAGCTTAGGAGGGTTTCAGAAGCGGAAGTCTACATAAAAAGGCTTACAGGCGTTAAACAGATTCGAGTTAGAGATCATGATACTATAGCTAGAATAGAGGTCGGTAGAGATGAGAGAAAAGCATTCTTCAACGAGGAGCTTATGAATTCCATATGGGCTAAGCTTAGAAGCCTAGGATATGTATACGTTACTTTAGACCTCTACGGGTACAAGTCTGGAAGTCTAAACGAACCTATTGCAACAGGTGGAAAGTCAACGTATTCGTGAGGGCGTCCTAGAATATGGAAAACCCCATCAGAAAATACGGTATCCTAAAGCTTTGGCGCGGAAGCTTACAGTACGTTGAAGACGAAGTCGCCGTAGAGCTTCCAGTAACCATCCATGTTAATGGAAAACCTCTGGCCGTACTCTACGCAACCCCGAGAGAGCTCAGGGAGTTAGCAGTCGGTCATCTCGTGACTGAGGGGCTTGTGAAGAACCTTGAGGAAATAGTTGAGATACGTGTGGAAGGTTCAAATGTCTATGTTACAGCTTTAAACGTTGTTGAGGAAAGATCGCTATTGCGGGACATTAAGGCCACTAAGATCGTGAAAACTGCATGCGGCCAGCCTTCAGAAATACCGTCTAGTGAAACGTATGATTGGAAAGTGAACTCAAACGTTAAATGGTCTTCTACCGAAATTTTCAAAGTTGCGAGAAAACTCAATTCAAACGCAACGACCTATCGGAAAACCGGAGGTGTTCATGCAGCAATAATCGTTGATTGTAAGGGAGCTGAGTTTCTCTGTGAAGATGTAGGTAGGCATAACGCTGTAGACAAAGTCGTTGGAGCATACGTTTTAAAAAGATCCGCTGATTTTAGCTCTACACTTCTAGCATGTAGCGGGAGACTTTCATCTGAAATAGTTCTGAAAGCCGCTAGGGTAGGAATACCAGTCATTGCCTCAATATCCGCCCCAACATCGCTTGGAATATCGCTAGCCGACCGTTTTAAAATAACTCTCATAGGGTTCGTTAGAGGAGCCAAGTTTAACGTGTATACGCATCCAGAGAGACTTACCTAAAGAGGAATTTATAATGGAAGTAGCTTGCTTAGGCTACGTAAGATTGTCGGTTTCTAAAAATTACTATAAGTTATATTTTTCTAGGAAAAGTTTAATAATATGTATATAACAGTGCTTTACGATGAGTTTTGACCAGCAACTATGAATTAGAGATTCCAATAAGGACATACGAAGAGATAAATGAGAAAATCAGAAAAGGAGATGCCATAGTTTTGAGAGCCGATGAATTTAAGCGTTTAGCTGAGAGTAAAGGCTATGAAGCCACCGCTAAAGAGGTAGACGTCGTAACGACTGGGACATTTGGAGCTATGTGCTCCTCTGGCGCTGTCATTAATCTCGGACATTCAGATCCCCCTATCAAAATAGATAAGGCATGGATAAACGACGTCCCAGTATGCCATCCGGGTGCTGCTGTAGACTTGTATATAGGGGCAACCCAGATGTCTGAAACCAAGCCTTTCGAATACGGTGGAGGTCATGTTATAGAAGATTTGATACGTGGTGAAGAAGTTGAATTGAAGGCTACGGCTTACGGGACGGACTGTTACCCAAGGACGAGGCTTGAAACAACCATAACTAAGTACGATTTAAACCAGTTTTACATGCTGAATTTTAGAAACTCCTACCAGAAATATGTATGCGCAACGAACAGTAGAGATACCGTAATATACACTTATATGGGTAAGCTACTTCCACAGTATGGAAATGCGACGTTCTCTGGAGCTGGTGAGCTAAACCCGCTGATAAACGACCCTGAATATGAGACAATAGGTATTGGAACTAGAATATTTCTAGGAGGAGCTAAAGGCTATGTCATAGGTGAAGGCACTCAACACGACCCAAGGAATCAAATGGGTACGTTAATGGTTAAGGGGAACTGTATGGAGATGGATGTCAGATTCGTCAGAGGCGCAGCTATTACCCGCTACGGGACGTCAATATATGTCGGGTTAGGCGTACCGATACCTGTATTAAACCTGAAGGTCGCTAAGAACATCGCGGTTATGACTGATGAAAATGTAACGGTTAAAGTTTTAGATTATGGCATTCCTAAGAGGAGTAGACCGATTTTAAGGGAAGTCTCGTATAAAGAGCTTAAATCAGGTAGGATGGAGGTTTTAGGTAAAACTGTTAAGGTAAGTCCACTCTCAAGCCTCAAAGTCGCTATTGAAATAGCTGAAACTTTAAAGAAGTGGATCGAAGATGGGGAGTTTTACCTGTCTAAGCCCGTTGAAAACCTACCGAGGGACTCTGTATTTAAACCTATGAAGGAGAAGGCTGTCGCGAAGAGGATGATGTAGGAGGCGATGAAATGGTTAAAATGCTTTTGAAATTTCACGGCAACCTTATGAGGGAGCCTGTAACTTCAACAGTCATACTGGAGAAGGGTATTAAACTGAACATTTTAAAGGCTTCCATACATGAGAGAGGTGGGGAGATGCTCATAGAGGTTTCAGACGAGCATGCAAATGATATCATAAGGGCTTTTGAAAGTAAGGGTGTTGACGTTATACTTAAGAGGACGATATCTGTGGACTCTGATAAATGCATACACTGTGGCGAGTGCTTCTCTCTCTGTCCCGCCGATGCTATCCATATTTCCCAAGATTACACGGTAACTTTCGACGAAAGCAAGTGCGTAGCCTGCGGTATATGCGTAGATGCCTGTCCAATGAGAGCCATATCGCTCATACTATTCTAGAGCACAGCTCCTCCATGTAGTTTATAGGTTTTCAGACTATCCAAGTATTTTTGAGTTATTTTACAGATCTGACATACATCTATTGCGTCTGTGTCAAGACGTTTAGATTCGGCTATTTTCTCTAGAGCTTTCTCTAAAAGTTCTCTAACATCATCTATCTCCATTAATTTCTCAGATAACTTCCATCCGCGTTTAGACCGCATATAGTGGCTTATAGCCGCCTGTGTTGTACCTAAAGCCTTAGCCGCCGATGTCTGAGTATACCCATACTTCTCTATAAGATTCTTAGCTATGAGAAGCCTTATAGCAGGTAGGATCAATTTAACAGATATTTCACATGGAGGTTTCAAACTCATAGCAATATCAAAGTATATGTATTATTACTCCGTTATAAATCTTTACAGTAAAACCCGGTAGCTTACAAGATCGCGATCAGGTTATACTTCGACGGAAAAGTCGCATTCAACAAACTCTTGCCCATCCCATAAGTAAGCCTTAACATCATAAACCCGTCCACCTTCAAGAGATATTATCACGTATGCCACATTTGGATAGAAAGCACGCCTTCTATCCAATTCGGACGGCTCTGCTCGACCAAAAGGATGGCTGTGATATATACCTAAAAAGTCCAATCCATCTCTATCGATGCTCTTAAAGGCGTTATATAATTCTTCAGCGTCAGCCTCATACATGAATGGGGATTTAGCTATGTTCCTTAAAGGGTATATCTTCCTAACGTATGAGATACTGTTACGCTTAACACCCGCTATAAGTCCACACGCCTCTCTAGGAAACTCTCTCCTACAGAGGTCTATAATTTTCTCAAAGCCTTCCCTGGGAATTTTCAACATCAGCCTACACTCTGAAAATACTCCTCAAACTGTTCAGTATACTTGTACCCGGTATCTGGGAATACTAACACATAAACTCCTTCATCTTCCGCCACTTTAGTAAACGCGTGGAAAACGGCTCCAGCACTTAAACCTATTAGAAGCCCCTCCCTTCTAGCGACCGTTAACACCCCTTCTATAGCCTCTCTTCTCTTAACATCTATAACCTGGTCGAAGTCTGTCCAGTGAACCCACTTCATACCCGTTTCAATTCTACGTATACCTGGAATCACTTCGTTGGGGGCTGGTTGAACGCCTACAACCTTCACAGAGCTACCGTATCTACTCTTGAAGTATATAGATAATGCGCTCATATGTCCCGATGTCCCTAAACCCCCTATTATACAGTCTGGTTTAAGCCCGATGCTTCTAAGCTGTTCATCTATCTCCTTAGCCGTATATTTAAGATGCACTTTAAGATTTGCATCGTTCTCAAACTGGTTTAAATGAGTGGCTCCTTCTGCCTTAGACTTTGCATCAACCTCCTCTATGGCTTCCACGGTTAAACCCACCGGTACTCTCACAACATCTGCTCCTAAAACCCTGAGGAAAACGTCACTAGCCTTCTGAATAGTCTTAGGTATGAATAGCTTAGTCTTCCTTCCTAAGAGATTGGCTATGGCGGTTATAGCTATCCCGGTATTTGTCGAAGTAGCCTCATACATAATATCGCTTAGCTTCCCCTCTTCAAGAGCAGCCATAATCATAGACCATCCTATTCTATCCTTAACACTGTTACTGTATGGGTTTGCCCCCTCAAGCTTAGCCCAAACACTCCTCTTCTCCGAAGAGAAAGACCGTAGCCTAACTAAAGGCGTCGGCCAGTCTTTGTAGAGAAGCTCTAAAGTAT
>CAZMSC010000045.1:0-10829 GCA_964568845.1 uncultured Candidatus Bathyarchaeia archaeon | reverse complement strand
CCCTAACAACCAGGTCAAAGTCTTCCACCGATACTTCAGGCCACTCATACTCTTCAAGCAGTATCCGTTGAAGCGGATGCTTCAAGTACGTATACGTATAAGTTCTATTGGGAGCCCAAATGCTTTCCACACCCCAGATATCCCTCCTAACTTCAAACCCCATATACTCGCCGGCCGTGTAAGCAGGTCCATATGGTCCTTCTTTAACCTCAACGTTCTTGGGAAGGTAGCCACCTTTAATACCTATACCAGTACCCCTAACATCTATGTGTAGAATCCTGTAGAGGTCTTCCGCATTCGAAAGATTAAACCTCTCCATAAGCGCTTTGAAGGGTTCAGGTCTACTTCTGAATACTAGAGGTATTCTATCAAGTTCTTCATGGCGTATACTTCTAATACAACGCTCTCTAGAGTTCAAACTACAACCTCCTAAATAGAGTGATGCGTTTAGATGATAATAAATGAAACGTATATTGAAAGTGTTTAGGGTGAAAACTCTTATAGACCTACTGTGGAAAAAATAATCCTTGAGGTGTTTGAGTATGGTTAGTGTAAACAGAGGAGCTTTAAAAATACTCGAAGAGATGATTTCAGACCCAGAATATTACGGCGTCAGAGTGGAAAAGGTTGAAAACGGCGGGATGATTGTAGACGCTGGCGTTAAAGCCAGAGGGGGGTATGAAGCTGGCTTAAAAGTAACTGAGGTCTGCATGGGAGGGCTTGGTAGAGCGCATTTAACAGTTCAACAGTACGGCGACCTCGTACTATCGGCTGTAACGGTTTACACGGATGAACCATGCATAGCTACATTGGGCTCGCAGTTTGCAGGGTGGAGGATTAAAGTCGGAGACTTTTTCGCGTTGGGCTCCGGTCCGGCTAGAGCCATATCCCAAGAGCCTAAAGAGCTCTACCGTAAAATCCAGTATAAAGATGAAACAGATGTGGCAGTCATAGTATTTGAAACAGATAAGTATCCTTCAGCAGACGTTTTCAAATATGTAGCTGATAAATGCCACGTAGAGCCTAGCCGGGTTTACTCAGTCATAACACCAACATCTAGCATAGCTGGATCTACGCAGATATCTGGGCGTATAGTTGAAACAGGTATTCATAAGCTTACTGAGCTCGGATTTGACCCTAAGAAAATAATCTACGGTGCTGGAACAGCCCCAATAGCGCCTATACATCCTAAGTTTGCAAGAGCCATGGGTAGGACAAACGACGTCATAATAGCTTCTGGTCAAGTCTTTCTAACAGTAGACTACGACGGCGCTGACCTAGAAGACTACGTTAAGAAAGCCCCTTCATCAGCTTCAAAAATCTACGGTAAACCCTTCTTTGAGATATTCAAGGAGGCTGGCTACGACTTCTACAAGATAGACCCGGCCATATTCAGCCCAGCCCATTTAACAGTCAACAATATTAGAGATGGAAAAGTATACAGTGCGGGGAAGATCGATGTAGAACTCTTAAAGAAATCTCTGGAGGCTTAAAATATTGGAGAGCAGTTATTTTTTACCCACGCATCCTTCACATCGAATTTTTTAAATTGATATCGGGGGCAAATGGGTTAATAGTATAGCAGTACTCCAAGAATTCCCTCCTTCTGCTCCATTATAAGCCTATACGCCTCAGGGGCTTTTTCAACGGGTATTTTCAAGCTTATGAGCTCTCTAACCTTAAGCTTACCCCTAGCCATAAGTTTCAAAGCAAGCTTCATATCGTCTTTATCAGTCCAGAAATGCAGTAAGGATTCGTACCTCGGCCTAACATTATTATGCGCCCCTATTACGATGAGCCCCTTTCTATGAATAGGCATGTAGAAGTTGACGGTTGATAGTCCTCTAGGGCTTCCTAGGATCACAACTCTGCCAAGTCGACCGGCCATGTTTAAAGCAACAGGTATGGCATTTGGATTTCCAGTAGCCTCTATTACAACGTCTGCCCCTCGACCATCAGTCAAACGCATGACTTCTTCAACTGCATCTACCTCGGTTGGATTCACTACGTAGTCTGCCCCAAGCTTAGTAGATAGCTTAAGACGGCTACCGATCATATCCACCGCTATGAGTGGAAAAGCACCGCTTAATGCTGCAAACTGCGTAGCCAACAATCCTACAAGACCCTGCCCTACAACTACGACAGAGCTGCCGAGCTCTATGAATCCTTTTCTAGTACCCTGCAGAGCTATGGATGCAAGGTTGAAGAATGTTGCTTCCTCAGCCTGTAGGCCTTCTGGAATCTTCAAAACATCATCTTTAGAAACCAATACGTAACTGCTATGGCCCGTAGCTGACGCTACGAGGTCGCCCCGTTTAAAATCCTCGACGTTTTCACCAACCTCCTCCACTATGCCTATGTTAGAGTAGCCAGGATACTGCGGGAAAACGCCGGGCGTATTCGGTAAAGCCATTAGGAAGGCGGTTTCAGTGCCTGGGCTTATCAGACTACAGACCGTTTTAACAAGCAGATGACTAGGCTGAAGACTATCAACTTCAAAATCCTCAACTTCAACAACACCTCTACTTTTAAAAACGACGCGTTTAGCCTTCATAAGAGACACGTAGAAGAATAGACGCGGAGTTGCTTAAAAGTATACTAATGGACTGTTGAATTTTAACATTCAAGGTTTTCAGCCTAAGCCTATTGATCGACAGAAAGCCTTTAGACGTGGGTAGCTGACAAAGTTTAAACGTTTTCTCCCCAATTAGTTGCTTGAGAATACATGAAAATAATGGTTTGTGGTAAAGGTGGATCTGGTAAGACAGCGTTAACAGTTCTCATGGCGAGTATTTTAACTGGAAGGCGTAGGGTTTACATAGTAGATTCAGATGAATCCAACATCCTCCTACCTAAACTTCTAGGTGTAAACCCACCTACACCTTTAATCGAGTACATCGGCGGTAAGATGGATGAGGAGGAGCTTGAGAGGAGGCAGATGGACATAGCTAAAGTCCTCGCAAAAACCGGTTCAGGGGTAAAATTAAGCCTACTACCCAAAGAGTACATATCGTACTCCGTGGAAAATATTGGGCTGGTTACAATAGGTAAGGTGAGAGAGTATGGTGAAGGATGTGCATGTCCATTCAACATTTTGACGAGAATAGTTTTGAAAAACCTGGTTTTAGAAGACGATGAAGTCGTTCTAGTGGATACTGATGCAGGTATAGAGCATGTAGGTAGAAGGGTGGAGGAGGCTACAGATTGCCTAGTGATAGTTGTAGATCCCACGGCCGAATCCCTCCATTCAGCCATCCTCCTTAGAGACATAGCCTCTAAACTTGGTAAACGCTACTGGGTTATAGCTAATAAGGTCACTCCTAGAGTCTGGGCTATTATTAAGCGGGAGTCTGAAAAGCTTAAATTAAAAATAGATGGCGTCGTAAGGTTTGACGACGACATATATGAATCCATCCTGCTAGGAGAGAAGTTAAAATCTACAACGGCATTGGAAGATGTTGAAAAGGTTCTGAAGACTATGAGGCTCATCTAGGATGCAATAAGTTTAAGGAGAATGCTGCAACTATTGTTAATTGTTGTCTTCAGAGAAGACGCGGTTATTTGAATTTACAGAGGAGGAGCTTAGAAGAGTTGATAGAATCGTTGTGGTAGGTGACATCCACGGCGATTACACCGTAATAAACCCTATCATGGAGATTGCTGAGGCCGAGGAAAACTTCCTCTTATTCCTCGGAGATTATGCCGACAGGGGAAGACATGGTGTGGAGGTTATAGAAGCCGTAACCACGCTTTTGAGGAAATATCCTGAGAGGGTCGTAGCATTAAAAGGTAATCATGAAGACTACACCGACGACGGGTCTCCCAGGTTTTATCCGTGCGATCTTATAAGAGAAGCTGATAGGAAGAGGGGGAGTTGGATTAGATATTTTCTTGACGAGCTTAAACCGTTTATTGAACAGCTGTATCTAGCTGCAATTATACCAGGTGAGATGCTTTTAGTTCACGGAGGAGTGTCAACTAAGATCGTAAGCTTGGAAGACCTTAAGAGGCCGTCAAAGATCGTTGAAGTAGATATTCTATGGTCCGACCCTTTCGAGGGATATGGAGAATATCCGAATAGAAGGGGCGCCGGCGTCGAATTTGGAGTAAACATAACGGAAGAAGTATGTCGAAGGCTGAGGGTTAAGAGGATCATTAGAAGCCATGAGCCGATGAAAGCCGTAGACGGATACTGCTCAGAACACGATGGAAGGGTGGTCACTGTAAGTTCGACAAGCGTATACCGTGGTAGACCGTTTGTCCTCACGATTAATTCGAAAAACCCCTCAGACATGTCTCAGGTTTTTCTAAGATAGATTTAAGTGGAGAGAGTTACATTTAAAGGACTTCGAGAGGATCGAGTATTTTAAGCCTACTATTGGGTATGGCTAGTGGAAGCTTCTTCCGTTTTATAAGCTCAGCTACTACCTCCAACCCGTTTGAAACGTCTTCTGGTCTATGCGCATCAGTAGCTATCACTACAGGCACTTGTAAAACAGCCAACATATCTACTATTCTGTTTGAAGGATATAGTTCTTTTACTGGATGGCGCAGTCCAGCTGAACTAACTTCAACAGCCATACCTAGGGCTTTAACAGATTCTAGGATCGACTCTATAAGCCCCAGCGGCTCTTCGGAGGATTTAAAACAGAACTTCTTTACGATATCTAGATGGGCGACCACCGTGAAAATTCCGGTTTCAACAGCCTCTAAGACAAGTGTATAGTATCTCCTGTAAAGCTTATCGATCACACTTTGACTTAAACTTCTCCACGTAGATACCGATTCTGGGGTGTCGAAGTGAAATCCATCGATTATGTGAACGCCCATCAACGTGTAGTCTAAAACGTCCCCATAGGACTTTAGGATTTCTTCAACGCGTTTAAATCCTCCAGGCGTATAGTCTACCTCTAAACCGCATTTCACATTCACGTTTTTAGAAGATCTTTTAACATCCTCTACTGCTTCGACATAGACGTCTATTCCAGTTGGATCTAGAGAGCCTAACCCTACACTAGCATCGTCAAGTATTACTAGATGATCTGTAAAGCCTATCTCTGTAAGACATGCCTCCGTAGCTTTTTCAACGTAATCGGCTGGTTTTGAAGAGCCGTCGCTCATAGACGTGTGGATGTGGTAGTTTGCTCTAAACTTCTTAATAGTATCACCAGGTTTATCAACGTTTAGAACACACATAGTCTCATTCTCCTAGAAGATGTGGGATTATTAAATCTTCGCATGAACCATCCATAGGGTAACATGGGTGAAAAACGGCTTGTAAAGGTTTAGATATTCTACCTTTGAAGAGGCACGGTCATATGTAACATTTTTTAACCGATAAGGGATACTTTAGTTTGGAGTCGCAATGGAAGAGACCTACGGGCAACTTAAACTTGAAGTTGAAAACTGTAAGAGATGCGATTTGTGGAAGGGAAGTAAACATCGTGTTTTAGGTGAAGGGCCGTTAGATAGTAGGATAATGCTGATTGGATTGGGGCCCGGCTACTATGAGAACATTGAAGGAAGGCCTTTTGTAGGCGCTGCTGGAAAATTTCTCAACAATCTTCTGGCCTTAGCTGGACTTGAGAGAGGGAAACTGTATATAACAAACGTTGTCAAGTGCTATCTTCCAGATAATAAGGCTACGGATGAGCAAGTGAAAGCATGTAGCCAGTATTTGGATAGACAGATAGACCTTTTGAAGCCCGAAGTACTAGTGGCTTTAGGTTCTGTAGCTACGAAGCACCTATTTGGGAAGCATGGGTTGCAGTATAGCTCTATGGATAAACTACACGGCAAAATCTTTAAGGTTGAATCGCTAACCTACAGTAGGTTCATAGTTGTCATGTACCACCCGGCCTCAGCCTTATACAACCCATCTATGAAGATTATTATAGAGGGGGACTGGAAAAAGTTCGGAGAAGTGTTACCTGAAATTTTAACCAAAAGCTTCTGAGACTGCAATCCGTCTAGCGTTTTATGTGAAGAATATGCTACGCTAGGCTTAAATATGATCTAGAATATAGAAGAGACTGTGTCAGATTTGAAGCTTGTCGTGATAGGAGCAGGCAGTTTAGCGTTTACCCCCGGTCTTCTAGCCGAAATGGCGACGTCCGACGTATTCAGAGGCATAGAGATAGGGCTTGTTGATATAGATGAGGAGAAGCTTAAAATAATGGAGAAGGTAGCGTCGAGAATTGTGGAGGAGACTAAAGCCGAGCTTAAAGTCGAGACGAGTACAGATAGGAGAGATCTTCTTAAGAACGCAGATTTCGTAATAATAACGATAGCAGTAGGCGGTGTAAAAGGCATAGAGACAGATGTTAAAGTTGCAGAGAAATACGGTATATACCACACAGTCGCCGATACCGTTGGTCCCGCCGGCTTCTCAAGAGCTTTAAGACATGTAATTCCAATGGTGGAGATATGCCGTGACGTAGAGAAGCTTTGCCCAAATGCGATAGTATTTAACGAGGCGAATCCACTAACCACTATGTGTAGAGCCGCTAGGAAGACTACTAAGGCAAATGTCGTAGGCCTATGTACAGGTGTTAAGGCACCCAGATACTTCATCTCTAGAGCCGTAGGCTGTAAACCTGAAGACGTAGTGTTTACAGCGGCTGGTGTCAACCATTTAACGTGGGTTTTAGAGGCCTATGCAAACGGTAGAGAGGTATACTCCGAGTTTAAACGTAAAATCTTGGCTATGAGGGATGAAGCCATTAAAACAGGTAGGTCCTTCCACTCGTATGTTTCAGTAGAGCTTATGGAAATATTCGGACTTTACCCGGTTCAAGGAGATTCGCATGTAGCTGAATTCTTCCCATACTTCCTATGTAAAGAAGCCGACTATGGTGCTAAGTACGGGCTTAAGCTTTTCCCGGGCGACACTATATACCGTGAAGAGTGGAGGAGCCAAGTCTGGGAGATGGTTATGGGTTGGGCTGATGGAAAAAGACCCATCAGAGAGCTTGTTGAACAGCGTAAAGGTATAGCTGAACACTCGTTCGCATACGAACTTATGGAGATTATCGTTAAAGGCAACGTCAGGGTATTTGATGGAGCGAACATACCTAACAGCGGATGCATAGAGGGGCTACCAGACGATGCCATCGTGGAGATGCCCGTAGTAGTAAGCCCACTTGGATTCAAAGGTGTAAACGTCGGCCGACTACCTAAAGGTGTGGAGGCAATCATCCAGCAGAGAATAGCTCAACAAGAGTTGACAGTCGAAGCAACATTAACGGGAGATGGGCAACTTGCAGTTCAAGCATTAGCCTTAGACCCCATGGTTCCAACGCTTGAAATAGCTAAGAAGCTTTTCAACGACTACCTTGAAGCCCATAAGCAGTATTTAACACAGTTTGAAAAATAGCTGAAGATTTGTGCAAGTTATAATTTTGGTCTATCAAAACTGAAATTGGGACTTCGCCTCCCTACCTTTTCTTCAGCAACCATTCTAGCGGTACTTTCCACCCTTGGGTATATTAGCTCCCAGAGCCAATCGACGAATTCACGCATATTCTTAGTTTGAACATACACTTCTCCAGGTCCCTGAACCTCCGTTACTAAACCTTCTCCTCCAAATATCGTAGATTTCAGCCCACCGAACTTTCTAACGGTGTATTTACAAGTATCGTCGAAAGCCACCAAGTGGTAGTTGTCTACGATTAAGGATTCACCATTTCTGAGGCTATGGCGATCTATAGCGCCGAAGGCATTTACGAACAATTGTCCTTCACCGGAAACTTTAAGCATAAATAGACTTTGCCCGAAAAGCCCTTTCTTAAATCCCTGCCATTCCGTATCTAATTGTACGCCTTCCGTAGAAGCTAGGTAAGCAGACTTTTGAAGGATAAGACTTCTTCCGGCCTCTACCTTGAGAGGCTGTATGTCGCCTACAGGTGCTGGAGCAAAACCAACCTTGCCTGGACCTTTCTCTGCAATGTATTCGTTTACGAAAAAGGATTCACCACCCAGGACTGTTGTTTTAATAGTTCTCCATAGACTTTCACTCTCTCTTTTCCTTGTTTTAACAGTTATTTGAGGAGTCATATAAATCATGGCGCCTGCTTCTGCTACAATGACTTCGTTAGGTTCTAGACTAACCTCTAATAGCGAATAACTCGGACTGTACTTAATTTCATACTTCATTATTATCTTCTCGTATGTCATTTCACCTGCGTATATAAATTTTTATGATATACATATTTATTCGCTATAATTTACGTTATATTTTTCAAGCCTTAAATTAATTTAATGATTTTGAAGGAGTAGCTTAACCGTGACTATTTCACTACCATTTAAGTGGAAGTTTACTATATTCTCTGATATTTTAAATTCTCTTTTAGACGCGTACACATCCCATTCTACTAGATCTGTTTCAACCGCTTTCAAAGGTTTAAAGACAATTTTCAATGACACATCTGAGTCAAATCCGCAAGCTTCGTAGACCCTCAATACAAGCTCATTAGAATCCTCAGCCTTCTTTAAGGCAGATAGAACGACGTTATCTGGTTTAATCTCTATTAGAGATAGTGTTTCCGGTAGAGGCCCAGCTTTCTCCGAGGCTTTCCACGCTACCAGTGGATAGTTAAACTCGTAGCCTTTTCTGAAAACCATAGACTTCGCCCAGTCTCCTTCATGGGGATATAGTGCATATCTGATAACGTGTACTCCTACACGTGGGTTTTCCGATTGATCGGCCCACTGTTCAGGTGTGGAAGGGTAGCCGCGCCTAGGACCTCTTAGAAGAGTCATCCTAACCGTGTTCTCGATTACGTCAAAACCGTACTTGCAATCATTGAGTAAAGCTGCACCGTAATCTCCATTTTCAGTATCCATGTCTACCCAGTATAGAGCCGGTACTTCAAATTTGGCTTTATCCGCTGGCTCCCATGTTCTTCCAGGCGTATTCATCTGCCTATCAGGAGCTCTATTGTAGATGTACTGGTAGCGTTGTATTACTCCAAAGGGTATGTCGTATGTAGCCCAGTGGTTTTTAAATCTTAGGGGGAAGGCTACTTTCAGGGTTTTATACTTCTCATGCCAGTCAGCTTTTAACGTGAAGTCTATCCTCGGAATCTTCCGGTATAGCGATACATACTGTTCAAAGGTTGAACCGCCATACTTTCTGACGATTTTAATTGTTGCTCTGACAGGGCCTTTCTCGACTAAACGTATTTCCTCGGCTTTCTCCAGCTCTGTTAAAGAGCCCAAGTACATGTTCCAAGCTGGTTCTCCCCCTGGAGCATTGGGAGGTCTATCCTCATATATCTGAAGAGCATTGCCTTTTCCAGAGTCGGATAAAACGTCTCTC
This sequence comes from uncultured Candidatus Bathyarchaeia archaeon, assembly GCA_964568845.1. Lineage (GTDB taxonomy): Archaea > Thermoproteota > CALKCG01 > B24 > B24 > DTBU01. The sequence goes on along the minus strand of CAZMSC010000045.1, from coordinate 1,510 downwards.
CCATTAACTTTATCATAGATTCTGACCACAAAGCCTGTTTTACCATCTACCTCCACGCGTAGAAACTCGTTTTCAAGGAAGAATTCGCCTATCTTAAGACCTGAATCTACAGACTCCTCCGATGATGGGGTTAAGCAGTATAGTTTGTAGCCGAATGATGGAACGTCTTCAGCTATAAAAACCGCCTTCTGTCCACCTTCCACGATCTGTACTGGAGCCTCTCTTCCAAAACAGTCGAAGACTTTAAAGGCTTTCACAGCCCTCAGTTCTCCTTCAAGAGAGAGTTCTACTACGTCGCTTCTACACCATGAAAGTGGATTGAATACTACTACTGGTAATCCTCCACATCGAGTATCAATCTTAGATGCTATCACGTTTAAAGCCTCTTCGAGCACCTTACGACCAATCCTATAGATTTCCCCGTAGTCTCCCTCAGCTTGAATGTAGACTTCCTCTATAGACGTCCCATCCAAGTTATCATGAACCTGATTGAGGAGGAGTAGCTTCCAAGCATTCTTCAGATCTTCGGATGGATAAGCCATACCTAGAAGCATAGCTATAGATGCAAACCTCTCAGCGGTCAACAGGAGACATTCACACCTCCTATTATGAAGCTTCACCCTAGCCTCTGTAGTATAGGTTCCCCTATGCGTCTTAACATACAATTCATCTCTAACGACTGGAAAAGATAGGCTTTTCGAAATGCTTCTAACATCTTTAAACCAGCGTTCAGACGTCGATAGGATCACCTTCGGGTAGACCGCTGGATCAACTATTTCCATAAGTCTCAAAGCCTCTTTAACCATTCCTTCAGTCGGGCCGCCTCCATGATCTCCCCTGCCGAAGAGGACTAGAAGCTTGTTTAAACCGTGACGCCTCTTCAATGAGGCAAGTTGTTCAAGCACTCTCATTGGGTTTACATCTTCAGAGTAACTTCCCACTGTGTGGTAGGCCAAGACCTGTGATCCGTCTGGAGACTCCCACCAGAAAACGTAATATGGAAATGGTATTGGAGGTTTCATACGTTCTACTTGCCACTTTAACTTATGGGTTAGAAAATATTCTAATCCAGATTTCTTAAGCACTTGGGGAAGCGTCCAACAGAAGCCGAAGCTGTCCGGTAGCCAAGCTACTTTAACGTCCACGTTGAACTTCTCCATGAAGTACCTCTTCCCGAAAAGATACTGTCTTACAAGGGATTCGCCGCATAAGAGGTTTGCATTATGTTCCACCCATGAGCCGCCGACTATCTCCCACCTACCCTCTCTGACCTTCTCGCGGACTCTTCTGAAAATTTCCGGATGGTGGATCTCCAGCCATTCATACATCTGAGCGGAGCTTTGAGCATAGCATAGAAGCGGATACTTATCCATAAGATTTAAAACGTTTACAAAGGTTTCTGGACATATCTTGCCTATTGTTTCATCTCTCGTCCAAAGCCATGATAGGTCTATGTGGGAATTTGCTACGAGGTATATTTCGTCAGACATCGGAGGAGCATATGTACGAA
>CAZMSC010000044.1:0-11711 GCA_964568845.1 uncultured Candidatus Bathyarchaeia archaeon | reverse complement strand
AAATTTCCTTTCTGTTTTTAACACCACTTTAATTTCGTAAGAAGGTTTAAATTCTTGGTTTTCGGTATTCCAGTACGGTATGAGCGATTGACTAATTAATTGCATGTACTCTTCGTCTTTGAATGTTGAACTGCCTTCATTTTCTATTGCCTTATTAAACCCTTTCAAAGTTGCCAACACGAACTTATAAGGATGATTGCCTGGAAGTTTGCTCAAATCTTCTGCAAGACCAAATTCTCTCATAGTGAAAACTTGCTCTCCAATCATGTATCCGTATAAATTAACAAAATCCAACTAAGTAAGTTCAGTTGAAGAAATTCTATTTATTTTTAAAAGTACTTGTTTTTCTATCTCAAAAGGTTAGTCCAATTTTGCATTAAGTAGAGTTCGATAGATCTTTTTCCTAGGTCTTTAAAGAAGCCCGCTCTAATCCTCCTGCCAGATGGAAGCTTATAGAATTCGCTCCTTCAAGCGAAGATCTTAATGTTTAATTCAATTGTGAGCGGAGTTGCCGTGATGGCCATCGCCTTAATCCTCTTATCTTCGATTGCTAAGGCAACAATACTGCCAAAACTTGACCCCTGCGCCAAGCCTATTCGCGTCATAAGGGAAATTCTTTTCATAGCTGTCAGTTAAGATTATTTATGATACGTTAGGTTTTTACGTTTTATGAGAATGCCAGAGAGGACGTCGTAGGCTATGAGTATCACTAAGATTGTTATAATGCTCCATTTAACCCATGCTTCCTGGAAGATCATCGGTATGAATCCCATGAATCTAACCCAGAAGAACACCTTCCCTATTACATACCTTGAATCGAAGTCCTTTTCCCAATACCAAGATGATGGGTTATTATCGCCTTTCGTCGTCACCAGAATTCTGCCGTCGACTTCTTTTACGTCAACGACTCTATGGACTATGTATTCGCCGTTTCCAACGGGTTTTACAAATACTATTATATCCCCCCTTTTCAACTCTTCAGGTTTAACCCCCCTAACAAAGAGTAAATCGCCCACTTTTAATGTAGGATACATACTGCCCGACGCTACATAGACGACAGGGTTTTCTGTGAGTAGGATGTACTTAGCTAGAGTCCACAACGAGAAGATGCTAAGAAATATTAAAACGGCTAATATGATAAGCTTGATCGAAGGATCTAACGTTTTAATTTTATCTCTAAGCTTCAAGCTTTAACCTAAAATATCTAAGGAGAGTATATAAAATTATAGAGACGAGAGACGGTACGTGTATGCAGAAAAGCTCAAATGGTTCGTCGAATAAACGGTATCCGGCAATCCTAATAACGATGAGGAAAACCGACGATAATGTTAAGGTTATCATAGAGGTTTTTAAAGCTTTAAGATCCCTATAGCCCATAATATTCATACTCACTCAGATTTTTCTAGAAGCCACTTCAGTGGGATATCTTGGTAAGTTCCATCAGGAAGCCTCCTACGAACCGTTATGGGTAGAACACCCTTCTCCAACTCGTAGAGGGCTATTTCCACGGAGTCTTTAACGTTCTCTGGAAGCTTTACGAGAATTGGGGCACCCATAGATATCTGAAGAGCTCTAGCTCCTACAATTCTAGCCTTCTCATACTTAGTTAGCCTAGGAGGACCTATTGAAATTTTCTCGGAGGGTTTTTCAAAGCCCTCCTCACTCTTCTCAACAACTGTCCTGTGGATACCCCCTCAGATCTACCATCAAAGTAGCTCGTTTAAAAGCGATATGGAAACGTTATAAAGATCCATATAAATCTTACTAATCTCCGACCATTCAGTTCCACATTCTAAATGACTTTCTTTAAAACGTCTATATCCATTCTCAGATGGTTATAGCGATAGATTTACTATGGCTATGAAAGATCATGCCAAACTTGTGAATGCATCACACCTCCTTCTTAAATTCTCTCAGAGCTATGATCCACGGATATGTTGCCGTTAACGCAAACCCCACTAATGGGCTGTAGTCGAAAAGCATGTAACCCGTTTTATACAGGAGGAGCCATATAAGATATGTTATGAACGTTGCCATGAAAAAACCCGAGGAGAACCTTAACAGTCTAATTTTCTTAGCCTTCTCACCCTTATATGTGACAGCATAATGGCTAACCGCTAAAGAGCATGCTACGACCAACCACCATATTACAGGCCAGAATAGCATGTCCAAAGCTTTAGACAGACCCCCTCAATCACTAATTCCAAGCAGAAATTTAAGCTGTGCGATCCTATCCATAACTTCTACTATTTGACGCTCTATATCGTAACGATTTCTATTATAGGTTTCATCATCAAGCTCGCCGATTTCATAACGTTTTTTAAGCTTCCGCAACTCATCAACAAGTCTATCCCTTTCCTTCAAAAGCCTCTTATACTCCTTCTCAACATTCTTATCTCCAGCCATCAAGAAGAATACACCTAAAAATCCTTTATACAGGAAGCGGTTATAAATTTATGTGTGAAAGGGTTAGCGTATAAAGTACTTTTTGAATTCGAGGGGGGAATTAAAATTTACGGTGAATTATCAAGAATATATGCGCCCATTACGGTTAGCCGTTTAGTATCAAATTTACCATTAGACGGTAGGGTGGAGGCCTCAAAAGGGTGGCTCTATTTCATAGTAGAAATAGGTCTAAGGCCTGAGAAGCCGAGGTTTACTTGCGAGCCAGGATGGATAGGATATTGGCCTCTAGCCAAAGCCATCTGCCTATTCTATGAAAAAACCAGTTTAAAATCGCCCATCAATAGGATAGGGTCTATTATAGACATGGAAAAAACACTAGCAGAGATATCTTCAGGCGTAAGAGTTAGGCTTAAACTCGTTTAGCTTCCGGTAAACTTGAACACTCGTATACGATTGTTGCCCGAAACCGGTGTAACGTAACCTTTCTTCCAAAGTTCTTCAAGAATATCCTTAGCTACACTTATCTTAACTTTAAACTTTGAGGCTACTTCAAAGGGCGTTATCACTTTCATGGTTGAAACCTCCTTAATGAGCCTATCACCATCTATATTTATGAATAACCCCTTGGTAGAAACATTCGCCACCCTAACCTTCTCTTTCTTAGCCTCTTTACCCTCTTTCTCTTTCACCGTTTGAGCCTTAGCCATTTGAGAAATAGATTTTTTCTTGACTCCACCCACGTCAAATTTAGATTGACCGTTTTACTAATAAACTTTTCAGTTTCAAGACTTTATAGACATCGTAACATATCGTGAGGGTTTACAGAGAAATATAAATCTCTTCTATTTAGAGAGTGGATCAAGCCATGACGTTTTTAAACGTTCAGCCAGCTTATTCGCCTCAAACACGGCGGTTAAAATGGAGACATTTCACGAGATGAGTTAATAATGCTTTAAGGGGATTGGAAGTTTTCAAAAGACGACTGTAAAAACCTTGATTAATGTAATTAGCTCTCTAAAGAAACGCATGAGGCTTGTAACAGTTAAAATACCAGAAGCTCTTCTGGAGGATATGGATGAACTGGTGAGAATAGGGCTATATCCAAATAGAAGCTCCGTTATAAGAGCAGCTGTGAGAGATCTTGTTAGAAGAGAGCTTTGGGATAGGGGTGGTGGAAGCTATAGGAGAGCTTTAAACAGCAGCAGAGGCATATAGATTTTAGACTATCAGTCATAAGACGATATTTCCTTAAATTTTAAAGACGCGCTCCAAGGGTTTTCACTTAAACATATAGCTCTACCGACTATAAGGTATGTAGCACCTGCGTTTAAAGCATCTTTAGGAGAACCTCCTTGAAAAATCACACCAGGTGAGAATATTGATATGTCTGATCCGACTGTTTCACGCACCTCACGTATTATACTTGGTCTAGTAGCACCTACGATTAAACCGTCAACCCTCCAACCTTTAGCCTTCTCAGCTAATATTAAATACTGTTTTCTGAATACTCCATCCCTCTCCATTATGAGCTGACCAAAAGTTTCTTCAGCCCCCGCATGACTCATGTATATTAACGGTAGGATCCCCCTGCCTCTCTTCTTCGCATCTTCCAAAACTAAATCTAAACTATCTTTAAAACCCACAAGCGGATTTACCGTTAGAGCATCAAAGCCAACATCAAAGTAAAGTTTAGCCATAGTTCTATTGACATGACCAACGTCGCTCAATTTACAATCCACTATAATGGGCATACCCATTTCATGAGACTTCTCAACTAGTTTATATACACCATCCTGCAACCCAAGAATTAGTATCGTTGGCATCCCTATTTTAAAGGCACAGACGTTTTCGGAAGTCTCCATCATAACCCACAACGTTTTCTCATAAAGCCTTTCTTTGGAAAATTCAGGTATATCTAAGGCTAGTACTATCCTAGATTTCCTTTCCCTACTGCTTCTCTCAATTTTAAGATTGAACATTTCAATTATCAATCAGTAAAGTAGGATTTAAGCTTCTAGTATCGGAAGACCTACAAGTCATTGATTTAGAAAGTCTCACAATTCATAAGGAAGGTTCAACTTTAAATCTAAAGGCGAACACCCTATTAAACTGAGGCGATTAAATTTGAGTATTCACCTAACGATCAGCCAGCTTATACGGTTTCTAGAGGAGGATTTAGGCTTTGGAGATATCACATCTGAACTTTTAATACCTAAGGGTTTGAAGACTAGAGGCGTTATCGTAGCGAAGGAGAGCGGTGTAGTAGCTGGTGTTGAAGAAGCTGAAATGCTGTTTAAACACTTCAGTATTGATGTAAAGATTAACCGTAAAGATGGAGACATCATTAATCCTGGAGACGTTGTGATGGAAGTTGAGGGCGAGGCTCGAAGCATACTGATGGTTGAACGTACGGCTTTAAACATATTGATGCGTATGAGTGGAATAGCTACGGAAACTAAGAAGCTTGTAGATATGATTAGAGAGGCTGGTTTAAACGTTAAAATCGCTGCTACACGTAAAACTGCTCCAGGTTTAAGGGCTCTAGATAAGAAGGCTGTTATGCTTGGAGGAGGAGAACCACACAGGCTCAGGTTAGACGACGCCATCCTCATTAAAGACAACCACATAGCACTAATAGGCTCAGTTAAGGAGGCTGTCCGAAGAGCTGTAGAGAAGGTAAGTTTTGTAAAAAAGGTTGAAGTTGAAGCTAAAACGCTCGGCGAAGCCTTAGAGGCTTCTGAAAGTGGAGCAGATATAGTGATGCTTGACAATATGAGACCTGAGCAGATTCGAGAAGTCATCGAACGTTTAAGGGAGAGAGGCCTGTACGGTAAGATTTTACTCGAAGCATCGGGTAGAATAAACCCGTCAAACATATTAGAGTACGCGTCTACAGGTGTTCACGTGCTCTCAATCGGATACCTAACGCATTCGGCTAAAGCACTAGACATGAGCCTTGAAATCACTATGTAATTTCGAGAGACCCATAGTTATATATTAGAAAACAATAAATAAAAGAACTGTCTTCTTCAGATTTTGAAGGGCCCGTAGCTCAGCCAGGTAGAGCGACAGGCTCATAACCTGTTGGTCGGGGGTTCGAATCCCTCCGGGCCCACGCCTTTATGGTATTTTTAGAAGACCCCATAACTCCTTGGGAAGTCTGATATCGTATTTTCCGGGCTTTTCAACTGGTAGTTCACCGCTCTTTATCATCGCGAATAGTGGGTTTTCCAATGTTTTAAGCGGCATATGTACGAGGCTTCTTGAACGGCTTGATTGGTAGATCGCCATCATTATCTCCATGTCTATTCTAGATTGGTAGCCACTACTTCTATGCATACCGACTCTACCCTCAACCCAATCTATCAGCTGAGAAAACTCAGTAGTTTTATCTTCCACAGGCTTGAGTTTACCCCATCCATTAGATGATAGAACTTTAGCTTCCTCATCCGTAACTATAAGCAGTCCATCTGTACACTCCAATACCACGTGGAACCATTCTAACTTATGCATGATGGGTGTATCCATTTCTATTAGAAGTTTAGCTCCGTCTTTGAAGGATACTAAGCCTATACATAGGTCTTCTATAGGTATACCCCTCTCATACCTATCCGTTTTACGCTCGACTTGCCCTATAACCCAGTCAGGTTCAGGGTCTCCAAGCCAAAACCTAACTGTGTTTATCATGTGGGAGCCGTTGTTTAGAAGCCCGTCCTCCCTCCTTCCACGAGCTAGTAAAAGTCTACCAATCTTCCCTTCTGAGATGAAGTTTTTAACAGATATGTGGATTGGATGGAATCTACGCTGATGTCTAATAGCTAATTTAACGCCATGTTTATCGCAGATTTCAACCATCATGTTGGCTTCACTTAAGCTTACAGCCATAGGCTTTTCACATAGGATGCCTTTAACACAGGCTCCGGCCGCTTTAACGGCTACTTCAGCGTGGGTTTGAGCCCAGGTGCAAATGCTCACAAAGTCTAAACTCTCCCTATTCAACATCTCCACGTAATCTCTGTAAAAACTTTTTACGCCGAATTTACCAGCTAAAGCCTCAGCCTTAGTTAAATCTATATCTGCAACTGCGACTATTTCAGCACGACCTGTATCAAGCCAACCTTGAACGTGACTTGAAGCTATACCACCACAACCTACAATTCCAACAGCATACTTAACCATGTGTACCGCCAAAATTCTATAGTATAGAATGTTTACTTAAAGATCTAATATCCTAATTATTGGAAAATTAATCTCATAGAAATGGTTGAAGCAACCGCTCCGCGTTCCTATGCAAGATATTATGACGATCTTCATCGGTTATTCTAGAGAAGATTACGCAACCGATTCCATAATGCGGGTCGAACCATGGTAGATCTGTACCAAATAGTATCTTCTCAGATCCGGCTTCCCCAACCATCCATTCAATTACCCCGTTAACCGCGTAGGCCGCTGTTAACTCGAGATAGACGTTTGGGTTATTCCGTGCAACTTGAATAGCCTTCTCCCACTCCCCATAGCCGGAGTGCCCCATCAGAAATGTGGCATTCGGATATTTAACGGCGATCTTTTCAACCAATGTTGGCGAGTCGTAGGGGCTATAGCCCCAGGTATGGAGTAGAACCAGTAGCTTATGTTCATTGGCGTATTTTAATGCAAGTTCATACCTTGGGCTGGTTACTGGATGCCTATGGTAGTCTGATAGAAACTTGAACCCTACAAACCCTTCAGCCTCAGAAAACCGCTTTATTTCATCTTCTAATTCTTCAGAGTAGTTTGGATTTATAACCCAGTATGCTTTAAACCTGTCTGGGTACTTCTTCACTACGTCGATCATTTTAACGTTTTCTCTACTGTCTATTAGAGCTGCGTGGGAACTTGAGACGACCATTTTAACTCCACACCTATCCATGGTACGTATCATATCTTCGGGTGAGGGGTTTGGAAAGTATATGCCTTGGTAGGGTCCAAGATGCGTATGCATATCGATTACAGGACAAGACTCACTCCTCCCACTCTCCATAAACTCTTTAACAATTTGAGAATATATCAAATTCTCACCCTCCCAAGTATCCGTTTGAGATTACCTGAAGCTATCATCTCCCTCTCTTTAGATGTTATATCTGCTTGAGACAGCATTAGGATCGGACCGCCAGGGTTCCACCATGGGTAGCCAGTACCGAAGAGCAACCTTTCAGCACCGTATTTAGCACAGAAGTCGCTTATACCTCCATCTAATTCGTACCTCGATATATCCAAATACAGATTTTCATATCTCTCAATTAGAGGCCTGAAAAATCTATCCTGCCCCCAACTTCCATGCTCTGTGACTATAAGCGTGAGACTTGGGACGCCAGACATAATTTTCTCGATCAAATACCAGCCGGATATACCTCCACATGACTCATTTATTGAGATGAATAGTGGAATATGCCTCTCAACCATGAAGTCATAAAGAGGCTCTAGAGCAGTTTTAGTCATTAAAAATCCATGCTCTGAAGGAAAGGCTCTAAAGGCTCTTATATTGCCAAGTCTCATCTTATCGAGAAGATCTTCAAAAGAGCCCATCTCCCCAGTTTGAGGCGGAAGTATTGCGAAGGCTCCGTAAAGCCTTCCAACTCCCTTGATCTCGTTTATCAGTATTTTATTACCAACGACTGGTGAGTCGTCGCGTTGCCTTGAGTGGAAGACTAAGGCTTCATCAATACCGTAGAAATCCATCTCCTTCAAAAGATCTCTAGCCGTTTCAGCATATCTAATCGGTTTAATCATAGGTCTACCGAAACATGCATTACAATCGAAAAATTTCAATTATACGATCCCCCGTCTGTCAACTATACGGCTTAACACTTAAGGTTTTCCAATTTCAAAACAGTCTCTACGATTGATTCCTCAGCATAGCTATGATCTTCTACCTTTAACAAGATAAGTTATCGTGAAGAATACTATAGATACCAGCGCTATCGCGCCACTTGTAGGGATGTTGGAGCAGAGTGATAGAACGATGCCTCCAAGCCCCGAGGAAAGCGCTATTGATAGGGACACTATGAACATTCTACTTATGGAGCGCGTTAAAAATCGTGAGGTAGCTGCTGGAATTATGAGAAGTGTGACGGATAGTAGGACACCTATGGTCTTAGCAATCACGGCGACTGTTACAGCTGAAATGGTGAAGAGTAGCGAGTCATATAATCCAACTTTAAGCCCGAGCGCTTCAGCCGTCTCTACGTCGAAGCAAATGTATAGGAATTCTCTGTAGAATAATGCCGCCAATATTAATGTTAAGGTTGAGGCGATCGCTAGGCTTAATACGTCTAAGTTTGAGAGAAGTAAGAGGTCACTTACCAGGTAACCGTCTACTATTACCTTTCTATCTATTGGGAGGTAACTCCTTATAACCGCGTAAAGCATTACGCTTACAGCTAGTGAAACACTTAACATAATGCCTAAAGCCTGAGGCCCACTTCTCCCCGTACGTGATACGAACACGGATGTCGCTATACAGAATAGTATTACGAAGGGGAATGGATCTGCAAACCAAGGGAGAAACGTTTGAATCAGGACACCTACTGCTGCACCTCCTAAAGCAGCATGTGAAACTTCAGGTGTTATGTATAGTGCCCCCCTTAGAAGCATTAAAGTCGAAACTATTGCTGAGAATGATGCAAATACCACTCCGATCACCGCTCTTAGAATAAACGGGTCAAGCATGTCTATCACCCAGGATTAGTATACGTCTACCCTCCCTCTCAACTGTTTTAACACATGGATAGACGGTTTTCAACTTATCCTCGTTTAAAACATCGACTGGATCTCCGTATACGCATACCGTCCTGTTTAAAACCAGAATCTTATCAGCCAATCCCACTATCGGGTCTAATTCATGCTCTACGACCATTATGGTTTTCTCATTCTCCTTGAGCATTCTTAAAACGTTAAGTAACTTTTCCTGGCTTTCGACGTCTAAGCCTGCGAACACCTCATCTAGGAATAGGATGGTAGGGTTGGATGCCAACGCTCTGGCTATTAAGACCCTCCTCTGCTGTCCTCCGCTTAGTTCGTTGAATGGTAAGTCCCAGCAATCATCCATACCGAGGTATTCTAAAGCCTTTCTAGCGGATTCAACGTCCTCCATATAGGGGACCCTAGGGAAACTTTTCCTTAAAAGCACCCCCATTAAGACGGCTTCACTTACCTTAAGCGGGACTTCATACGATACCTTATCCTTCTGGGGGACGTAGCCGATAAGGCTTCTAAGCTTTAAACCTTCAGCGAAAGGATTTAAACCGAGAACCTTCACAAACCCTTTAAAAGGCCTAACCATTCCAAGCAGTAGTTTTATCAGCGTTGTTTTCCCAGCGCCGTTTGGTCCAACGACTACTATAAGCGACGGCTTTTCAACTTCAAAGCTTACATCATCCAGCACTATACGTTCTCCTAGCTTCACTGAAACGTTTTTCACAGATATTACTGGGTTGTTCGTATTCTCAAACCCCCTCTGACGAGTAGAACCGTTTCAAAAGCTATTATGAACAGTGCTAGGACTGTTGCTAAAAGATATACGTTAAACCCGTTTGAGGAAGATTTACGGTTGGAGAGTAGAGCACTGTAAACCTGCCCAGCGTTATAGTACATAACATTATCGTAGCGATTCAAGCCGTTGGATGAAACTGTGAAGACATATGCTATTGAACACCCCGTCTCCTCAGAAACCTCTCTAAGCGCTGTTTGAACGCCACTCATTAGAAGAGCCGTATCAGAGACTATGATGCAGGCATAGTCTCCAGATTTAAGACCGCTGTAGATTCTTTTTAGAGTATCGGGGCGCATTGTCTCCTCTTCACCTATGAGGGCTACGTCTACTTTCAAACCCAAAGCCTCAGCAATGTACTGCTCAGCGTAAAAGCCTACTACAACATTCCTTCCGAGACAGCCGTATTTCTCCGAAAGCCTAGCGAGCACAGTTTTAAGCTTTAAAACCTCTTCTTCAAAAAGCATGTAGTTTTCTGAAAACTTTTCAGAATATTCAGGTTTAAGCGTTGAAAGTTTATCTCTCAACGCTCTAGCTATAGTAATCGCGTTATCTGGTAGAAGCCAGAATCCATGGATATTCTTCCCGCCCTCAACTTCAAGTATTCTAATACCACTCAAGTTTAGCAGGTTCAGAGATATTAGGCTGGGTTGAACACCTTTCTTCTCTGAAACCCTTTCAATAAGCTCCATCTCCCAATTCATATGTCCAGTTATGACTATTAAGTCAGAGTTTAAAGCCTCTCGAATAATGTCAGGCGTTAAAGTAAAACCATGAGGTTCAACATCTCCTGAAATAATAGAGTAAACTTCACCAACATCTCCTAAGATCGGGGATACTATGGTTTGGAGGATGTCCAACGTAACGACTACCCTAATCCCATACTTCTGTTGAACTGAACGCATGGAAAGGGTTAAACCCAATAAAAGGCTAACCGCGATTATAATTGCTGTTTTCTTGAGCAACAACCCTCCCCCCTGGGAATATTTTCATTATGCGGGCATTTCTCAGGATGCCCCATAATGCTACACATAGAGTCGACGACCTCTTCTGGAAGGAATAGTTCAACCTTACGTGCACATCTACACGCGTCTTCTAGTCTAATTGAGAGAAAACTGTAAGCGTATGTTTCGAAAACTCTGTGGTTTCTAATTACCTTATTAACTTCTCTAATCCCTGCTTCTGAGAGACTTACCCCTTTCCAAGGCTCTCTCTTAAGCATACCCTTATCGTAAAGCTTCTTAAGAGTTTCACTCGCAGTCGCACATGAAACCCCCATAGCCTCGGCTATCTCAAGGCTTCCAACGGTTTCCCTTCCTGATAGGAGCTTGGAAACAGTCTTAAGATATTCTACTTCCCTCTCAGTCAACATTTTTGAAGTAGATTTTCGTCTGGATTTAGACACAACCTAAATTAGGCTCAACCTAAATTTAAACCTTCCTCCATAAAAATCACAGCGTTAAAGATGGGGGGCTTTACTCAAACAGTGAAGGAGATTGTAAGCTAAGGCTTATGAATCCCAAGAGCTATTATACTTAGCCTTTACCGCAAAACTATGGGTTTACTAGCAGTCTAGAAAACAGTTTTATTCAACTTGATACATCAACTGCTGAAGCATTCAGACCCTTTATCTGTCAAACTTGACACCCCTCGCAGTACAATAGGCAAATTTAGAAAAGAAATTTAAAACATCGCTTTGTGGCTTAATTGAGTTTTACGTGTAATATGGTCCCGGCTTTCGTCTTCAATCCGCTGTTTTTCCATTTAAAATTCTTCC
>CAZMSC010000043.1:0-12121 GCA_964568845.1 uncultured Candidatus Bathyarchaeia archaeon | reverse complement strand
CCGTCAACACCCCAAGCCTAATACTGCTCGATGATGGACTCTGCAATCTTAACCATCTCCTTTAGGGGCAGGTGGCTGGATATCATGTAGCATAGGTCTCCCTTGTAAAAAGTTAACGCACCTATGGGCTGGCTCCAAAACGGGAGCTCCTTAGGTTCATATCCGAAGGCCGGCGCATCCCCTATCATCATAAACGTCAAGTTATTCTCCTCCGCATACTTCCTTACAGAATCTGCGGTTATCTTAGGAACAATTTCAGGGTCGAGTTTATCCACGAATATTACCATGTCAGGTGCCCCTCCAGTCACATCCTCATGTTTAACACCCCAATGCAGGTGTATCAGGACGAGGGGGTTGTTTGTATCTGCTATAGGCTCGTCGGAGTAAAATATATAGATTGTACCCCCTTCAAAACCGCCGTACGCCGCTTTTAGTCCTATAATCTTGACGTAGACCATGGAACTTGGCACGTATGTGGGTAGCCGTATGGGCGTCTCCGCCTTGACCAATCTAGCCGCCTCCTCAACTGTGGAGACTATGGTGCCGTTAACTGGAAGAATTGCCCCTCCGCCAAATCCTATCTCCGTACCTGGCTCTGGAGTCATCTGCATCCTAACGTAAGCCGCCGCAAACGCGATAGTCACAACGACTACTGCGATTACGGCTAAAAATGCTTTCCTACTAAACATCTTCACTAAAACTTAGGTTATTTTTATATAAAGGATTTTTTCCTCCTTCATCTTCTCCAATCTAATCATTCTATAGTGTGACAGAAGCCTCTTGACTCCCACTCATCCTCTAGGGTCGAGCACGCTGTAAGATTACTCGGTTTTATTCACCAATTTTACGTTTATTCTAGGTAGTTCTTCTGAGACCCAATGTCCATGTTTGATCGACCCATGTTCTGTTACGTTTTTGTACAGATATGCGGCCTGAAACTCCACCCTCCTCACAATAGGTATTGGAGGAGCTGTACAGTTTGAATAGGCTTTATTTGGTTGTACTCATTTTAGCCGTTGTACCAACGAACTAATGGAGGCTCGAGGCTTCATTTAGGTTGCCTTACCCTTAGCCTTATTTCAGGCTAAGGAGACGTGAAAATTACGGAAGCATGAAATTGAACCGTTCAACCTCACAAACGTACGTATTTCACATTTGTGAAATAGACCTGGTCGATTTCGTGGTTTCGGAAGTATGCAACCTATCTGAAGTTGGCTTTTAACGGGTCCTGTTTGAGAAGTTCTCTAAGTAGAACAGTAGCATAGCCACCTTGAGGAAGTGTGAAGGAGAGGAGAGGCTTGAAGTATTGTTGAACTGTTAAGGTAAGGTCTCTAAACTTCATAAAAACTTCTCTACGGGAGGCTTTGCAAACTATGTTAAGCTCGTCTACTTTAAAATCTTCAGGTTTAACTCCCTCCTCATCCATGACACATCTAACGATACGTCTGGAGTCGCCCTTCAGTTTATCGAAGGATATACCAACTCCCGGGACCACCATATAGATTGTTGAGAGGCCTTTCCTAACCATTTCTTCATCTCTTACGCCTTTTACGATATCGCCTTCAAGTATTTTGGTGAGGTTTAAATCGGTCTCTAGTAAACGTTGGCTTAAGGCTAGATTGAAGAGATACGACTGGTAGCCTGAAACGTATAAATGTCGTAGATTTAATGGAAGTGCTTTAAGTATTTTTAGAGGAGGCCATTCCTCTAGAAGTCTTCTAACGATAAACCTCTCATAAAACATGGTTTTCGGAAACTTTTCAAGAGCCTCTTGAAGCCTACCTTCTTCAAATAGAACTCTGGCTTCGCGAGACTGTGGAGGCTCCCAAGGGTATGGATGCCCCACGACCTCTCTTACCGCTTCACTCCACACGCGTTTAACTATAAGTTTACCGATGATGTGGGTGTTTGGTCTTCTAACTCCAAACCTCTGATAACCGTAAAAGCCAGCTATGCCGGAGAGTTCAGATAGCTCTTTTAAGGCGTTTACGAGTTTAGCTAGTTCATCTCTACCCTCGAGCGAGATTGCTATTTTAAACTTGTTACCTACTAGACTACCAGGTTTGAGCGCTCTATTCGAAAAACCTATAAACTTTAGGCTTAACTTTCTATCCTCGACGTTTTCGATCAAAGTCTTCATCTTCTCAACGGGAACCGTGATGTATTGACGGGTGATTGCCACCGTATCTTTTAAGCCAGCATAACCTATATCGGCTACAGGCACTTCTAGCAGTTTTGCAACTTTAGCTACAGCTGAGAATGTATCCATGCATTTCTTCTCCATAAGGTATACAGCGTATCCCCTATCGAGCTTACCGTTAACGATTTTCAAATCGATGAGCTCTTCAACGTAGAAATCTTCAAGTCTTTCTTTAATTCTACCCACTATAGGTGGGCTTTTAGTCACGTATACGAGCATACCGAGCTTTTTATCAAGCTCAGGAGGCTCGATAAAGCCTATCGGAGACATCTTAACACCGAGTCACTTGAAAAACGGTTCACGGAGGCTTACTGCTTTTACGAAAAGCTTTACAAGCTCTTCATCTGAAGCTTTACTACGAATCGGCGTCAATATGTCTACGTGGTTATCGCTTCTCATGAGGCAGGGCTTAATGAACCCGTCGGATGTTATCCTTATACGTGTACAGTTTGCACAGAACAGAGAATTATGCATAGGTTTAACCACTTCGACTTCAACGCCACTTGGCATTGCATACCTCCGACGGTTATGGAGGCTTCTGACGTAGGCTCGTATAGCCTTACGTTTCAACTCCTCCTCTATAGGAGACGGGTCTACGTGTAAGCTTTCATATAGCTGTTTACTCATATTTATGGGTTCAAGCTCGATTATCTGCAGTACTACTCCAACCCTACCTGAAAATTCCACCATATTCCAGACTTCATCCTCATTGATATTCTTCAGAAGAACCATGTTTAGTTTAACTGGAGTTAAACCGACTTCTACGGCCATCTTTACGCCATCAAGTACTTTTTCCAGCCAGTTGAAGCCAGTTATATAGTTAAAAACCTCAGGTTTAAGTGATGGCAGGCTTACGTTAACCCTCATCAATCCGGCTTTTTTAAGCCGGATTGCAAGCTCGCTTAGAAAGAAGCCGTTTGTCGTAATTGCCAGATCCTCTAAAGCACCGATGCTGTTTATAGAGGAGACCACTTCAACGATATCGTCTCTAAGTAGAGGCTCTCCTCCCGTCAACTTGATCTTCCGCATGCCTAAACCGTAAGCTATTCTAGCGATTCTAGATATCTCATTCACGTTCATCTCTCTCTTATATGGGTTAACTTCGCCCTCTCTATGGCAGAAAAAGCAGTTAAAATTACACCTCTGAGTTAACGATATTCTAATACTATCGATGACGCGCCCATAGTTATCTACAAGCAATGCAATTCCCCGCTACTCGGTAAAAGAAGTTGGGTCTAATCTTAATAACATTTCGCCGAAAACGTAACAAACAGCTATTTAGCTAGATCATACTTTCATTAAGTCTCTAGGTTTCCATTGGATACAATATAAGAGTTACTATTGGAAAGAGCGGAAACCCTTAATCTAGAGGATTTTTAAAGCTTTAACCGAGGGTCATGAGTTTACAGTGGGATGGTGTGTTAGCCGCTTACGGCGAGCTCGCTCTTAAATCTAAACCCGTTAGAAGACGGTGGGTTAGAATACTTATTTCAAACATTTTAAATGGATTGGCTAAAGCGGGTGTTGAAGCTCAAGTCAGCCATAAGTGGTCTAGGATAGTTGTTAAAACATTGGAGTTTGAACGGAGCATTGAGATATTGAGTAGGGTCTTTGGACTCACGTATGTAGCGCCATTCATATACGTAAGCCTTAACAGCCTTGAGAGCTACATAGCTAGAGAAGCTGAAGACCTACTTGAAAACGCTGAAAGCTTCGCCGTAAGGGTGAGGAGGACTGGTGAACATAGTTTTACGAGTTTAGATCTTGAGAAGAGGCTCGGCGCTATCCTCAAGGAGAAGACCGGGGTTAAAGTCTCGCTGGAAAATCCAGGTAGAATAGTCTACGTGGAAGTACACAACAGTGAATGTTACATTTATACTTTTAAGATTGAGGGGTGCGGTGGTTTGCCGCTAGGCAGTTCTGGGAAAGTTGTAGCGTTAATATCGACTGGTATAGATAGCCCAGTGGCGTCGTGGCTTATGATGAAGAGGGGGTGTTCAATAGCTGTACTCCACGCTCAAGTAAACATTGATAAGCCGGATGCCTGTATCCGTAAGCTTTTAGATATAGTTGAAGTGTTGAAAGGCTGGCACATAGGTGTAGATATACCGGTCTACGTCTATAGGCATGGTGAAGCGTTAGCCAAGATAAGTAGACATGCCCAAGAATACACGTGCATATTGTGTAAGAGGTTTATGTTTAGAGTGGCTGAGAAACTTTCCCACGAAATAGGAGCTAAAGCCATAGTTACTGGAGAAAGCCTCGGACAGGTTGCCTCTCAAACTCTCGACAACTTAAACGTCATAGACAATGCGGTGAATATTCTAGTGTTTAGACCTCTAATAGGATTCGATAAAGAGGAAACTATGAACTTAGCTAGGAAGATAGGGACTTATGAGGTCAGCATAAGACCGGATTCATGGTGTTCACCATCAACCGTATGCTGGGCTAAACCATCTAAGCCAGCAACGAAAGCTAATTTAGAAGAGGTTTTAAAACTTGAGGATGAACTTCAAATAGATAAGCTTATAGATGAAACATACGGGACAATCATGGAAATAGGCTAATGTTTCAATACCTTCCAGGCAAAAATGAAGATGGGGTTTATACATTGTGCACATTCCAATGTAATAGATTGCGTTGAAATATGGAGAGTTTGGTAGGTTGGATCGAAAGGTTTCAGCACTTGGTTTTGGCAGTATAAGGCTACCTATACTTGATGACCGAAACAATGGTAGAGTGGATAAGTCTGAAGCTATAGATATGATAATATATGCCATGCCTCCAGGGGGTTCAAATACCTGGTATCTTAGCATTCTTTAACGAAGCTCTCAGAGCCTATGACCCTCAGAGATGCGATGAAGTCATAAGAGGTATAATGCAATCATCCTGCGGGAGAGTGGGGCTGATGCATGTATTAGATGCGGTATGTGTGGGAAGAAATGTTCTCAAAACCTACCGATCCGAAGACTTCTCTCAGACGCTCGATGGGTTTTAAGAGCACCGCCTCAGCAAATCTAAAAGGGAAAGAATCACCTATCTACGGGATGTGATGTTTTAATGCTTATGATAGAATCAGAACATGGGTTTAGTTAAATTTAAATGCTTTTCAGCTTCAAAGTTAAGCTTTAGGTGTAAAGATGTCACGAGAGATTACTGAGGAAAAATTTCCATGGATACTCGTAATAGCAACGACGGTCATATTTACGGTTTTAGGCAACATCTGGCTGGCTTTACTGCCGCACTTCAACCTTGTGGTCAACTATAACCTGGGCTATGTGGGTTGTGCTTTAAGCCTCTCTCCACTCGGATTCCTACCCTTTCTAATAATGCTCCCTCTAAAGACTAAGCTCGGCTCTAGAACTGCCACCGTTCTCTACACGGTTGGTTTAACCACTGGATTCTTCATGAATCTATACTTCCCCTGGTATCAGCCTGGGGCGGAATTTACAAGCCGATACATAAATCCGGAAAACAGTATCAGGTATATTCCGAGCTTTGTAGCACCTCCCAGAGAGGTGGCTGAAAACCTTCTCTACGGAAATCCATATATTCCATGGAGTGATTGGCTCGTCCCAGTGATGTTCTGGTGGGTTTATCAAGTAGTATTCAGCCTCTTTATGATATCAACAGTCTCCATATTTAGACAGTTTTGGATAGATGTTGAGAAGATGCCGTTTCCACAGACCGCTATGGCCTATGAAATAGTGCGTATGACCGTTGAAAGGGAGAAATATAAAAGGCTTAGCAAACCGTTCATTATAGGTCTTATTTTAGGTTTGGTGATCCAAGTTCCAATATTTATGGCTTTGACATTTCCATGGTTTCCAGACATATATGCTTGGCGTACTAATACTTGTGGATTCGGATCGACCTGGGTGACTCCGGACTCTCCACTTGCTACGGTGGTGGGGTTTCAGCTTTTCAATAAATGGCCTCCGTTTGCAGCCGTGTTCTACCTAGCACCTCTATCGGTGTTAACCAGTTTTATGCTATGGTTTCTAGTATATCTAATAGCTTCTCAAGTAGCCTATTATATGGGCTACTACACGGGTATTCTCGATCTACCTGGATGTGGAAGGAACTGGTGCGGAGCTAATGTCCCAACAGCTGGCGACCCATTTAAATGGGCGGCATTATCCAACATAGGGGGTCTTATAGGGTTAACGCTTTTCTACATGGTTTTAAACAGGAGGTATATATTTTCCACTATCAAAACGGCTTTCACCAAGGTTAAAGAGGTTGATGAGTCTAAGGAGCCTATAAGCTATAGAATGGCGTATCTACTTTTCATAACGTCCTTCATCGCTGTAACAGCGTTGTATACTGTACTAGGTATGAGTATAACTGTAGCGCTTCTAATGCCAATAATAGCTTTCATAGCTTGGATCGCAAGCCTCAGGATCTTCGGCTTGATAGGTTTTAACGCTGTCACATACGGCGGCTATGGTACTGGCTTCGTCTGGCTTATATGGCCCGTTAGACCCGAGCCACCGACTCAAGAATGGTTTTGGGCCATGCTTATGAATAGAACGTTTCTCACAGATGGATTTGGATATGGATGGCCGGGCGTCATGACGGCGGCTTTTTCAGGGTTTAAAATGAGCAGCCTAACTGGGACAAGTAACAAACTCATCTTTAAAACTCTGATAGTATCGTCGATCATCGCTCCGTTGACCGCCGTTATAACAATGATATGGCTATGCTATAGTTTTGGAGGAATGAAGTTTGCAACCTTTATCACAGATGTAAACACCGACATAGTGGCGAGGTTTATAAATCCTGGCGCCCATGAAAACTGGCCTGCCGCTCAACCTTGGGTAGCACATGCAATAGCGGGCATAGTGATCGTAGGTATATTGAGCTATCTACATACAAGGTTCCTTTGGTTCCCAATGGGGCCGATAGGCTTCTTGATGGCTACGACAGGTCACACGCTGTTAGAGGGGGTGTGGACCATGGGGCTGGTAGCTTGGATAGCTAAAACCTTAACTTTGAGGATAGGTGGAAGTAAAGCCTATGAAGAGTATGGGGTTCCGCTTGTGAGCGGCGTTATAGCCGGGACAATTGTAGCAATATTTATAGGCGGGCTGATAGGCGTTGTAAGGTTCTTCGTACCGTTTTAAAAAATTCAACCTTCTTTTTTCTCTTTAAAGCTTCTTAGGATCGGCTTCCAGACTTATATAACCGAGCCGTATAGTATTTCTTCTGATAGCTATGCCTAGAGAGTTGGTATTAACTGCTCCTAGAATCCTCGAGTTTAGAAGGTATGAGGAGCCAAAGCTTAAGGCAAAGCAGATCAGAATTAGAAGCATCCTCACAGCTGAAAAGCACGGTACAAGCCTAGCGAGTTACAGAGGTAGGTCTCCATTCCACGTGAAACGTTACGACGACCGTTTAAAACTCTTCTTACCGTTGGAGGAGAAAACCACGATTTATCCATGTCATGTAGGGAATATGACCGTAGGTGTCGTCGTAGAAACTGGTGAAGGCGTTTCAAAGTTTAAAGTTGGCGATAGAGTCTTCGGCTATCTGCCAGTAAGGGAAACGCATACCGTTGATGAGGATTTCACGTTCATCTGGAAAGCGCCGTCTGAACTTAGAGATGAAGAACTCGTATGTATAGACCCTGCGACCGTGGCACTCATGGCTGTGAGAGAAGGCTGTATCCGTGTTGGAGATATGGTTGCCGTATTTGGGCTTGGAGCGATAGGGCTCATGGCTGTTCAAATATCTAAGGTAGCTGGGGCTTCAAAGATCATAGCTGTTGAACCCATAGAGTTGAGGAGGAGGCTTGCTGAGAAATACGGTGCAGACCACGTTTTAAACCCAAATGACTGCGATGTTGGATTGGAGGTCAAAAAGCTTACGGAGGGACTGGGCGTTGATGCCTCCATAGAGACAAGCGGCTCCTATAGAGCACTACATCAAGCCATAAGGTCAACAGCCTACGGTGGAAATGTGGTTCCCGTTTCATGGTATCATGGTGACGCCGTAGGGTTAGACTTAGGTGAAGAGTGGCATTTCAACAGACAGGTTATGGTTTCAGGTGCTAGGGTTGAGAGCGAACCCTATCGTGATTATCCTAGGTGGACTAGAATCCGGGTTTACACGACCGTGATCGAACTTTTCAAGCGTAAAATGCTTACAGTTGAAGGTATGCTTAAACCCATCGTTCCATTCGATGACGCTATTGAAGCATATAGGCTTATCGATGAAAAGCCCGAGGAGACGGTCAAGCTAGCTATAAGGTATATGTAATTCCGATGTGGAGGGGAGGGGTTGAAGGTTAAAGCAGTGTTCTTCGACGCCGGAGATACGCTCTTCTATTCTAAGATAGGCTTCCCAGCTAGAGCTAAAGCCCTTACGGTTAAGTTTAAAGAGCTGGGATATTCCCTAGATGAGATGGATGTTTTAAACGCTCTTAGGAGAGTAGCCGAATACTTTGAAAACTTAGATGTAGACGTTGAATTCTGCCGTAAGTATTGGATAAGCTTAACCCTTTTAAACCTCGGCATTAGAAGAAGGCATCACGATATCATAGAGCCCCTCTACGAGGCATATAGGCAGGCTTCTCTAGAGGATACGTTCATCTACGAAGACGCTACATACGTTTTGAAAACGCTTAAACAGTGCGGTTTCTCACTAGGTTTAATATCGAACACCACTGACTATGAAGGTCTTAAAGAGGTTCTGAAGAAGTTTCAACTATTCGATTTATTCGACTCGATAGCCGCATCCGCGCTAACGACTTGGCGTAAGCCTAAAAGGGAAATCTTCCACTATGCTTTAAACCAACTAGACGTCAAACCGTATGAAGCCGTGCACATTGGAGATTCTCTGAAGAGGGATGTAGAGGGGGCTAAAGCTGTTGGCATGTATGCGATATGGAAGTTTAAATATGGGGAGAGGTTGGAAAACTCAAGTGTTAAACCAGACTATGTCATAAAAAGCCTGAGCGAGGTTCTAGACTTACTGGAGCCCGTTTGATGGCCTCACCAGTGTAGTTAGACTTAAGTCAGCTCTCCTGATTTCTACAACTTAGTAAACTTCCATGTTAAAAATCCCACCTTATAGTTGATGTTTCGACCAAGCGTGCAAGCATGATACGTTTAAAGTAAAAGCGTAGGAGCCCCTCCGCGTTTAATTTTCTGTTTTTCTATTTGGGATGGGTTTTATCATTATGGCTTTAATTGGGCTTTAGTTGTGTAACCTCTGTCACTACAGTTGAAATCCCAGGGAAAAATATTTCAACTATAGTAATCTTTAAGCTTGATTTATCGAAATACCGTAGGGTTGAAGATGTGTGTGAGGAGCTGCCGGGCGTAAATGTAGAAGATAGTCTGTATTATAATGGAGACTCTTCCTCCTATCATGAGGAGGAGGAATCCGACTGTAGAACGGCTTCAAGTCTTTTAGAGAACTAGCTATCTTTTAAAAAGAGTTTTAAATCCGTAGTTGTAGAATATTTGAGATGTATGGTTAGGCTTAGGGAGTTAATTGAAGCCGCGTTGGGTAGGAGACGGCTCAGCATCTTCTTCAAGAACGTGAACTTGGTAAACGTGTACACTGGTGAGGTTTACAGGTCTAACGTAGGCGTTTTAGGCGATAGGATATGCTATGTGGGGGAAAGCAACTGTTTTGAAGCTTCTGAGCTGGTAGATGGAAACGATTTGTTTCTGGTGCCTGGCTTGATAGACTCGCATTTGCATGTTGAGAGTAGTATGGTGACTCCGCGTAGATTCGCCGAAGCCGTATTACCTCACGGGGTCACAACAGCCGTTGCAGATCCACATGAAATAGCCAATGTATTGGGTGTTGAAGGGGTTAAGGCTATGATTGAAAACTCTAGAGGATTAAACTTTAAACTCTATTTCTGGGCTCCAACGTGCGTCCCTTCGCTACCAGGTTTCGAACATTCGGGTGCTGAGATAAATGCTGAAGATGTTATTGAAATGCTTAAACTCGACGGTGTCCTTGGGCTTGGTGAGGTTATGGATTATAATGGTGTTGTGAACCTGTCGGAAAGAATGATGAGTATTTTAGACGTTGGCTTAACATTTAAAGTTCCTATAGATGGCCATGCACCTATGCTCAGGGGCATGGTTTTAAACGCCTATCTAGCATCAGGAGTCGAAGCCGACCATGAGAATTTCACAGTAGAGGAGGTCGTTGAAAAGGCTAGGCTTGGACTATGGGTTAAGGTTCGCAGACATCTTGCAGAATCTAAAGACTTCATAGCGAGCGTTAAGAGTAGGGGGGTAACGCCTAGACTTATACTGGCTACAGATGATACATCGCCAGATTTACTGGTTGGAAGGGGGCACTTGGATGGGGTTGTAAGAGGCGCCGTTGAGAATGGGTTGGATCCCGTTGAAGCAGTTCAAGCAGCAACCATTAGACCTGCTCAGCATTTAAGGCTCTACGATAGAGGAGGCGTGGCTCCAGGTAAACTTGCAGATCTGATTTTAGTGAAAAACCTTGAAAAATTCGAAATAGTAGATGTTTATTCAAACGGTGAACTGACCGCTAGGAATGGAGAACTCACAGTTCAAATACCTTTAAAACCGTTCCCAGAATGGGCTAAGAAAACTGTTAAGACAGCTGATTTAAAAGCTGAAGATTTTATGGTTAGAGCGCCGATACAGCATGGCTTAGCTTACGTGAATATAATAGAGGTTAAGGGGTTTGAAACGTATCTTAAAGAGGATAAACTTCCAATCGAGAACGGCTTTATTCAACCTTTGGATTACGTATTAGCTGTTGTCGTTGAAAGACATGGAAAGACTGGCGGTATGGCCAAAGCGTTGATAGGTGGATTGAAGATTGAAAGAGGAGCTATAGCGTCAACCGTCGCACACGACTCGCACAACATGGTTATCTTGGGTAGATCTCCGTCTGACATGATGACTGCATGGAAAGCACTAGTAGAAGCACAGGGAGGCTATGTCGCAGTTCTAAATGGAAGAATACTGTCAATCTTAAAATTGCCAGTCGCGGGGTTGATGAGCGAAGAGCCTATTGAAAAAGTCGCCGAGCAGTTTAAAAAATTTAGGAGCGCTGAAAGAGAACTAGGCTTGGAGGAGGAGGCGCCTATACCGTTAATAAGCCTGCTGACGCTACCGGTAATACCTCACGTCAGAGTTACGGATAGAGGGCTGTTCGATGTAGATAAGGGTGAGCTTATCCCTCTAATTAAGGGCGCTACTGTTTAAAGGTACCGTACTTTAAAGCCGCCTCATATAGTGCCAGTATATTATCTATAGGGGTGTCAGGCTGTATCGCATGCGTTGGTCCTAGTATAAGCCCTGTGGGGCCTAGTTCGATTATTCTCTGCTTAACCTCTCTAGCCACGTCTTCCGGTGTTCCAAATGGCAGTGTACTCTGAACGCCTATTGTCCCGTCGAAGCAAAGCCTATCACCATAAAGTCTTTTGAGCTTAACAGGATCCATACATTCTGGCTGAACGGGGTTGAGTATATCTACGCCTATTTCAATTAGGTCTGGGATTATAGGCTCTATCCAACCGTCACTGTGGAAGTGGAAGAAGACGCCGTACCTGTGGCATAGGTCTGCAAGCTCCTTATACCTAGGCTTTAGGAAGCGCCTCCACATGGCTGGAGACATCATCATACCCTTCTGCATGCCGACGTCGTCGCCATCGTAGATTATGTCAACACCAGCCTCGCATAGAAGCTTAGCCTGCTCCATCCTAATCTTGTGAAGCCCATTCAACACAGCGTCGACATAGTTTGGCTTGGTGAACATGAGTCTCATAATTTCCTTAAAACCTACGAGCTGCCAAGCAATCTCCCACATGTGCTCAACACCGCCGCAAAGACAGTAGTTTTCATATATCCTACGAGCCCTAACAACCAGGTCAAAGTCTTCCACCGATACTTCAGGCCACTCATACTCTTC
>CAZMSC010000042.1:0-12170 GCA_964568845.1 uncultured Candidatus Bathyarchaeia archaeon | reverse complement strand
CTCCTCCTACTCTTAATGACCTCGTACAGCATAGACCTTCAAATTAGATTAAGACCACCAGAACATTAAACTTTCAACTTCAAATAGTCGACCAAACTAAGCCTCTAGAAATACTTAGAAAAGAAAAAATTTATACAACACATAATCGGAAAATTCTGTGAAGCCGGGGTGGCTGAGCGGCTAGGCGACGGGCTGCAGAAGGTAGTAGGCTTGAGGATAGACGTGTCCGCTATATGCGGAAACCCGTTGAACAGGGGTTCGAATCCCCTCCCCGGCTCTAGCCTTTAAACTATCTAGTATGATCACGAGAGCGAGTAAGTTGTTGACGTGAAGAAGCCCTTGCTCTATTAGGATTTCTACGCATTCGGCTTATTTGACAGTGCAGTTTTCAGTAAATCCGTGACTATGTGAGTGGCCTTTTTAACTTCTGGTGTTGGGTTTTCTCCGAATGATAAGTCGCCTGGTTGAACACCTACAAGTATGACTTCTCCATCAAACCCCATAAGCCTCAGATACTTTACGAGCAACGTTAGAGGTAGTTTATGGGTTGATAAAGCTATATCATCTACCACATTGTCAAGTCTAGCTACTATCAAGTCTCCAGGTTTACGCCCCACCTCAACAGCGTCTACTATTATAAGATGTGAAGGCTTGAACTCTAAAACATCGTCTAGAAATGCTTCAGGAGAGGCACCGGCCTCCAATACTAGAACGTTTTCAAGGTCGAACTGTTTAAGTAGAGATGCAACGTATACGCCGAAGCAGTCGTCTCTCCTCAACGCGTTTCCAATACCTAGCACAACCACTCTACATCTATTTTCGAGAAGCTTATTGAGAACCTCCTCCATTCCTGTAAACCCGCCATAGCCGAATACCCGTAGATAGACCTTCTACTTTACGATCAAATCACTCCTATTGAAGCCAGCCACTTCAAACTCCCTCGTCAGCGTTATGGCTTTCCTAGGGCAAACCTCTTCACATTGGGCGCAGAATAGACACTGGTCTATATGAAATATCGGACGTTTACCTTTATCATCCTCTATAAGCTCCGCAGCCCCACTTGGACAGAACCTCGCACAGAGGCCACAACCTATACAAAGTTCCCGGTTGAAGCTTATCTTCCCTCTAAGCCCCTCAGGTACTGGTATTTTATCCCTATCTCTAAACGGGTACATCAACGTAGCCCGCTTCTTGAAGAGGTGTTTAAGAACCTCCGTAACCATAGCCATTTAACATCACCTCTTCAACCTCTTGAGCCCTTCCAAACGGCCGATCCAAACGGTCTCCTTTTCACTATCAAGTACGGCAACCCTAGAAGTACAGCTTAAACATGGGTCTATCGAGGCGAATACCACCGGTACGTCGGCTATGTTAACCACGTAATTCCCTTTAGAGGTAAGCATTTCACATAGCGCCGGTAGGTTTTCAAATGTAGGAGTTCTAACCTTGTACCTTTCAGGTTTTTCGCTTCCATTAGATTTTACGTAGTGTATAAGCTCCCCCCTTGGTGCTTCAACTCTGCTTACATGCTCTCCAGCCGGTGGATTCAATCTAAGTCTAACTCTAACAGGTCCAGTAGGCATATGTTTAACACAATACCTGACCATATTTATAGACTCAAATATCTCATCTATTCTGACTAAAATCCTACCGAAGGCGTCGTTAGTATCATACACGACCACATTAAACGGAACCTCGTCGTGAACAGCATACGGGTCATCCGCTCTAACGTCGTATTTCACGTTTGATGCCCTCAAAGTCGGCCCTACTGCGCAAAGCCTTACCGCGTCATTAGGCTTAAGTATTCCAACACCCGCACATCTTGCGGCGATCGTAGGGTCTGTTTTACAGACCTTCTTATAATACTTCGTCCTCTCCTCTACGTAATCCATAGCCTTTAAACACCTATCGAAAGTCTCGGGTCTGATGTCTCTCCGAACGCCTCCAATAGTATTTATGGCCGACGTAACCCTATTGCCAGTTATCTCCTCGATCAAGTCCATAACTCTCTCTCTGTCTCTCCACACGTACATAAACAGGGTATCAAAACCTATTTCATGCGCAGCGACGCCGAGCCATAGGAGGTGGCTGTGAATTCTAGCAAGCTCTTCAACTAAAACCCTTATGTACAACGCCCTACTCGGCACTTCAACGTCGTACAACCCTTCAACATTCTGACAGTAGCACAACGTATGAGCCACGTTACATATACCACATATCCTCTCAGCCAGGTATATGTTCTGTATGTAGTTTCTCTCCTGCATAGCTTTTTCAACACCCCTATGGGTGTACGATACGTCTACATCCGCCGCGACAACATGCTCCCCCTCTACTACAAGCTTCAAGAATAACGGCTCTTTGAGAGCCGGGTGTTGAGGCCCTATCGGTACGTCGAAAAACCTCTCGTACGACGAATTAACGCTCATTTTTCACCACCTCTAATAGGCTTTGGAAAGGTTATTTGACTTTCCCTCCTAAGCGGATGCACCCCCTCAGGCCAGTCTTCAGGTAGAAGGATGCGCTTCAAGTTTAAATTACCCTTAAATTCAACTCCCAGCATGTCGTGTACCTCTCTCTCATGGAAGGATGCGCTTGGAATCACGTCAACTATACTATCCACTACAGGCTTATCCTTCGGCACCCGCGTTCTAACGCTTACAGTTAAGCCTCTGCCCAAATGCGGCATAACCTCTAAATCCTTACCTAAATCTATAGACGTCATAGCTTGAAGATGTACGAAACCTAGTTTTTCAACTAGAAACTTCACAACCTCCTTATAATGCTCTGGAGGAGTGTAGAAGAATATTCTACGTGGAGCTGTTTTAAAGTCTGAAACCTTATCTCCAAATGCCTCTTTAAGCTTTAATACGACATCCTCCTCCCTCATAGTCTACCACCAAGTTTAGCTAACAATACTGCAACCCCGTTTATTATCGCTTCGGGTTTGGGTGGACATCCAGGTATATACGCGTCCACCGGAAGAACAGCATCCAAACCAGGATACACATTGTAACATCCTCGGAAAACCCCACCGCTACACGCACACGTGCCTACGGCGACTACAAACTTAGGTTCAGGCATCTGCTCATAGACTCTTATAAGTCTATCCCTAACCTGTCTAGTTATCGGGCCTGTGACAACCATGACGTCCGCATGCCTAGGGCTACCTTTAAGTAGACACCCGAACCTTTCTAAGTCGTACCTTGGTGTCAAAGCGGCGAGAACTTCTATATCGCAACCGTTACATCCTCCAGTGTTGAAATGTAAAAGCCAAGGGCTTCTTATTCGAGACCACGTAATAATACCCATAGCATACACCCAACACGTTTACGATACTTACTTCGGCCTCATTTTACTTCCTCTTGACTTAAGAGGGCATTCGATTGGGCTTCCCGTCTCATCGATGACCTGCGGCATCTCCAACCACCACCCTAGTGGTCGTGGGTTTACTATAGGCTTTCAGGGCTATCCCATCCCCCACATCGCGCCCCTCCTCACAGCCCCCTCGGCTTTACGGGATACGGGGCTTGGAGCGGCGTTATGTATCCCGACCCAATGCCTACAGGTTGACATAAAAGATAAGGAGGTAAAATATATAAACCTAACGTCTACTTTCCTCACAACTTCAAACGGTCTGAGGCTTTCAACCAATGGCATTAAACTTCTTCAAGACCTCTAGGAGTGATTAGAACAGTGGCCGTAGCCCTTTTACCCGTAACTTCATTCTTCTCGATGCATATCCTTCTAAGATTGGGTTTACCCGTCAGCTCCATCTTGATAACTACTGGAGACCAGAACTTTAAAACTCTACTGGCAACCGGCTCTAAACCCCCCTCTTCTAGACTTCTAGCCTGACTTACAGATAGGCAGACTAGGTTGAATATTTTTGCCGTTTTGCTCAAATAAGCCATTTGCCTATTAAGCTCTCTGTTAAGTCCGAAAGGGTCTTTAGTCTCCGAAAGCTCAATCCTATATAGTTTCGTAACGGAGTCCAGAATTATTAATGCTACGCCGCGACCAATATACCGCTCGAGGGATTCTACTATATACGTCTGCTCGTTAAACGATGTGGGACGTAATACCATTATTCTCTGCAAAGCGTCTTCGGCGATATATTCATCCATTTGTAAAAGCCTATTAGAGCTAAGCCTTTCATCAGAATCCACGTATATTACTTTAAAGCCTTTTAAAGCGGCTTTAACCGTTGTTTGAAGAGCCAGCGTAGATTTACCTGAGCCAGCTTCACCATAAATAAGTGTTACATTACCTCTAGGAAGCCCTCCTCCAAGCGCCGTATCTATTGTTCGGCAACCCGTTGTCAGACTCAGGGTAAATGCGCCTCCTATAGGTCAATAGTATTTCCCAAGATTTAGCTTTTCATCCTAACATAGCACTATTAAAAGATAAATTCTCCCTCTGTTAATAATGTTATGAGCGATACTATGGAGAAGAGTAGATCTAAGCGTTTTGAAGCTGAGGCTGAAGAGTGTCTACTGATAGGTGGGCCTGCTCAATTGAAGATATTTGAAGGCAGAGTTGAAGCATTGGGGGTTGAACTGAGCAGAGGGGGAAGAATGGTCGTAAGGGCTTTCAGAGCAATCCCCATCAGGATAGTTGAGAAAAGCCTTCTTGAAGTAGAGCACGGAGTCAACGGGTTTGTTGAACGTATAGATGAGCCGTACCCCGCCGAATGGATTAAAATAGTTGACAGAGTCTCTGAAGTTAAGGGCACAGTGTTGGTTATTGGAGCTGTAGACGCCGGAAAATCCACACTATGTACACTTATCACCAACAGTATGCTTTCAAACGGTTTAAAAGTTGGCATTATAGAGGGAGATGTCGGTCAAGCCGAGGTGGGTCCTCCAACAACCGTGAGTCTAGCTATACCTAAAACACCATCACCCGACCTGTTCAAACAAAATCCCACAGCTTCAGAATTTATCGGATCTACTAGTCCTATGGGTTTTGAGGCAGAAATCATAGAGGCCATATGTAAGCTTAAGGCTGAGGCTGAAAGTTTAAACGTGGATTTAGTAGTGGTCAATACGGATGGTTGGGTTGACGATGAAAAAGCCGTAGAGTATAAAGTTAAACTAGCAGAAGCATTGAAGCCTTCACTGATCGTTGTCCTTTGCCATGATGGGGAGCTTGAAGAACTCATAAAACGACTTCATGAAAAATTTAACGTCCTCAAAACCCCTCAGTTGGCTAAAGCTAGGAAGAGGAGTAGAGAAGCTCGGAAAGAGCTGAGAGAGCTCAGCTATCAGAAAAACCTTAGGGGGGCAACCATAAGATCAATACCTATAAACTGGGTTAAAATTTTAAACCACGACCTAGGTACAGGCGTGGTTTTAAGCGATGAGAGGTTTAAGAAGCTCAACGAGCAACTTAATGGAGGATTGGTTTATGGAGAAGAGACGCCAAACGGGTTGCTTTTAGTTTTGAACGAGAAACTTGTCTCTAAAGATTCTTTAAAGAGGATGTTTGAAAACCACAACAGATCTGTAAGCGTTATGTGGCTCGGATCTGAGAGGGGGTTGATAGCTGGCTTATATGGTAAGGAGGGGAAGTTCATCGGCATAGGTGTTATAGAAGAGATAGATTATAGAAGAAGGATTTTAAAGATTTATACACCATGCCAACAGGCGATAGGTATGATAAAGTTAGGCTGCATTAAACTCGTAGAATCTTGGAAGGAAGTTGAGAAGTTCCTCAGCTGTCCTTTAAAGCCTATGAAACTTGGTACATTCCAATAAGAGGTTCTATGAGAAACAAGTATGGTATTCGTAGTGTCTACCGTATCTCGAATTCATGCTCGTAGAGTATTTAAAACCATTGTGGCAATAGTCCTAGGTAACGTATCTCTGTTTGTGGGGGAGACTCTAACCATCATGGGGCTACTGCTGTTCAAAAAGTCCATTAGTGGTCCGCCAATTCTATGGTGTAAAACTGCCATCAGTAGTTTAGAGCTTTTAACTATGTCTACGACTGTTTCATAAAACAGCTTGCTTTTAAGCTCCATAGGTCCTATTTCATCCAACGCTATGATTGGTACATTTTCATCCAATAGTGCTCTTCTTAAAGCTCTAACCCCTACATTTTCAAGGTCTTCTACGTTAACACCATACTTGCCAACTTTAACAGGAGTTTTAAACTCTACGTTAGCCAGCCACCCCCATTGGCCGCTTTCCAAATCTTCAACTTTAAAGCCTATTCTGACGCCTTCTACTCTAACTTCTCGGCAGACCATGCCGCCAACACGTAACCCCTCAGTTTTAAGTATTTGAATAGTCTTCAATAAAACCGTAGTCTTACCCACACCTGGTAATCCGGTTATGAGAAATTTTCTAGCCATCTATCTTCTCTAAAGTCTTAGAAAAGTTCTTAAAGTTAGCTATATTAGGAGACGACTGTTTAATATGTGACGGGGTTGATGGTCAGATGAGTTACGTAGATGAGGAGGATGTTAAAAGGGAGCTTATAGAGGTTATGAGGATAATGCACGATAAAGGCTTGATGACGGGTATAGGGGGGAATATCTCATACAGGGTACCTGAGACCAGTGAGGTTTGGATAACGCCGTCTGGGCTGTATAAACCTAAGTTAAACATAGAAGACCTTGTCAAAATAGACTTGGAGGGAAATCTATTGGAAGGAGTCTATAAACCCTCTATGGAGTGGCCCATTCACGTATCGATATATAAGCGGCGGGTTGATGTAAACTGTGTACTCCACTGTCATCCGCCTTATGCAACAGGCCTTACATTAGCTGGCGTGGAGTTCAGACCCATAACTTTAGAGGCTGCTTTAATGATAGCTAGAGCGCCTATAGTTCCCTTCATATATCCTGGAACCAAAGAGCTGGGTGAGGCCGTGGCTGAGGCGGCTATGGGCAGTCGCGTGATACTTCTTCAAAACCATGGAGCTGTGACGTTGGGCTACGATATCTATGAGGCAGTAACAGCTATGGAAATTCTGGAGGAGTGCGCGAAGATGACTTTCGTAGCCAAATGTATGGGTGTGAAACCGGCCGAGATATCTGAACGAGATATCGAGCTTCTAAGAAAACTCTATAAGCTTTAAACGCTTAAACTGACACTAGCTACGCCAGATACGTGACGTTTTCAGAGTCGAAGCCTTTTATAAACTCTATATTCTTAGGTCTAATCCTTATGGGGTATCTCAATTCTTCATCTAAATCTTTAAGCGACTGAAAAACTGACCGTGCACCGTACTTAGATATTTTGGTCGCCGGATGTTCTTCACCGAGATTGTTTTTACAGATCATGTAGGCAAGCTCGTTAGCATAAACCTCATCGTAGCCTAGCGAGTGGAGATACTCGTGTAACAGTACCTCAAATATATAGCTTTTGAAGACGTTTTCATCGTTCGCCTCACGTTTAAGTTTTTCAATGATTTTCCGGTTTAAAACGATGACGTTTGGCGAATAGTATGCAGCTATCGCAGATGGCATATCGGATAAGCCGAGCATCAGCCCCACCCTACGCCTACCTAGAGTCTTATATACAGCTTTCTTAACCAATAGGAAGATGTCGTTGAATTCACGGCTCTTATCCAATTGTTCAGCTATAGACATAGTCTCAATTGAGAAGAGAAAGCTTCTCTATAAACCTTACTCGCTTTTTAAGACTAATATTGTAAGCGGGATTCCACAGCTATCGTTGGATCTATACGTTTGATCAACCCGATTATTTTGTTAAGATTCCTTTTAAACTCCTCTTCATTCCATTTAAAGCCCGTTATGATGGCCATATTACGTGAAGGCATTAGCTGAATAAACGCTATGAAGTATCTGCCTCTTACGAAGTATTCGTAGGCGTGCATTCTAACGCCATAGCCTTCTCCTTTCAGGAGATTCAGCAACTTAAGTCTACCAGTTTGCGATTCAAATATTCTACTAATATTCGCCATCGATTAAAACCCGCTTGACTCCTTCCACTTCCTATAGGTTGAGTAGTCTACGTACTGACGTTTCACATTGTTTATTTGCGAAAGTACAGGTATAGATTTCTCCCGCTTCTCCTCAATCTTCTCAGTTACTGTAAAGATATACGCGTCACTGCCAGCGCCAGATCCATAGCTGACCATTAAAATTCTACATCCAGGCTCAGCTATGTCAAGTAGTGCTGCTAAAGCTGTTGGACTCGACCCGGAGTATAGATTGCCTATATACTGTGCTACGAGGCTTGGCTTAATCTGATCCATAGAGAAGCCTGCGTCTAAAGCTGCTCTAACGGGGAATTTCACATTAGGTGAATGTAAAGCGACGTAAGATATGTCGCCTGGTGTCAACCCTGACTCTTTAAGCACACCTTTTATAGCCGACAGTATATGTTTGAAATACGCCGGCTCTCCAGTAAATCTCCCTCCATGTCTAGGATACTTCTCCCCATCTCTTCTGTAGAAATCTGGCGTATCAGATGTGTATGATGCATAGTGGTCAAGAGTAGCTATCACATCTCTCTTACCGAATATGTACGCTGCGGCTCCGGCTCCAACCGTATAATCTAATGGATCACCAGGAGCCGCTTGAGAGTTATCGGCCCCTATGACCATTACGTATTCTCCTCTAAATATTGGAGATTCAACTAAGGCTACAGCATCTATGAACAGGTCTGTGGCTGCTTTACAGGCGAATTGCGTATCTAATCCGCCGGAGAAGAAGCCATCTTCATATGGCTCCCCAAGTTTTAAAGCCTGTATGACTGTTGAAGCCGAGGGTTTAACCGCATATGGTGTAGACTCAGAACCAATGTAACACTTCTTAATATAGCGGCTATCTAAGGCAGCATGTATTAAAGCTCTTCTGCCTGCTTCTACAGCGAATGTCGTGGCGTCTTCATCTGGAAACGGTACTGCTCTCTCTAAGATCCCTGCGCCTGCAGAGGGGTCATCGTTCCTAATCCTGAATTTCGGTATATATATCCCATAGCCTACTATGCCAGGCCTCTCAGAACTCTCAGACGGCTTTAAAGGCTTATAGTCCTTAGCCTCATAGTAATCGTCTATAAATGAGAAGACTAAGCTTGAGTAATATATTAAGCCGCTTTCACCATCGACGTAAAGCCTCCTAAACCTAGGCAACACTTCCTTACCTATGAATTCAGATAAATCTATCTCGGAGCCGTTTACCACAAAATCCGTGATTCTACCAGGGACTTTAACTTCCCCGTTGAAGTCGATGACGCCTGCGATGAACGAGCCTAAGTACGAGAACTTGTTCGTAGGTCTTCTTATGACCGCTCCAGTATAGAACACACCCCTATTGTAGAAGTAGTCTTCGTACGTTATTCTACTTTTACGCCCTTCAACGTCGCAGAACGACTTGGGTGGAAAATACTTCCTGCCACATATTTCACACTTACTTACTCTGATACCGTAGTCTACCGTAATCTTCCTCCTAGTTATAGGCTCACTCATAATCCGACCCCCTGGTCAATACATGCACATTTGCAATCCCACCACTGCCACCTATGTTATGGCATAAAGCATACTTAATACCGCCTTCAACATCAACTTGATTTTCACCAGCCTCATTTCTCATCTGTTTGAAGCATTCGTAGACCTGTCTAAGCCCTGTGGCACCAACTGGATGACCGTCGGCTTTAAGCCCCCCTCCGACGTTTACGAAAACCTCCCAACCATCTCCAACATACGGTATATGCTTTGAACCACCAAATGAATCTATGCTTTCATATATCCTCTTCCAACCCTCACCTTTACGGTAGAAGCCTGAATCCTCCATGAATAGACATTCTTCTATTGTGAAACAGTCATGCGCCTCAGCTATCTGAATATCTTTAAGCGCTATACCCGCCTCTTTTAAGGCTTTACCTACGGCAAGCCTAGTAGCTCTGATCTCTAACGCTGATATTCTGCTGAATAGCGATACGTGATCGGTGGCCTGCTGGGAGGCAACTATGTAAATCGGATCATCCGTATATTTTTTAGCAATCTCCGGCTTACACAGTACCACAGCCACCGCTCCATCAGACACTGGACTGCAGTGTAAAAGTCTTATCGGATCTGCTACAAGTGTGGATTTAAAAACATCTTCGACACGTATTTCGCTTCTAAACTGAGCATACGGATTCTTAACGGCGTGATGGTGGTTCTTCACCGCTATTTGAGCCAACGCCACTCTACATTTCTCATCGTTTCTACCGAATTCGTACATGTACCTAGTCATAATCGTCGCGTATAAACCTGAAAATGTGAAGCCAGAGTCGAATTCATGCGGGTCCGCTGCGAACATAAGATCGT
This sequence comes from uncultured Candidatus Bathyarchaeia archaeon, assembly GCA_964568845.1. Lineage (GTDB taxonomy): Archaea > Thermoproteota > CALKCG01 > B24 > B24 > DTBU01. The sequence continues at coordinate 1,886 of CAZMSC010000042.1, read as the reverse complement.
CCGCGATTTTTACATACCTATCAGTCATCTTCTCAAAACCGCCAACTAAGACAACATCGTAAATACCGGACTTTATGGCTAAGCACGCATTATGGAGAGCTGAGCTACTTGAAGCACATGCAGCCTCCGTCTGAGTCATAGGTACGTTTAAGCCCAACTCTCTAGATATGTAGCCTGGAACCAAGCCGAGCTTATTTGTAACTTGGTACATGAAGCTTCCGAAGTAGCATGCTTGAATATCGGCTCTGTGAAGACCTTTATCTACGGACTCCAAGGCATCTAAGCCAGCCTTAACAACCATACTCTCAGGATTCTCATACCAAAGCTCTCCAAACTTCGTCCTGCCAACTCCTATGATAGCAGCATACGGTTTTCCAGTCATAGTTAACAATGAAACATTATACATTTCTGATTTAAAACTTTCTTATGAGTTAAACAGAAATCGCCACCATATTTTTAAAAAATATCGGAGCCTACGGTTAGTTGAATCTAAGTCACCCGAAAATCATACATCTTACATCAAAAACTATATGATCGAAGCTTGGCAAATCGACAGGTCAATTTAATTCCTCATTAAAGAAAGCTGTTAAAAGATAGAGGGGGAATTTTAGAATGGGAAGAACCATCGGTATATCCCTATTATTCCACCTATGAAGCTTATCGATACGAAGCCTATGGCGAAGCCCGCCGCGATCGGTATACCATACTCCTCGTATAGTTTGGAGCCGCCTATTCTAAGCGTCAGGTATTTGAGTATCCATGCTATGAGGGCTGGAAGCCACACCCCGAAGAATAGGCATGCCTCGCTGAAGGCCATTAGGAAACCTATGGGTTCAAATGGAAACCATATAAACCTAGCGTGGAGATACGATATGGCACCCATCGCTATGAAACCTATGGCGAATATGTGGACCCAGGGGTCTGTTCCCGGAAGTCTATTCCAGTTGTCTGGGTTGGCGCATCTCTCTAGAGGTGGTGAAGAGGCATATATGCCCCATCCGACTCTAGCGCCGCCAAACACGTGAAAGCCCCAAATGTATGTGATTGTGCTTACCAACGGCGTGATTGCCTGAACTACCAAAAGGGCTTTAAACACATTCCTCGTATCGACTTTAAGTAAATCTGCAAGTTTATAGGATGCAAAAGCCGAGAAGTATGAGCCCGCATTCTGGTTTTCAGGACAATCTACGTTGAATTCGCTAAGATGAGCCGCCATAACGAAGCCTGGATACTCAGTAATTGGCTCTGGTGCTCTAGGCCATAGTAGAAGTCTATAAAGTGTGTGGCCGTGTTCAGCAGCTCTGATGTATGTTCCAGTCATACCCCATATTCTTGTTTTAGTGGTCCAGAAGAAGAATATGGTTATGGGCAGTAAGAGAGCTTCTGCCGGACCCATACCCGCCACCATCCACACAACCATTATAAGCACTAACCCCCCTATGAACAATAGCCATGCGACTCTATAGGATGCCGGCTCACCCTTTTCAAACTCTTTATACGATCCAAAGGCTGCTCTAAGAGTATCTCTTATATAACGCCACCTTATGATAAGGTAGAAGAGGGTTAAAGCGATCATCCCGCCGGATGCGAACGCATTCCACTTAAAAGGCTCATCCATTCTGACATTCACAGGACCCCAACATCTACAGCATCCAGTCGGCTCCTCTCTGAGGCCCGTGTAATAACCCATGATATATGCAACTTGCATCAGAATAAGGTATACGAAGTACCAGAACCATATATTGAATATTATGCTGAGCGGCGCTAAGTACATGACGCTAACAGCGATGGGATGCTTATTAACCATCGTTATGCCGACGAGCTCCCAGAATGGGGTGCCGGACAAGCTCGTTATTGAACCGTGTCCGCATGTATTTGTACGCCAG
>CAZMSC010000041.1:0-12902 GCA_964568845.1 uncultured Candidatus Bathyarchaeia archaeon | reverse complement strand
TGCGGAAAGAAGCGGGCCCGGTGGGATTCGAACCCACGACCGACAGCTTAGGAGGCTGCCGCGCTATCCTAGTTGCACACCCCACTTGCAGATGCAACGTGGGGTTCTGCGCTACGGGCCCACTACCTTTAGCCACGTCTGCCTCTCTTTAAAACCTTTCTTCAGGCATTAGAGTTTGATAGGTAAAACATTTATCCCTCAGAGCATAATCTACTCTTCATGTCTCCTAGAGAAGTGTATCTTTGGCTTTTAAACGGATTTGAAGATTTCCATATTGTAGACGCCCATGAACACCTTCCTCCTGAAAAATACAGGGTTTCCAGAGACGTTGATGTCTTCACGCTCTTCTCTCACTACACACTTACGGACCTTATAACAGCAGGCCTACCTGAGAATATGCTTACGGATTTTGGAGACTTCAATAGGGTTTTAGATCCTTCTCTTCCATTAGAAGAGAGGTGGAGGATTTTCAAGCCTTACTATGAAGTCTGCAAGCATACAAGCTACTTTAGAGCAGCTCGTATAGCGCTTAAAGAATTCTACGGTGTAGACGATTTAACGGATGAAAACTACTTAGAAGTCTCTAAACGTATGAAAGACGCTAATAAACCTGGGCTCTACAGGAGGGTTTTAAAGGAGAAGTGCCGTATAAAAGCCGTCCTAACCCAAATAGGAAAAATACCTGAAGAAGATAGAGACATTTTAATCCCAATCCTACCCATGTGGCTTCTAACGGAGCTATCAAACGCTCAAAGCTTAGAAGCTAGAGGCTTAAAACCTAATGTTGACGTCTCCAGTCTTGAAGACTACCTCTCTCATGTCAAGTCTAGAATGGAGTCGTGGAAACGCGACGGCGTCGTAGGTCTTAAGTTTCTAGCCCGTCGAACGGTAGACGTTTCAAGGGAAGAGGCCGATAAAATGTTTAAAATGCTTTTAAAGAATGAGTTAGCCGATCCTAAACCTCTAAACGACTTCCTGGTTAATGAGACGGTGAAAATAGCCTCAGAGTTGGATATGGTGATTTCCGTTCACACGGGCATGTTAGCCGGCAACTGGGAAGACTTTTCAACGACAAACCCCATCCATATGATTCCAATGCTTAGAAGACATAGAAATGCGAAATTCGACCTATACCACGCAGGCATCCCCTGGGTTAGAGAATTAGGAATCATAGGTAAGACCTTTCCAAACGTTTGGCTTAACCTATGTTGGTGTCACGTAATAAGCCAGAAAATGACGTGTTCAGCTCTAAGCGAATGGATTGACCTTATGCCTGTCACCAAGATCATAGGTTTCGGTGGAGACTATTCGATTCCAGTTGAGAAAATTTACGGTCACCTCGTTATGGCTAAGGAGGATGTAGCTAGGGTTTTGGCACATAGAGTTTCCAGAGGACTTATGAAACGTTCTGAAGCCTTGGAAATCGCCCGTATGTGGTTCTACGAAAACCCCGTAGAACTTTACAATTTGAAGCTCAACTAAAGTAAACATTTAAACACAACTTCTCTCCATCTTCAGTTGAGGTGTCTACTTGCCGAGTGAAGTTTCAATTGAGGAGTTTAAAAAGCTGGACATAAGAGTCTGTAGAGTAGTATCTGCTGAGAGAATTCCAGGTAGGAGTAAAATACTTAAAGCCGTCGTCGACTTGGGTGGGGAACAACGCACTGTAGTCGTCGGAGGAGCAGACATATATGGGCCTGACTACTTTATAGGTAAGCTTTTCATAATATTAGCCAACCTCCAGTCTAAAGAAATAGCAGGCGTAGTTTCAAAAGGCATGCTCCTAGCCGCTGATGTAGGAGGTAAACCCGTCTGGCTAACCGTTGACGGCTCAGCCCCACCAGGCTCTAAAGTGACTTAAAACCCCTCAAATTTTTATTAGAGAAACACGCCTACCTTGAGTGATCAATCAGACGCAGTGGAGAAAATTTAAATGAGGCGAATCTAAAACCAGAAATAGGGTCCGGTGGCTCAGCCTGGTTAGGGCACCAGCTTGGTAAGCTGGGGGTCGCGGGTTCAAATCCCGCCCGGACCTTTAAAAGAATTTTTCCTTCAATTCTCTTTATAAGATTCCGCCAGTTCGAATCCGGGACTCATACCTAAATAGGTTAAGTCCTAATTCCATTATAAGTCTTTGATAGAGGGGGAGAATAATCCTCCAAAACGACAGAAATACTCCAATAGAGGAGGAATGTGATGGAGTATAAATGAATTTATGGGCAAGTTGAAACAGAACCAATAGGATGATGATCTAGCCTTTTCAAGTGTTAAAGATATGGGTTGAGTTCGTTTAGGAGATCTTCTGGTTTAAGAATTTCTATTGCTGTGATTTCGTTCGTATCTTCATCTCTGAATATGGTGGCTAATGTTTTTAGTGGTAGTGGTTCTCCGCATTCCATTCTTCTAGGCTCCGAAAATCTTATGTGTAAAATTTCAGCTTTTGGGTCTAAGTATGCTTCTGTTACCTTCCTAGGTAAGACTATTCTGCAGGCTCTTTCGATGCCTTCGATAAGCAATCGGAGATCGATGTCCAGCAGGGATGTTATAGCCATCTTGCAACCCTATACCTATTATACTTCTTCCGGTTTATAAGGTATGCTGTGCGGGCTTCGGAGCCTACGGTTATAACACATAACCAGTAATCACCACCTACTCTTCGAAGAAAATATCTTATATTGTCATGGAAAATATCCCTATAAACCTCATCCGGCCTCCTCAGCACATCCATCATAAAAGTTCTTACGTCCTCAACGCTTTTTAGACCTATCATGTTAACCCAATCTCTATGCCTTCTAAACACATGTTTCACAACATTATCGGAAACAGTAAATTCATCCCCGTCTTCCATGAAATTCACCACATATGCTTCCAATAGTCTTGACAATTTATTTAATAAAGAATTTTTATAACATCGTGTGCTTATATGCAAAATCTCCATGTTTCTGCCAACCAGCTTTAACTCATCGGACACGCTGGCCAGTTTTTCGAGCGTCGGTGCGAGCCTATCTGCGCTCTTAATCACCACCCTAGTCCGGGTCTTCATTAAGGTTTGTCAAAGTCGCTGAATAAGCCTTAGAAGTAGTCAATTAATCTACAACTATATGGCCTAGCATTTTTCTGGCAAATCGATTGAACATTACGTCTAGAAAAATCTTGTAAAGTTTCGTCTTCAGCGTTGAGCCTCCCTATTCAACGCTTTTCATGGTTGCTTTCTTTTCCCAAGCCAGTAAATTATTCCGGCTACTACAAAACATATTAGCGTGCTAACTGGTGTGAATGAGCAGTGGGCATAGTAGCCTAGTAGTGAGAGTTTACTTGCTGGTGCAGGTATGAGAGTAGATATTCCTAGAGCAATGAAGGCTACTATTCCAATCCAATAGTATATTTTCAATCGGCTTCCTCCCATCCATTGCATATGTTGCTAAAGCTATTAATATTTTCGCTTTAAAAGGTTAAAGCTAAAGATAACACGAGGTACATACATCTACGTGGCTCTTATCTTAAAAAAGAGCCAACCGTTTCTAAAAGGCATAAGCATGTATTCTCCTTTAAGTCTACTTCCGTAAAACTTTAAAATAGTAAACTCATTCGTCTTATTAACAGCCTCGTAGAATCCCTTATCCCATATTTTCATAGTTCCAGCTCCATATCCTTCTCTAATCTCCCCCTCAAAATCCAGCCATGACAGATCGTGGTCTTCCTGAGCAAGACCAAACCTTTTAACTCCTACATCCTCTGGCGGTGCTTTTCTAAAAGCCCAGTCTTTGAGAACACCATTCGATTCAAGTCTAAGATCATAGTGAAGCCCCGCCTTCTTCGCATAATGTTCGTGGACTACAAACCTCAACTTTGCAGTCATAGTGACGACCGAACGTATCAATATACGGATTTCAACCATTTAAAGATTTAAGCACTTATAGAGAAACTACTTTGACATGGGTTTGCCTTAAATTAGTTGAAAGTTTTGAAACTGTTTCTCTCCGGCTTTTAACTATAGTGGCTTTGAAAGAGTAAATAAAATTTTTAACATATGTTGCTCTGCTCTGCTAGAGCATGTTAAGGTTCCTCGGCTTTTTCCTACATGAAGTAGCCTTCGGATTTCTCTCAGTCTTCTTCCCACTGTATGTTATGCTTATCGGTGGTTCTTTGATAGACCTAGGTGTGATCTATATGTCCGCGCTCCTCTCAGCCATTATATTCTCGTTTTTCTGGGGTCATCTATGTGATGAATTGAAACAGTATAAGTGGGCCATCCTCCTATCTTTTTCATCAATAGCAATCATCTTGTACGTTTTCACGCTTACGAGAAGTATAGCACTGCTAACGTTGCTCTACGTACTGCTATCCATTTTCCACGTTGCTCACGAAGCCCCGAAAAACATTATAATATCTGAAACGTACGAGCATAAAGAGTGGATTCAAGCCTTCGCCTTCTATGAAGGCTTTACTGAAATCGGATGGTTTATAGGCTTACTTCTAGGGTTTTTAACTCCAATCTACAAATTCGATGTGAAAACCATGATGCTGATATGTAGCCTATTGCATTTAAGCGCATTTATCTCGTCTATATTATTCGTAGACAACCCCCCTCTATTGATTGAAAGAGGTTTAGTGAAGATCGAGAAGACTGTCAACTTTGCCTGTAAAGGTATAACAATCTTATCGAAATCGCTATATGGCATACAGGCTGATAGAAGAATTAGAAGAGAGAACATTCACGGTTTCTGTATAGGGTTAACTCTATTCATGTTAGCTACAAGCATACTTTTCATACCACTTCCAGTATTCTTCTCGAGAAATCTATCCATGTCAACGGACCGCGTTTTCATGGTATTCGCCTTGAATTCGCTTGGCGGTATTGTAGGCTATTTTATGGCATGGATCGCATCACAATGGTTGATTGAGAAGAGTAGAATAGGTGAAATCGCGGCTCTTCGAGGCATTCTCACGCTATCGTTAATATTAGCGGTGGGGTCTTCATCGAATAGCATCACCATCGTAACGCTAACGCTTATGTTAATGGGGTTTATGTACGCAGTATTCTACGTGTATACGCTCTCAACATCTATGGAGCTTGTATCCGAAGGTGAAGCCGGGCTATTCAATGCATTAGTGGGCGTGGGCAACGCCATAGGTTCTTTCATAGGCCCTTATATCGCCCAAACGCTAGGATTTACACAAGTATTTCTATTAGTAGGCGTAGTCTTCCTCACATCCTCAATAATCCTAAAACTCTCAACATGAAAAATCATTTAGATCTACTTTCGACTCACGTATTTAAAACAGCCTTAAAGATTTGATCGCACTTACGCATTATACTGTCGATGTTTTCCAACGTACCTGCTCCTAGTGTTGGAAACGCTTCCTCAGCAAACTTCAAGATTATAGTAGAGAGTTTTCTAGGTAAGTGGCTTAGACTTTCCACCAACAGTTGCTTTACTTCTTGACCGAATTTCATATCGTTCAGAAGAGGAGCAGCACATCCAACAGTTTTTAAAATCGATATCAAGTATAGCGCTTTCAGTAGCGGGTTTCCCTTAGAAAGCTCCCAGGAAGTTACATCATCTTCAGAAACCCTTAGTAGAAATTTTACATATTCCACCTGATCTTCAACATATCCACGGCTGTAGAGGAAACGCGTCGCCTCGTAATCTTTTACAGCGATCGACACGAGGTATAGTATGTTCCTCACGTATTCGAGTGGTAAATTAAACTGGTTTGACATTTCCAATAGCGGGAGGGGAGGCTGAATCAAATAGTACTCTAAGCTTCCATGCAGGACCGTGTGAGCTACTTCATGACGTATCCCTCCAAGTTTAACAAGCTTCGGTAATGCTCTAACCTTTTCAAGACATATCGTAACTCTAGGCACCCCCCTCCACGCATCATGCGTGGAAAAGAATGCTTCAGCAAATGGCGTAACCATGACGCCGAGCTCCTCGCATTCGCTTCTGAGAAATGCCTCTACAGATGATGAACGTTCAAATAGATATAGGTCGACTAGAGAAACTTCATGGGGCATAAGTCTACTGTAGCACTCCAGCATAGTGTTGAGGATTTCATCCACTTCATCGTCGTATATGTTACCGTACTTTGAAACAACTATGCGTACCAATTTTCCAATTATTAGAAGAATGTACGCGATACCTTATAAAGTTCTTTCGACGTAGAACGCTCCACAATTCGGCGTTAAGCCTATAGCATAATTTTTTTATAAAGCTATTCTAAGTAAGAGTAGTCTATGTCTGATGAATCTAACGACGCGCAAGATACGTATACAATAGGCAAGTATAGAGATAGGATAGTTAATGGTCCCATCATCCCTACGTTGCTCTGGCTTGGCGCTCCCCCTCTTCTAAACCAGCTTATAGTAGTTGCTTATAACGTGGCTGATGCATACTGGCTAAGCCTATACGGTGAAGTTACCGTCGCAGTACCTAGACAAGTGTGGCCTATCATAATGTTGTTTCAAGCTCTTATCAATGCTTTAACTGCCGCAAGCCTAAGCATCGTCTCACAATACATTGGAGCTAGAAACTACAGGGAGGCTAGTTTATCAGCTTCAAGATTCTTTACTCTAGCATTCTTCTCAGGTGTCATTTTAAACGCTATCCTTCTAACTATTAGAGGCTTTATTTTCACGTATATGATCTCCACGCCTCCTGAGATCTTTGAAGATGTAATGAAGTATTCCGGTGTAATAGCATTTGACATATTCTTTAACTACATATCCTTGACGTATACGACACTTCTTCAAAGCCTTGGCGATACTAGGAGACCGGCAATGGTCAATTGCATAGCCATCGGTGTGAATACTATTTTAGACCCATTTCTAGTTTTAGGGATAGGCCCCTTCCCAAGGTTGGGTGTCATAGGAGCTTCTCTGACAGATGTGATCGGCAAGATCATATCTATAACGGCTTTAACACACATCATTAAAAGGGAGTATCCGGATCTAAGGGTAACCTTCACCAGAAACATAAAAGTTAAGTGGGTAGTTCTAGTCTTACGGATAGGTTTACCCGTTTTAACACTAGGCTTAATGAACGGCTTAGCCTTCCTACTACAGTTGAAGATTGTAAACATGCTGGGCATAGTTGCAGCTACGGCCTACGCCATAGGTTTTGTTATTATGGACATAGTAGACGCAGCTTTATGGGGATTAAGTGGAGCCACTGCTATAATGGTTGGACAGAATCTTGGAGCTGAGAACGTTAAGAGGGCTAGGGAAGTCGCCTATAAATCCGCCCTCCTGATAGCCGCTCTTATAGCACTGGGAGCATGCATAATCTATCCAATAAGAGGCTACTTAGCTGACATATTTGCAGACGACCCATATATAACAGCTGAAACGGACCTTTTCCTTCAAACCTTGGTGCCTACGCTTCCATTCTTCGGACTGTTTGTAGTTGCGATGTCTATTGGAAGAGGTTCAGGGCATACGGTTTTCCCGACTGCCATTGGAATGCTTAGGCTTTGGGGGGTAAGAGTAGGTTTAGGCTACTCCCTAGCCTTCATACTGGGAATGGGCTCTTTCGGAGCATGGTTAGCTATATCGCTGAGCAATATAGTGGGGGGAGTAATCTCGATATTATGGATAAAGTATGGGAGGTGGGCTGAGGCCGTTATTAAGAAAAACCATAGAATGTAACCTTTTACAATGCTAATGTTTAATAGCAATCAGTTGCTCTATAGTTGCCGGTGTTCTATTTGAGGAAAGGTGTTAATGCGTGGATTTACCCCGAGAGTTTTACGGTAAGTAGAGTTCTAACGGAGTCCGCTAAGATAGGGTATGAGGGCGTTGAGTTAAACATGGATGAGCGGGGTGAGTTAAACGTTTTCAAAATAACCGATGCCGATGTCAAACGTGTAAAGGAGGAGGCCGATAGTTTAGGGCTTAAGATTCCAAGCTTATGTACTGGGCTGTTCTGGAAGTATAACCTTGCAAGTCCAGATGAATCCGTAAGGCGGAAGGGCGTTGAATTGATAAGGAAGGGTTGTGAGCTGGCCAATAAATTCGACGCTAAATGCCTACTGGTTGTGCCGGCTTTCACAATGCCTGAAGTTCCATATGAAGATGCTTGGAATCTCTCCAAGAAATCTATACTTGAAGCAGTCCAATCAGCAGAAGACTACGGAGTCTACATAGGCGTTGAAAACGTCTGGAACAGGTTTCTATACAGTCCTTTAGAATTTAGAAGGTTCCTTGAAGAGATAGCTCACGACCACGTTAAAATGTACTTCGACGTTGGAAATATACTGTTCCTGGGACACCCAATCCACTGGATTAAAACACTGGGCAACTACATAGTATGCATCCACGTTAAAGATTTCCTCCTGAATGAGAGGAGGTTTGTACCGCTTTTAGAGGGAAATGTCCCGTGGAAAGACGTTGTAAAAGCTTTAAGAGAAATAGGCTACGAATACTTCTTAAACGTAGAGGTTTCACCATACCCAGGGCATCCGTTGAAAGCCGCCGTAGACTGTAAAACAGCTCTAGACATAATCCTGCAAATGTAGACGTAGAGTTTTTCCCTTTTTAAAAGCTATTCATTTTTATTGACGTTGAAACTACTACCAGGGGGAACTTTCACCTTTTGGCTTCATCCAATCTGTTTGAAGTTAAAAGGCTACGGGTAGCAAAATTTAAACCTTTCTTCACTGGAAGATGTAATGTTTTCACGGCTGTTGCATAGGTGACTTCTGTTGATAATGTTTTCAATTTGTAATGAGCTTTTTAAGGGTTGGAGCCTTCTAGAGGCCTTCAGTTGTATTAGAAAACTGGGCTACCATGCCGTCGAACTGGCGCCTTTCACGCTGACGGATGACGTTAGGGAAGTCCCAATGTCTAAACGTGAAGCTATTAGAAGCCTTGCTGTCCGAAACGGTTTAGAGATCGTCGGGCTCCATTGGCTTCTAGTTAAACCGGAAGGACTTCACATAAACCATCCAAACCCAGACGTGAGGCGGAGAACAGTTGAATATCTGAAGCATTTAGGAGTTTTCTGTCGGGACCTAGGTGGGAAGATACTTGTCTTCGGCTCACCTAGACAGAGGATCGTTCTACCGAATGTGACGTATGAAGACGCGTGGGAGTGGACTGTTGAAGCGTTTAAAGAATGCGCAGAATACCTATCGGATTACGGTGTAATCTTGTGCATTGAACCTCTTAGGAGTGAGCTTACAAATTTCATAACAACAATTGAAGAAGCTTTAAAGCTTATAGATGAGGTTGCCAAGCCGAATTTTAAACTCATTCTCGACGTCTACTTTATGAGCGGAGCGGGCAGACCCATTAAAGATCAGATAATTCTCGGTGCTAAGCATCTGAGACATTTCCATGCGAATGACGATAATAGAGGGGGCCCTGGCTTCGGCTCCGTAGATTATGGAGAGGTTGCAGATGCTCTAAAACAGGTGGAATACTCTGGATATGTTTCAGTTGAAGTTTTAAGGGATGAGAGCGACCCTGTGTACGTAGCTGGTAAAAGCCTAGAAACTCTTAGAAAGTTTTTCGAAATCCGATGATAGAGACACCGTACGATTTTTATGTGAAAACATGTAGAGATGATAAGCATCTTCTAAAGGCATTGATCACGGACTTTATGGATATACGTGTAGGCATCCCAATCAAATCTCTACAATCTATACAACACCAACAACAGCCTCTTTCCTTTCCCGCCTTCTTCTGAGCCACGCTTTTATAAACCCTTCTATTTCACGTCTATTGTATGGGTCTTTCCAAGCGGATTCAAGAGCTTGGCACTCACTCAATGCACCCACGAGTCCAAAATAAGCAAGAAGTTCACGGTATAGCTCTCCAACCTCAAAATCGTTAAGCAAAATCCTCATCTCCGATAGTATGCTCATCAACACTGTTCTACTCACATTTCCACCATACTGATTAGAGGACTTACGGTTATTTAAGAATGTCTGGGGGTGGGTTTTTCTAAGGTCTTCATAGTTTAGAAACGCTTAAGAGATTTTCAAGTTTATTTTGACAGGATTTATATGACGTTTAAATTAAAGAGAATTAGTGATAACATCGTCGAAGTGCATGAAGATGGCGAACTCGTATCTAGGTACCTCTTCGATAACCGTAGGCAGTTTAAACCATACATCTATCCTTTAAATGCACCTGGCGGTTTATGTATAACTGAGGACAGCCCCAGAGACCATGTGCATCATAGGTCTGTGTGGACAGCACACGGAGATATCAACGGTGTAGACTTCTGGACTGAAACCTCTGAAAGCGGTAGACAGTTCGTCAGAGAGGTCTCAGTTAAGGATTCAGAGGATTTAGGTGTAATGGAATCTAACGAGGTTTGGATGGCTAAAACTGGTAGTCCAGTCTTAGATGTCTATAGGAGGTTTATCTTTAGAAAAACAGTGAACGGTTTAAGAATCATAGACGTGGAAGTTAACTTCACGGCAAGCTATGGCGATGTTAAGTTTGGAGATACGAAGGAGGGGGGTGTGATCTCCTTAAGGGTTGCACCTTCTATGAGGGGGTCTGCTGGAGGAGTTATAAGAAACTCTGCGGGAGGTGTTGGCGAGGGAGGGTGCTGGGGTAAGAGGGCCGAATGGTGCGATTACACGGGTATTGTAAACGGTAAGGTTGTAGGTGTAACTGTCTTCGACCATCCAAGTAATTTAAGGCATCCTACGTATTGGCACGTTAGAGCCTATGGACTATTTGCAGCAAATCCGTTCGGCGTCTCCTATTTTGAGGAAGACAAGTCTTTAAACGGTTCTCTAACCGTTGGGAAGGACGATAGTTTAAGATTTAGGTATAGGATACTGGTGCATCTAGGCGTTGTTAATCCAAACACTTTAAATGATGTTTTCACAGATTACTGTAGAATTGAGGGTTGAATATTATGGCTGAGCGTTTCGATTGGCCTGACGGTAGGAAAGTAGCCGTTTCACTCACATTTGATGATGGCTTACAGTCTCAGTTGAATGTAGCCGTACCCCTCCTCGACAAGTTCGGTTTTAAAGCCACTTTTTACATAAACCCTACGGGAGACTATAGAAGTCTTCTTAAGCCTTGGAAGGATGCTGCCGATCACGGGCATGAAATAGGTAATCATACCCTTACACATCCATGCTCCTGCAACTTCCAATTTGCAAGGACTGCCGTTAAATGCCTAGAGAAGATGACTCTTGAAGATATAAGAGCTGATATAATGGAGGCGCATAAGAGGATTAGAGAAGTCATACCTAACGGTAGTAAGACGTTTGCATATCCATGCTATGAAACGGCGGTCGGCAGAGGATTGTCTAAGAGAAGCTACGTGCCAGTTGTTGCTGAGGTTTTCCTGGCTGCTAGAGGTTGGGGTGAGCTCGGCTATCCCAATTCTCCACTATCGTGCGATTTACATGAACTTTGGTCTTGGTCAGTCCATAGGATGAGTTTTGAGGAGATGATAGGGTTAACCGTTAGAGCCTCTTATGAAGGTGGATGGGCTATATATACGTTTCATGGCGTTAACGAGGGGCATCTACCTGTTTCAGATTACGACCTGACTGGCTTCTTGAAGTTTTTAAAGGACAACGAAGATAAGGTATGGGTTGCACCCGTCTGCGAAGTCGCAGAGTACGTAGTAGAGGCGCGTAATAGACTAGAGCTACGTCTTTAAAAATCACTCTTCCTTCATATAGGTTTTAACAGTCTTCGCAGTGAAAAAGTAAAAATTATATTTTTGTGTTTTACGGATATTTTTCTTGACCATGTCTTCTATAACACCCATCTCTCCCAGAGGTTTTGCAAGAGTCGGGGCTCACAGCCATATTAAAGGCTTGGGTCTTGATGAGAGTTTTAAAGCTAAGCTTGTAGCCGACGGTATGGTTGGTCAGACAGAGGCGAGGGAGGCTGCTGGCATAATAGTGAAGATGATTAAGGCTGGTAAGATGGCTGGTAGAGCTATACTGCTGGCTGGTCCTCCCGGGACTGGTAAGACCGCCATCGCCATTGCTATTGCCAGGGAGCTGGGTAGGGATGTACCTTTCATAACTTTAAGCGGTTCTGAAATATACTCCAGTGAGCTTAAGAAGACTGAGGTTTTAATGCAGGCTGTTAGGAAGGCTATAGGTGTTAGACTTCACGAGACTAGAAAGGTGTATGAGGGTGAACTCACCCAATTCGACATTAGAACCGCTAAGCACGCCTACAATCCATACCAACAGGTTCCAGAGTCTGCCAGAATAACTCTAACGACTAAGAGTGAGAGTAGAAGCTTCAACGTCGGTAGCTCTATAGTGGTCGCTATGCTCAATCAAGGCATAAGGGTTGGTGATGTTGTGCAGATAGATGCTGAAACTGGTAAGGTTATACGAGTCGGCAGAAGTGAAGAAGTAGCTGAAAAGTATGAGATTGCTGGCTACGATGAGAAGCCTGTTCCTAGACCATCGGGACCAGTTGAAAAGGAGAAAGAGTTTATTTACGTTGTAACACTTCACGATTTAGACCAGATGCAGGCTCAAGCTAGGGGGGGATTCTTCTCACTGCTGTTCGGCGGAAGCGAGGCTAGGGAGATAGACCCTGAAGTTCGAAGGAGGGTTGACGAATACGTCAAACAGAGGGTTGAGGAGGGAACCGCTGAGATAATACCCGGCGTCTTCTTCCTAGATGATGTATCAATGCTCGATATTGAGGCCTTCAGCTTCTTAAGTACGGTTTTAGAGTCTGAGCTTGCACCGATAGTCATATTTGCTACGAACAGAGGCATTACCACTGTTAGAGGAACTGATCTGCAGGCTCCCCACGGTATGCCTTTAGACCTCTTAGATAGGTTACTCATAATAAATACAAGACTTTACACGGAGGAGGAGATAATGGAGATCCTCAAGATTAGAGCTAGGGAGGAAAATGTAAATGTCACGGAAGAGGCTTTAAACTA
>CAZMSC010000040.1:0-13096 GCA_964568845.1 uncultured Candidatus Bathyarchaeia archaeon | reverse complement strand
ATAAGAAAACTGATTTAAAAAAGTTATATATAAGCTTTATCATTTTGTGATGGTTTAAAATTAGGAAAAATTTAAACTTAAGAAACTACAGAAGTATAAAACAAGCGGGGGTTGCCGAGTCAGGACAAAGGCGCAGGACTTAAGATCTCAAAAGCAGAGGGCTAGATTGGAAATCCTGTGGCGTAGGCCTTCGTGGGTTCGAATCCCACCCCCCGCATCATATACGTGGAAAAAGCTAGGGCTTGTAACTAGCGATGTTAAACGTATTTTGACTTTCTAAAGATTTTTCCTCCATCACCTATTCAACGATGAGTATTGAAAGGCCATAGTTATTCTAAAAATTAACAGATTTGAAGGTATTCCGAGTTTGAAAATGAAAAATTGAAATACTATTGGAGGGTATAAAACTTTGAGGGAGAAAACATGAACATATCTAAAGTCGACGGTATAATCTCTCAGATGACTTTGGAAGAGAAAGTGAAACTCGTCGTAGGTGTGGGACTGCCCGGTTTCTTCGGAAACCCTCATTCACGGGTTCCAGGGGCTGCTGGTGAAACCCATCAGATACCTAGGCTTGGAGTCCCAGCCGCCGTTTTAGCAGATGGACCTGCAGGTCTTAGGATAAACCCTAAGAGGGAGGGCGATGAAAAGACCTACCATGCCACGGCATTCCCGATTGAAACAATGCTCGCTTCAACCTGGAATAGGGAGGTTTTAGAAGAGGTTGGTAAAGCTGTTGGAGAAGAAGTCAGAGAATATGGCGTAGACATCCTCCTCGCGCCGGCTATGAATATCCATAGGAACCCACTCTGTGGGAGAAACTTCGAATACTACTCGGAAGACCCCCTGCTTACGGGTGAAATGGCAGCATCCTTCGTAAAGGGTGTTCAATCTCAAGGGGTTGGTGCTTGTCTGAAGCACTTCGCCGCCAACAACCAGGAAACGAACCGTATGATGGTTGACACAGTGGTTTCAGAAAGGGCTTTGAGGGAAATATACCTCAAGGGTTTTGAAATAGCGGTTAAGAAGGCGAAGCCCTGGGCTGTGATGAGCGCCTACAATAAGCTTAACGGTAGACACTGTTCTCAAAGCGAGTGGCTTTTAACCAAGGTTTTGAGAGGAGATTGGGGCTTTGAAGGATTTGTAATGACAGACTGGTATGCAGGTGACAACCCGGTTGAACAGATGAAGGCTGGAAACGACCTTATAATGCCTGGGAAAGCCAATCAAATAAACCCGAGGAGGAAGGATGAGATTGAAGAGATTTTAAACGCCGTTAAAGATGGAAGGCTGAGTGAAAATATACTGGATAGAAATGTGAGGAACATTTTAAAGGTTCTAGTAAACTCACCGTCTTTCAAAGGTTACAACTATACGAATAAACCAGACCTTGAAGGACATGCAAAAATCGCTTATAAAGCCGGCGTTGAAGGCGCTGTACTACTTAAAAATGACGGTGTACTGCCGATTGGAGAAAACGTCAGAATCGCCTTATTTGGAGTCGGTCAGATAGAGACGGTTAAAGGCGGAACTGGAAGCGGCGACACTCATCCAAAGTACGTCATATCCATACTTGAAGGTTTAAGGGAGAGACATCTAAAAATCGATGAAGAATTGGCGAAAACCTATGAAGACTACGTTAGCGAGATGAGGAGTAGGGACGAGTATAAGGTTAGAAGGGTATTCTTCGGAGTCCCCATAGCCCCCAAACTTCCAGAAGACTTCTTAACTGAGGAAAGACTGAGAGATATTGCTGAGAAGAACGATGTCGGAGTCATCGTGATAAGCAGGATATCTGGTGAAGGCTACGATAGGAAGCCGGAGAAAGGGGACTACTACCTCAGCGATGACGAACGGAGGCTCATAGAAAAGGTATCTCAAACATTCCGGGGAAAAAGTAAAAAGGTAGTGGTTCTGCTGAACATAGGTGGACCAGTAGAGGTCGCCAGTTGGAGGGACCTAGTAGATGGAATTCTACTGGTATGGCAGGCTGGTCAAGAGACCGGGAGAATAGTAGCAGACCTGCTTGTCGGAAAAGTTAATCCCTCTGGAAAGCTTCCGACAACTTTTCCCAAGGATTACTCAGACATCCCATCCTGGAATTTCCCAGGAGAGCCGAAGAACAACCCTCAAAGAGTCGTCTACGACGAGGGGGTATACGTTGGCTACAGGTACTACGACACCTTCGACGTGGAGCCGGCCTATGAGTTCGGCTTCGGACTCTCATACACAACATTCGAATACAGAGGACTTAGAATAGTGAAGACGGAAAACTCTATAAAAATCTCCTTTACAATTACAAATACCGGTAGATTCGGCGGAAAAGAGGTTGTGCAAATCTACGTAAGGGCGCCGAAGGGAGCCGTAGATAAACCCTTCCATGAATTGAAGGGATTCTATAAGACGAAACTTTTAAACCCAGGTGAGTCGGAAACTGTGGAGGTTGAAGTAGATTTAAGAGACCTTTCAAGCTTCAACAGTGGATCATGGATATTGGAAAGAGGCGAGTATGAAGTGAGGGTTGGAGCTTCTTCAAGGGACATTAGATTGACCGGCGTCTTCACCATAGATGAAGAGAGAAAGTATAATCCATGAATTTAAAATCTCTTATTTTTTACTCCATTTAACGTCACATATGAGTTACCTTATCATACCCGCTTTCCTCAGCTTTATTTCACACCTTCTACAGCCACTACAACTCTCATAATTCCGTTCAATCCAGGTTTTTCCCCACAGCTTGTTGACAACACCACCTGCAACAGTTGACTTCATTGATGGTGTTTTTAGCTATAAAATTTTGGATGTAGAATTGCGATGTTGCCATCAATGACATTCTAAAAATCTAAACGATAAGACACCGTCTTTCAAGATGGCTCTCCATAAATAGCAATGGAGAGCATAGAGAAATGGCAAGTATTTTCATATTGGAATTGCATTAATTAAATTTTTGTAGATTTATTAACTCTCTTAAGCTTAGATAACATTGTTAAGGCGATGCCGACGCATATAATACCTAACCCTACAAAGGGATCCGACTTTTTCTCAAGTACCATGATTTTTTGATCTGTTTCAAATACCGCATATAATGTCTGCGATTCGCCAGACCATACATACCACCAAAATTCGAGTTTATGGCTACCGGCTTTAAGCTCTACTATGGCAGATTCGCTCGCCGCTCTCCCCACCATCCACAGGTCTATTATCAAGTCTCCATCTACATACAGTCTAGAGCCGCATCCTCCACCGGAGCCTATTTCGAAGGATACAAATCCATCTAAGGGCACATATACATCGGCTCTAGCTATGAAACCAACTTGGTCGTAGAATCCTCCAAATATCTCCTCTTTAACCATTCCACTTCTCTGCCAACTCTTACTGAATAGAAACGGTGCTGTAGAATACCCTAAGAGAAAACCTTCAAAGCCTTCATCCGTAGGCGCCGTGGGAATACTATACCATGAAACAACCCAGTCAGACGCTTGAACGAGGTGTTCAGTTGGAACAACTTCTTCTCTGAAGGGGATGACGGCTATTATAACACCCACTAACACTACTGCAATTCCTATTTCAAACAGCGCCTTGAACTTATCCAAAAATACTACCCGAATAAAGTAGTATTTTCAGAAAGGTTTATACGTTTTGTTTTAAATTCTTGGGTCTAGTTGGATCGGCGATTATGTGAATAGTAAAAATAGTAAGCGTAAACACTTTCTATTCCCAGTATTCATGTTCATAGGTATGGGTATAGGTTTCCTACTGATCGAAAGCTTAGGCGGGTTGGGATTTATCTCAGCGATGTTTATCGGCATGGGCTTGGGTTTCCTCTTCGACAACCTCATAGTTATCGAAGAGAGGAAGATAAGCGTAGAAGTCCCTTTGAAGATAAGCGGTATAGTCACCTCTGCCATAGGTGTCTTATTCATAGTCGGAGGAGCTGCCACTCTTATAGCGCCAGAACTGCTTGAGAAACTTGCAACATACTTAATAGGATTTGGGTTTATAGTTGTTGGAATTTTCATATTGATTCATGGGCTTGGACTGGTTAAAAGTAAACCTAGCTAAACTACCATATGATCATGTAGGCCATTACATGGAGCTATACAGCTTAGAGCATCGGTCTTTAAAGATACTTTAATGGATTAATTAACGTTCTTCTGAGCCTCTTCAACCCTAATAGTCCGCAGAAAGCCTTATCTACTGTTTATATTTAAGTATAGCCATTTTCACTTCGATGGAAGATGGATCATAGAGAACGTTTCTTTAAAGCTTTAGAGTTGGAGGAACCCGATCTAGTCCCGATAACGGACCTCGCCTTAGATCCTCCGATTGTAGACGCCGTTTTAAGACGTAAAGTCTCAGGTACGGTTTTAACGATGGCTGGTGGAAGCGACAGCTGGGAGAATTCGTTAAACTATAGGCTTGCGCTTGTAGATGCCTGTGAAAAACTAGGTTTTGACGCTGTACCGGCTTTATCAGACTACTCTCTCACGACGAGAGAATATAGGCCTAGGTACTTAGACGGTAAAAGATACGTTGACCACTGGGGTAGGGTTATGCAGACTAGCAGGGAGGCTAAGACGACGTATTTTGTAGGTGGAACCGTAAACTCTCCGGAAGACTTAGAATCCTACGAACCCCCAGACCCATTCCATCCAGACGTCGTTGAAATGGTTTATAGAATTATGAGGAAGGTTAGAGATAGAGACACCGCCGTAATAGCTCAATGCCACAGCGGATGGCATATGGCCTTCCAAGTAAGAGGGGGGATAGATAAGATCTCAATCGACCTATACCGTGATCCTTATTTTGCAAGGAGGCTCATAGAGAAGGTTGCAAAAGCCTGCCGTGGATTTGCCAAACTGATGGCTGAAGCCGGGGTTGACGCTATCTTCGTAACAGACGACTATGCGGATAGCAAAGGCCCTATGATGAGCCCTAAACTTTTTAGAGAGTATGAATTGCCCAATTTAAAGGAGATTGTGAGAATTGGAGAAAATTACGGAATACCCGTGCTGAAACATTCCGATGGAAACCTCTACCCAATACTAGACGATATTATCGAAACGGGGATAAGTGCCCTCCATCCGATAGAGCCCGGTGTGATGGACTTGAAAGCTGTGAAGGAAAAATACGGCTCTAAAATATGTCTAATCGGGAACGTCGATTGCAAGTATGTATTACCGTTTGGAGATGAAGACCATGTTAGAAGAGACGTTAGAAGGTGTATAGACTCTGCAGCTCAAGGTGGAGGGTTTATCCTAGCATCGAGCAATTCACTACATGCCAATGTTAAAGTCGAAAATATTTACGTGATGGTTGAAGAAGCTAGGAGATATGGTAAATATCCTTTAAAGTGACCGTTTAAGTGGAAAGTAATATTAAGGTGCTTCTGCAGAGATTTAAATGAAGTTGGGATGGATTCGCTACACTCTTATGTAATTTTTCTTCCAGCTGAAGA
This sequence comes from uncultured Candidatus Bathyarchaeia archaeon, assembly GCA_964568845.1. GTDB lineage: Archaea > Thermoproteota > CALKCG01 > B24 > B24 > DTBU01. The sequence goes on along the minus strand of CAZMSC010000040.1, from coordinate 7,638 downwards.
GAAAGATAGAGTATTGAGCGCTATCTTCGGATCCAAAGCCTCTCTCGATATCTTAAGGTATTCTCTTAAACGTGGAATTTCAAACAAGATCTATCAAAAGGACCTTGTGAAGGAGCTCTCATACTCAAATAAAACGATTATTGAGAATTTGAAGGTTTTAACTAAGCTTGGAATTTTAATGGAAGCTATGGATAAGGTTGAGCTGGAAGGGCGAACAGTATGGGTTAAAGCATACAGGCTATCGGATGTTGGAAAATGGTTTGCACTCCTTCTGGCTAAAGAAGAGGATTTAACGGACGTGGAAAAAGCAGGAATACTTCAAAGCATTTTCAGAAGCTACGTTAGATGGGTTAAAAGCCTTTCAGAAAAGCTTCAAGTAAGTAAGGATACGCTTAGACGGATTTTCGAGGAGGAAATGGAAGATTAGATAGAGCTTAACGTTCTCAGATTCAAACCTTCCATTCTAAATGGCGAATGTAACAGTTTTCAATTGTTTTATCCCCTTCCTACCGGCAACCTCGTCGATCAGCTTTTTAATACGTGAAGATTCACCTTTAACCGATATTATCAACATACAGTTTCTCTCATCAACGTGGATGTGTAAAGCCGATATTATAAGCTCCCTGTAAACATGCTGAATGTCCGTTAAGGTCTCTTCTAACTCCCTAGTCTCATGGTCATAGAGAATGTTCAAAGTTCCGAAGACGATTTCACCCTCTCTATGTTTCCAAGCATGCTCATCAATAAACATACGCATAGCCTCTTGAACAGCCCTAGACCTGCTGTAATTCAAATCTTTAATGAATCTATCGAAAGCCGTCAGTAAATCACGTGAAACTGAAGCGCTAAACCTCACAACCCCTTTACTCATGTAAACTCCACTCTAATTATCAACGTTAATCCTCATAAAAGTTTATCATGAGCTTTTCCAAAACGGGAAAAGCCAGCGTCTACTCAAATTACAGAAGGGGAAAATGACAGGGCTAGTGTTCACTAAGCCGTTTTAAAAGGCTTCTAAGCCAGGCCACGGAAATGGTATTGGAAAGACCTTCCTCAGCATTGTTGCCAACTCTCCACCATCAGGCATTTCAACGGCCTCTTCAACTGAACCGAAGACTAAACGCACTATCATTTTACCATCAAATTGAAGACGTTGACCTTGAAACTCTACCGTGAAAACGTCGTTTTCTCGCTTGAATTTTAAAAGTTCAGCTTTTCTACAACCTAGATGTGCCTCAAAATATGGTCGAATTTTTTCGCAGAGCCTTGGGAAATCCACCATCCTAATTGTATGCCCTGGAAGGTCTTCAATCTCCGATTTAAGTCCCACCTTATTAAGAAGATATTGGAGTTCTACGTCGAAGGGGGAGACCCATATTAAGAGCTTTTCTACTCCGTACTTCTTAAAGATCCATAGTATTGCTTCAACTACGGCATTTCTAGACCCCGCGTATTCACATACGGCGGCTATCTTCCCACTTAAACCCCCTTGAGCAAACGGTTGAATCACCATGTAGGCTAAACTCTGAGAACCAAATTTAAGCATGTACGTATTCCGTTTCACGTGAAACCAACCTGGCCAGAGAGGCCACCAGTGCCTCTTATCCACGTCGCATCTAAAGTGTTCGATTGCCCTATGGTATCGAATCGGCTCCATCTGATAAATCCTAGTTAAATCCGATAAATCTCCATCACGGTATTCTACAGGCTCCACCGCCCCCTTTAGGAATTTTTCAGCATCCATTCTGGATATTTTAAATAAGTGGTATGGAGCTGCGGCGACGCAGTTAAGTCGCCTGTAGAGTCCACGGTCCCCCGATACCAAGAGAACATCGCCTCCATCTTCCCAAGTCCGTTTAACCGCAGATTCAAGAAGCCTAGTCGCATATCCCCTTCCCCTATACTCTTCCTTAGTCCATACTCCCCCTATACATCCAACTCTAAATCTACAACCATAAACATACACGTCTCTCTCCCATAAACCCACCCGAGAAACCGTTTGACCGGATTCAAGGTCTAAAGTAAGTAGAATAACCTCCCCATCTCTCCTAACATTTTCCACCACATTCTCCAATGCGTAGAGCCCCCAGGGGATAACCATGTTGATTATTCTAAAATTTAATTGTTTCCTAGAAATGGCTGAAATCAAACCATTACCGGATTAAGCCAGGCTTTTCTACCTTTTGAATCCGTTAATTCTAACCTGAAGTACTTCTTAAAACTGTACTTTTCAAGCTTTAAAGCTGTTAAACCATCTATGGCCTTCTCCAGAACCAGTTTGAAACTGCCTGCATTTAAATAAGCTTTTTCAACATCGTCTTCAATATTAAATTCGGCTTCGAAACCTCCCATAAGCCTCCTACCTTCACTTGTAGAGAAGAGCCTCTTGAAATGTTCATATGCATCCAAAGATATGGATAAACCTACACCGTCATCGGAGACTATGTCGATTCTACTCACAGGAGTGAACCGTGCCTCGATGACGTCGGGTTTATAGGAGAACTCTTCAACCGTAGGACCCATGGAAGAGTAGAATAGGCCCTTTTCTAAACTGCGGAGTAGGCTTTCAGTAGAAAGCGCTTCAACGTTAACCCAAATCCATCCGCCGAGAGCATCTATGGGAGGTATCAAGTATCGATGGGCATCGTCAACCGCAAAGCCATATATGAGTTTACCAGTCGCTAAAACGTCGTCCCAGTGAACCATTGAAAAACCTTTAGCGCATTCAACATCACAGCCAGTATTGTACACTTCAACACCCAAGTAGTTTTTCAAGCATGTTAAATCCTCTGCTGTTAGACTTGACCAATACGGGTGAGCTATGAACGCTAAACCACCGTTTTCAAGCGTAAAATCCAAAAGTTCCCCTATAGAGCTTCTAAGCCTTTGAACAGACTCTACATCTTCAACGTTAAGGAGAACCACATGGTAATCGTAGTTTAAACGCGTACATTTAACACTCGTCTCAAAACCAGGTATCGTTATAAGTTTGTCTGTTGAAAATTTGGTCAGCTTTTCATGGTCTGTTATGGATAGAAGGCCATAACCGTTTGTATAGTACAATTCCACCAGTTGTTCGGCCGTAAGCCTTCCATCCGAATTCGTCGAATGCGTATGCAAGTTGCCTTTAACCCACAACCCGCTTCGATTGGAAAAGCCCATGAAAACCTCTAAGTATCTTAGAGGTCGAGTATATAAATGATATCTGAGTTTGGCTTCTCAAGGTATGAGGAAGAGGAGTGGAGGGAGATTGTTAAAAGGCTATGTTGAACCTCCGTTTGATCGTCTTCTCAAAACCATCCTTCACGATTTTAACCGTTATTTCTCCATTACGTGTAGGATACGTATACGTTGAAAAATACCCGTTATGTACTTCAACAGGCTTACCGTTGACTTCAACGTAGGATCCGTTTTCACATAAACCTTTAACTATCACCATGACCGGCCCGCTTACAATTGTCTTATACTCAGGCGGCTCCGTTAAAACTAAAGCTAAAGGCCTACTTTTAACCTCTAGAATACTCTCAACAATTTCACTTCTAACCTTCATTAGAAGGTCGGGGTTTCTTATATATCCGGTTATACTGGGCACCGCCTGCATGCATATTTCTAAAGCCCTTCTCTCGAAGGGCTCTGAGAAGGCTTTACCTCCTAAAGTCTCCTTAACCTTTAAAATCTCCCCTTCTAGAAGCTTTAGATATTCGTAGTCTTCAAGCCCGTCTCTCATGGCTTCAAGCCTTAAACTAGACAGAGGCCCATCTTTCCCAGGGTAGGCTATATGCGTATCCCCGGGTGGCAAGTTTGGATTCAACTCGCCAAACGGATCTTTACCCCACCAGTTGAAACCCCAGTGTAAATATCCTTTAAGACCATATGCGTAATTCAGCCAGTGAAGTATCCTAGTCTTAAGCAGAGAGAAATCTAGAAATCTATTCGGATATCTACCGGTAGGGTTGCAACACGTGTAAAACCAAACCTCATGCTTATTCATTGCTTCAACGTATTCATCCATCCAGTCGTTGAAGTGGTGTAATGTTGGAACCCAAACCTCTAGAGAACCGTTGAACCCCACCGTTTCAACGGCATCTATCCTCTTAATTCCAGGTGCATATTTATGGACAAACTCAGAAGCCTCTATCCAGTTTTCAAGACCATCTTCAGTAGGCTCATCGGCTATATGTATCATAGCCATGTTGAGCCAACCCTTCTCTTTCAAGTGTTTTTCAAGAGCTGGAAGTAGCAGTGGAAGAATTTTCTCCCCACTTTCACGTTTCACAACACCGTTGGGATACAAGACGTTAAACTCTCTGAAGAGTAACTCTCGCACCCCCCATGTCTTAAAGTAGGCTACATGTGTTATCTCTATTCTATCGGCATTATACTTAAGCAGAAGCTCAACATATCTATCGAAAATTGAGAAATCGAACTTGCAGCCATCATCCTCGGCGAGCACTCCGATTGTGTCTATCGGTATCCAGAAAACGTTCTGCCTATGCTCAGCCATAAGTGCTATCCACTTCTCAAAGACCGCCCAGAATCCCTCAGACCACAATTCAACACCATAGAATGAAGCTATATTCTCCAGTGAAAACCAGTTTGTTACGTATAGGCTTCTAAGGTCTGGCAAAGTTATAGAGTAGACTTGTAAAACGACTTCAAGGGAGGCCTCCCACTCATCGGATGAAACAGTTATTCTACCGGTGTAGTTTCCAGGCTCAGCGTCCTTAGGCACGTAGACTAAAAAGTAGCATGGTTGTGTTTCACCGCTTTTAACGTCTACGTTTTCTACGTCAAGCAGAGGATCTGGCGCATAAAAGGGTGCTGCCCTTTCAAGTTCCTCGGCTGGCGTATTTGGAGTATTTTTTGAAACCGGAATAGAACCTACAAAGTATAGTTGAATATTCTGCTTGGATATTCTGTAGCCTTCACATGTTAGATCTGAAGCCTCAAGCCTAAGATTATGGATGTCTGTATTCGCGTAAACACCGAACATACAGCCTTCATATTCGTTCCTCGCACAGCTAACCTCCATCCGCCTGCTCATAGACGACTCATCTGGGACAGTATCCTTGTATATTCTCTCAAGAGGCTTGGCAGGCCAAACTAGGAAAGGCTTTCTCACCTCTGTTTGAAGCTTAACCAATCCTACATATCCAACAACGCAGCCTATGATAGCCACCAGTATTAAAACTGCTACATTCCTAGCTTTTAAAAACATCTCTCAAAAGATTATCTGCCAAACAAAGCTTTAATAATTACCTCTAAAATGCCGTAAAATTTACACCTTAAGCCTATGCGTTTACTCCTCTCATAGATAAACGGGTCGGATATGGTCTTTTCAAAGTCTACTTTCTTGTTTTAGCGTGGAGGATCAGAAGCAGACAGACAACCATGATGCTTAGCCATATTATTAAATCTAAGTATAGAGCTGTGATGTCGATCCTCCATACATCGACTGGCCCTTGTAAAGTATTCAGTATATGGATTCCCCAAACTAAAGGGAAGCCGTAGTCTACGTGAACATAGTCAGGCCAGACATACTCAGTGCTCCAAGTTAAAGCTAATGTTAAGATTATGCTCCATAGGGTTGAGAAGGCAACGGCTAGAGTGCTCCGTGACACCTTTATGAATAGAAAGGGAGGTGATATAAGTGTTCTGGTTTACATGCCGTAAAGTCTTCTTGCTTTGATCTAGAATTCGTCATAGCTTCCCGAGCCGTTTTCAGCTTTTAAGAGGTCATCTATACACGACGATAAGGGGGTCTAAGACATAGTAGCAGATTACTAGCGACAAGGCATATAGTGACGTGTAGGCTAGAATCCTCAGCTTCCTATTGGAAGCTATCCTTGAGCAGTATCTCGTCTTCAGCTTTGGGTAGGGTATTATAAAAGGCACTCTACTCTTGTATTGTAAATAATCTTGGCCGAAGGTCTTCTCCAATTCAACCTCCTCGTATTCGGCTAGAAGCAGGTATGAGTAGCATAGTGTAAGCCACATTAGGTAGTTTATAAGCCGCCATCCTGAAACAGCAAAGCCAAACGTCCATAGTAATATGCCGAAGTACTGCGGATGCCTTACGACGCCGTATAACCCTTCGGTTAATAGTTCTCGCCTCCTTCTGGTATGTGATAGCAACTGGTATAGGCTTAGACTGTAGAAGAGCAGACCTACAGCGATGAGCACATAGCCTAATACATCTATGATCAAACGCATACTTTCATCTGGAAGGCGTATAATACCGTTGACTATCCTATTGGCAAGATCCAACTCCATCAGCATCAGCCAAGGCGTGTAGAAAACACCTATGACTGAGAAGAATAGAATGAACATAGGCATCAGAGTGTTGAAAAGCACTGGAAAGTAGAAAACCCATCCTATGAAGGCAACAGACTTTGAAAGCTTAAACTCCAAGAAGAGAGAGAAGAGAGCAGACGCCGTGGCTATGATGCCTAGACATACCAGAAGCCAGGCGTCCTCTCTGAAAAGCACCATATATCCCTCTGATGAAGGTAAACTAAACCCAAATCTGGAGACCCAAGCATATACCATGAAAGCTACAATCGTAAATACAACTATGAATTCATATCTTCTGAACAGCAACAGCATCAGAAGAAGGGGTATCTAGAAACTATAAATATGTTTCTAGAGGTAAGCTGGATAAGTTCAACTTCCGTGGGACTTTTATATGGTAAAGTTAAAGCCATGACTTCAACTACTTGATCTGCTATCCAGATTTGAGGGAAAGTTTTAATAAACTAAATCGCCGTTCTTCCCCAGCCAGTTATAAAAAATGAAGGAAATTGCTTCAAATGAAATCAGATAGATCTAGACTTTAATTGTTGATGGTTTTGCAATGCTTTGACCATTTACTTTTTCGGCTTTAGATAGATCTTGCTTCCTATAATGGAGTTGTTCGGTATCAATACTCTTACATTATCAGCCTTTATAACAGTCGTAAATAGTGTTGCAACGTCGTCCACAGTACCATCTTCTCCAGCTAAAATGACGTCATCGCCAATTTTAAACGGCCTAGCTATCAGTAGAAATAGTCCCGCAATAGCCTGCCCTAACACCTGCTGACAGGCGAAGCCTACGACCATGCCTATGAATCCGCCTAAGGCAACGCCAGCAGCACCACCAGCTACGCCGCCAGCTATAGCCGCAACTAGAGCCCCAATACCTATGATTCTGACAACGTTTCTAATAGCGGCTGCGGTGGCATGGTCGTATTTTACCCTCATAGACCAGTAGAAGAAGGACGCAACGCCGCTGACAATGAGATACCCGAAGGCTACGGCAAGCAATATCTGCACATATACTATGTAATCCATAAGCTGTAGCAAGAAACTTGTGAAAACCCATTGAATAACCGCCGCAACGATAACATACAGTACTACGTAAAGGACTATCTTCATCATCGCAGCTGATGCTTTCTTCGCAACTTCCTCCTTACTCAGTTTTTCCTGCGACATAGATTGGGGTACACCCATATTCTCACATGCTGACATTATTACAAGTACCTTTACCTTATATGATTTTATCCCCAACTTACTACGAGAAAGAAGGAAAAATGTCTAATATTACTCTAACTCCGAATTTTTCCAGTAATTTTTCAGCTCAATTTAAGGATAGGTTTTT
>CAZMSC010000039.1:0-14111 GCA_964568845.1 uncultured Candidatus Bathyarchaeia archaeon | reverse complement strand
CCTGCCACGGCGGGGTTCGCGGGTTCGAATCCCGCCCACCGCATCTCCCACGTTCTCTAAGATGTTTAGACTCTGGCTTAAATTCTCGGAATTTTTATGAAAGAAGTGATTTAACGTTCCATAAGAATGTTTGCATCCTTTTTCACTTTTCCTCTTGACACCTTACACGTCAACAATTTGGCTGCTATTAACGTGCAAGCATTGACCTACATTTGTTCCTCACTTGTTTAATGTGGCAAAATATTGAAGACTGTAACATCGCTTTGCCATGTTTATAGGACGAGCCTTCACGAGGAGCAAAAGAGACAACTCTCTTATCGTGCAGGTTGAAGCTTGCTGAAGTCTCCGTCTTATCCAATCCTATTGTTTACACGTGCTTCTGTGCTAGGTAGACTATGAAGTATGGTACTCTTGAACATCTATCATAATGCACTAGATCACTCTTTTTGACATCTCTACCAGGCTTGGGCTCTGCTATTCTTAGAATTTTGAAGCCCGCATCTGCAATCATGTTAACGCATTGTTCAATCGTTCGCGTGCGATATTTAAAGATGACGGCTCGTCCTGAAGCCGGCTTTATTCGCCACTCCCTCTCATCTGGAGAGAAATAATCTTCAATAATTCTCCCCGCACCCATACCATTACTTCTCCATCTACCCTTCGACTCAATTATCGGATGGGTATCTGAGAACAAAAACAGTCCATCAGGTTTTAAGACTCTTGCCACCTCTTGGACTATTCTATCATCCAGGATCGTGAGGACCAGGACAGCTATATCAAATGATCCGTCCATAAACGGTAGGAAGTGTGCATCTGCTTTCTGTAACGTCAAATTTATATTCGCGATTTCAGCGTTACTCCTAGCTTTGTCCAACATCTTTCGAGAGATGTCTAAACCGAAAACATCGGCTCCTCTTTTTGCGAACTCTACGGAATAGACGCCAGGACCGCAACCAATGTCTATTAAACTCTTCCCAAGAAGATTGCCCAAGAGGTTTAAGATAGCTGGTAAAAGGATCTTAAATTCATAGGAACCCCTTTTTCTCGCTGAGTACCAGTCTGCGATTTCATCATACCCCTTCTCAGCCTGCTCAGGTACATCGTCATCATATACCTTGAATATCTCATTGTTGTTCAATGGTCAGTATCTCCAATAATGATCGACTAGACAACTACTATACAATCGCTTGAAGAACTTAAAAAAGATATAGATTCAAGAACTAAGAAATCGGAAATAAATTCTGAAAAACTAGAGGCTTATTGAAAAGTGTAGGGGTGGAATTTGAACCCAAGACTGGCGGCGAAATCTCCCGCAAACCCCTTCTTTTTCTGTTTTTGCAATCAAATATGCTGACACAGTCTCCTAACACTTACTCCAGTAAACGTAGTCCTATTATAACATTTACATACTTAAGTATAGACCTAGCCAGCGACTTTAAGCTTTCATAATCCTCGGATGTAAATACTGGGTGTTTATCGTCCAAACTCCACCATTAACGGTAGTTACGTAGCCCACAATACAGCCTGCTCCTCCATCTTTTCCAAGGATATTGTAACCAGTATAATCTTTAAACCAAACCTTTAATAAGTCTTCATACATCATCCCAAGAAGCTTAGCCCTAAAGATCCTAGTATCTGCATCTGGCAAACCTTTTCCCCCAAGCTCAACGAGCTCATTGAACATAAGCCATCACTAAAGATAATATTTTGGTGGATTAAATATTAATGTAGGGTGGGCTCTGGAAGAACACCGTCCCCAGGAAGATGAATAAAGTATCAAGTAGCTTGAGTGGGCGGAAAGGGTAATAGCTATGAGGATGGAAGCCAAAAATAGGGCTGTAGCTATTTGCCTCTCTTTTTCTTTTATGGCTCTGAGTTGAGCTTTAGTTCCCAGAGTCCTCTTTTTAGTACTCATATCAAGGTAAACTTCGATTACTTAGCAGGGGAAAAAATGGGGGAAATAGAGGTGCAATGGGAGTTATCGCTTCTCTTTTCTACGATTAACATGTTTGACGTAAACGGCTGTGGCAACTGTAGCGGCCACTATTGTTGAGACTAAACCCATGTAAGGAGCCAACAAACCAAACTTATCAACGGGGAGAACAACGCCTCCGACAGGCAACAACGCAGAGATGTCAACATGTATAATCATCCCTACGTCACTTGGATCAAGGTAGACCCATACCTTACCTTTTGTAGCACCTGCCCGTATTTTACCTTTTATGGTCAACTTATTTCCTGCCTGGGTATACGTCACTTCTTCTACATTCCAACCGTACCAGCTAATACCAATGGTCTCCTTTTCCAGTATGTCATCTGGGATAACGATGTCAACGGAGAAATCTCTATTTTCATCTGCAGCCGCAACCCTACGGTCAACAGCTAATTTATATCCCCGGTCTTCGGCGATTCTGCCCATGTAGTCCTCTACCAGTCCAGGGATTACTTTATGATCCGGGTCCCCTGCACCGATCATGTCCCCCCACTCTGAAAGTGGTTTACACTCACACAGCATTTTCCAACCAGCCCAGTTGGGATCCTTCATCTCATCTACTTTAATCTGTCCATGCAGAAGCTCGTGATAAAGCAAGCAGTCGTCATCAATCTGACCTGCTGTGCTCTCTTCTGCTTCTTTGGCCAAATCAGGATTTATCATTAAATAAAAGGTAATACTCAGTTTCTTTACTCTACCCTCGATGGCCACCGTTGCACTTTCACGGCCAAACTTGCCGTCTCCTTCTGTAGGTCCTATGGAGCAATTGAAATGAACAAGCTTGGTTCTAATAATTATTTCGCAACTATCGTAGTCTGCGTGGGGACACTCCTTTGTTGCTATGGAGACCCATTGCCCCGACCCGTCTGCTCCCAAGCTGTCAGTTATGTTTTTTACGGATTTTTGCCCCAGATCCTTATATCTATTTATTTTCGTTTGGAAAATCTCTTTTTCTTCATCAGTCGGAGGCTGCGTCTGGGGCTCACCTTTAACAAGCATTATTTCAAACGAGCTGGCGACAATAGTCGTTATTAAAGCCAAAACTATAAGAGTCTTAAGGACTTTCTTTAAATCAAGTAGTTGCCGCATATTCTTACCCCATAATTCCCTTCCCTTTTTCCACGCTTAACACGCTTAACATAGACTTTTCCCCCATTAAGCAGGCATCTTTATCTATCTGAATACGCATGCTAGCTGAGGAGCTTTACATTTTTCTCCACTTATAGCGAAGGAGCTGACAACAATTGCAACTTCTAACATGATGAGAGCTTTCATCAACAGATTTTGTTTTCTACACTTTTGCACTTGAACCCTCCCTTTTCGCTTCTATTGAAGGAGCAAAGCATAAGAATCCAGTTCATCAGCTTTTCTCTGTCGTTTAAAAGCTGATCAAGCTGGATAAAATTTACTCGCTCCTTTCTTTTTTACATCATACCTTATTTATTAAATTTGTGGAACAACATTTACTGCTTCTTCCCTCCCGTTTAGTGGGACGAATCTGAGTGTTAATAGGATTGTTTCCCTAGTGGATGTAGTCTTCCATTTCGCTCATTAGACATCGCCATGCAATTCCATGAAGTCTCTAAAATGATGAGGCAATATTTAAGGAGTAGAACGATGAGTAAACATGCAAAACAGCCGGAAGCATTGAGGAGGCGAAAAGCCTGGTTGCATCTGACTTCAAATACGTCTGCGAACAAGACGGGCTTAAATTCTTCCGCAAAAGGAGGTGAAGGTGCAGGGGGTTCGTTCGTAGTGCGGGGGGTGGGATTTGAACCCACGAAGGGCTACCCCACAGCGGCTCTGAGGGTTACCACTACCTCCTCAGCGCTGCGCCTTAGACCAGGCTTGGCTACCCCCGCTTCCATTAAGTATAGGCGTTTTTCCTCTTTTAAATTTAGCTCTTTGAAACCTCCCCGGAAAAACATATATCGGTGAGCATTCTTTTAAAGGGCTTGTATGGAGCTTGATCTAGCCCCTCTTCTGACGTCTTTTACATTGATATTCCTAGCCGAGTTAGGCGACAAGACTCAGATGTGTACGATCATGTTATCTTCAAGGTCTTCAGCGGCCTCAGTTTTCTCAGGCGCTATGACCGCTTTCTTCATAGTTGACGGTTTAAGCGCCCTACTGGGTGGGGAGCTACTAAGCCTACTACCTAGAAATATAGTAGGCTTAGCCACGGGTTTAACCTTCATAATTTGCGGGTTGATACATCTCCTCCGTAGAGAGAGCGGGAAGACTTTAGATAAAGCTGAAACATCATTCTTCAAAACCTTCTCCCTAGTCTCACTTATGGAGCTAGGCGATAAAACTCAAATGGCCTCAATACTCTTAGCGGCTCAGTTTAAAAACCCGCTCATGGTTTTGATCGGCGTCATGATGGCCTTCAGCCTAATAACTGGCATAGGGGTTCTACTGGGCAGTAAAATTCTAAGGCTTGTAGAAGATAGGTACTTGAAAATAGGAACATCGATCGTATTCATACTGTTCGGCTTTATCCTGATATTTGAAGCACTATCGACGGGCTGAATTTAAACGTTATATTGAAACCCTTATCCCATTCAACCATAACTATTATTCAGAGCAGGAGGGTTAAGTTCCGCCACTCCTTCATAGACCCCAAAACCGTCGGAAACCGCAACTCCATATGTCTAGTAGGAGACGTCAACAACGACGGATGTAAATGAAGACGCCGTTCGGAAAACGTGAGCGGTTTCCGAGGACTCGTGTAAACGAAATGTTTGAAGATACGTAGACTAGCTTCATTCAGCGTTTGAAAAACCGAGAACTTCATTATAGTAAAATATAACTATGCGCATGTGAACTGTTAATTTGAAGGCTTAATCTATGAGCATAGAAGAGGTCAGCAGAACTGTTAAGGATATTAAGGCGCTCGTTGAAAACCTACAGTGCAGAGTTGAAGCGTTGGAGAAGGCTGTTAAAGCCAGCAACATATCTCTTAGAGTTGAAGTTCCAAAAGTAGTGTTGGAAAAGAAGCCTCTGGAAATTAGAATCAGCGAAGATGAGCTCTTAGGCAGAATAATCCTACTTATGAAAGAGGGCTTCTTCAACGATTGGAAAACGGCAAGCGACGTGGCGAATGAGTTGATACGGAGGTGTTGGCATCCGAAGGATTTAAAACACATCAGACCGAGCTTAGAACAACTCGTCGTCCTAGGAGTTCTGGAAAGGTCTAAAGTGAAGAGGAGGAAAGGCGGAGGCTTTAAATGGGTTTACAGGAAGAGCGGAAACCTCAGCTTGACCGAGTAGGAGCAACGACATTAGACATCTTAATGCTTCAATCCTATCTGTCGTTGGAGTTAATTGAAGCCTGGTCTGTTGATCCATCTAAAAAACAGTTATCTTTATAATGGAGAAACTATCAATTAAATTTCTTTAGGATTATGGAATTTAAACTCCCACCAGAAGTATTAGACATCGTAAATGGCATAAGCTCTATGCAGATAAGAGGGGCTTCGAAAATAGCGGAAGCCGGTGTTAGAGCTTTAAGTATCGTTGCCGAGAACAGTAAATCTGAAAGACCTGAGGAAGTGTTTGAAGAACTAGATTACGTAGCTCAGAAGCTTTTAGCTACACGGCCTACGGCGGTCTCCCTTCCAAACGCTGTAAGATACGTCATGTTTGAAGTCTATAAGGCTAAAGAGAACGGATTGAAAGCTGAGGATGTTAAAGCCAGAGCATTAGATGCCTGTAGAGAATTCCTCAGAAGGATAAGGGAGGCATCTATAAAGATAGGTGAAATAGGGGCTAGGAGGATAAACGACGGCGACACCATAATGACACACTGCCACAGTACAGCCGTTTTGAACGTTATAAAGACGGCCCATAGGATGGGTAAGAACATAAAAGTAATAGTTACCGAAACCAGACCGCTGTATCAAGGGTTTATAACTGCTGAAGAGCTTGAGAAGAGTGGAATACCGTTTACGCTGATCATAGATAGCGCTGCCAGATTCCTCATGAAAAAGGTGGATAAGGTTATAGTAGGTGCCGACGCCGTGGCAGCCAACGGAGCGGTCGTAAATAAGATAGGTACGTCTATCATAGCTCTAGCCGCATATGAATCCAGAGCCTTGGTGTTTGTCGCAGCTGAAACGTATAAGTTCAGCCCCGAGACACTTGCAGGAGAACTTGTCAAAATCGAGGAGAGGGAGCCGGAGGAGGTGGTTCCGGCCGCCGTCTTTAAACGTTGGAAGCACGGTTCTGTCAGAAACCCCTCCTTCGACGTAACACCTCCAGAGTACATAGACCTCATAATAACTGAAAGAGGGATAATACCTCCTCAAGCGGCTTTCACGATAATTAGAGATGAGCTTAAAGACATGCCTTATGAGTTCCAGATGAAGTACAGCACCTACTGGGAGAGGAGTCTCGAAGTTTAAAGAATACCCCTATTTAATCCATATACCTTTACGTATGAGGACGTTTGCATCCTCCTCAGCCTTCTCAATCAAAAAATCTAAGAGTTCTTTGAAAAATCCCCTTCCATAGTACTCTGAAGACCATTCTTTAACAGCTTTAGCATACAGGCTCCTCTCAACCATTCTAGTCTCAGCGAGCCGTATGAGGCTGTTGTAGGTCTCAGCGTCGATGGGATCACCGTCACATATCAAACCCGGGCAGTATTTAACAGCACTTTTATTAACCTCTACACCGGTGACCCTACCGTTAGACGTCACATATATGAAGGGGTAGAAGCGGCATGTCAAAGGTTTAAACCGATGCACCGTACAGATTCTATTCCTATTTAAAACGCAAAACCCGTCTGGAAACCTCTTCAACCCCAGGTATCCTTCACCCTCCCAGAGCGAGACTTTGGGAAAAGTGCTCTTGTAATCTTCAGCTCTATAAATCGTTAGAAACTCTTGAGCATCGTATCCGCCATAGTGTACTATACGCCAAACATCTAAATGTGTAACCGGAACCCAGTATTGGCTACAACAAACACCACACAGTGTACATTTAAACTTAACCATTTAGCTCAGTCGGTAAATTCTAACAAATCTTTGGTATAAAGTTTAATCCGACAAGCTTCACTTGACCAGTTCAGTCAAAGCTAAATGGTAAAATTTAGTTAAGAGTTCTTACTAAATCTTAATAGATAACTGTGGTTAAAGTTGAAGGCTTCAAAGGTTTTAATAGGGTCTACCAGATAGCCCTCGGAGGTGAGCGTAGATTAGCCACCATAAACTTAGCTCCAACAGTTCAAGTGTACGGTGAAAGGCTCGTTAAAATCGAAGGGGTAGAGTATAGGCTTTGGGATCCGTATAGGAGCAAGCTTGGAGCAGCTTTACTTAAAGGTCTTAAACGCCTACCGATTTCAGAAGGAGTTAAAGTCCTATATCTTGGAGCCGGCTCTGGAACCACCGTAAGCCACGTTAGCGACATAATAGGGGAAAGGGGACTGGTGTATGCTGTTGAGTTCAGCCCGAGAGTTATGCGGGAGTTTATAAAAAAGGTTTCATCTTTTAGGAGAAACGTTATGCCTATACTCGCCGACGCCAGGTTTCCAGGGTCTTATCTACCATATGTCGATGAGGTTGACGTAATATACTGCGACATCGCTCAGCCAGATCAAGCTAGGATATTGTCAGATAACGCAGACTTCTACCTTAAGAAAGGTGGGAGTATAATGCTGGCGGTAAAGGCGAGGAGTATAGACGTTTCAAGAAAACCTGTAGAAATATTTAGAGAAGAAGCCAAGGTTTTACAGAGCAGGGGGTTCAAGATAGAATCCACGATTAAACTTGAGCCCTTTGACAAAGACCACGTCATGATACTTTCAACAAGGTGAAAGCCATCTTGCATAACACTATAGCTGGTGTGGATGAAGCTGGTAGAGGCAGCGCCATAGGACCAATGGTTATAGCGGGAGTTCTACTAGAGGAGGACTTCTTGGAGGCTGTTAAATCACAAGGTGTTAAAGATTCTAAGAGGCTTCCACCGGAGAGAAGGGAGAA
Source organism: uncultured Candidatus Bathyarchaeia archaeon (assembly GCA_964568845.1). Lineage (GTDB taxonomy): Archaea > Thermoproteota > CALKCG01 > B24 > B24 > DTBU01. Next base: position 6,134 of record CAZMSC010000039.1, on the reverse strand, counting down.
GCTTTACGAGTTTATAGTTGACGGGGCTGTCAGAGTAGCATTTACCGTGTTAAACCCAAACATAATAGATCGATATGTTAAATTTAAGAAGACGATAGGCGGTTTAAACGCTTTAGAACTTAAAGAGATCGCCTGCATAGTAAGAGAGCTTAGAGCTACGAAAATATACGTCGACTGCCCAGACGTAAACTTGACGAGGTTCTGTAGAACTTTGAAGTCTGAAGTCCCGTGGAATGCTGAAGTAATAGCCCTCCACGGAAAGTACGACGACCACCCAGCCGTAGCATCAGCATCTATAGTGGCTAAGGTCTTGAGAGACAGAATCGTTCGGTCGCTTAGAGACCTATATGGAGATTTCGGAAGCGGCTACCCTTCAGACTTAAAAACCATAAGTTTTCTGAAAGAAAACTACGGGAGTAAGCTTTCAGAACGGCTTATAAGGAAGAGTTGGAAAATCTCCAAGTTGAGCCATAAATTAAACAGTGTCTAACCCCCTCCAGTAGCATTTATATAGCTTTTCCCAATCCTAATAAGGAGTTGGAAAGCCATGTCGAAAGAGACTTTCAAAGTAGATAAAAATGGCGACTTCTCCAACTGGTTTAACAGGATAATCCGGGAGGCACAGCTTATAGACGACAGGTATAACGTTAAAGGCTTCATAGTTCATAGGCCTTGGTCTATGACCATGCTTAAACAGATCTACCGCTTATATGAAAACGAGCTTGAAGAACGGGGGCATAGACCCGTGCTCTTCCCAACGGTAATACCTGAGGAAAGCCTTTCAAAAGAGGAAGAGCATGTTGAAGGTTTTAGAGCTGAGGTATTCTGGATAACTCATGGCGGGGATGACGAGCTTGAGAAGAGGCTTGCATTAAGACCCACTTCTGAAACGGCTTTCTACCCGCTCTACTCCCTATGGATAAGAAGCGTATCAGACCTACCTCTAAAACTCTATCAAAGCTGCTCAGTTTTCAGGTATGAGACTAAGTCAACCAAGCCTCTGATCAGAGGTAGGGAGTTCCTCTGGATAGAGGCGCACGACGTCTTCGCCACGGAGAAGGAGGCTTACAAACAGGTTGAAGAGGATATGGAGATCGCTGAAGAAGTCATCCATAGGAGGCTTGGAATACCTTTTATATTCTTAGAGAGACCGCAATGGGATAAGTTTAGAGGAGCCGTCAAAACGTTCGCCGCCGACTGTATAATGCCTGATGGAAAACTACTTCAAATAGCCTCCACACACTACCTGGGCCAGAGGTTCTCCAAAGCCTTTGAAATCACATTCCTAGACAGCGACGGCACGCGGAAGTACGCTTACCAGACATGCTATGGACCTGGCATATGGCGCATTCTAGCCGCAGTTATCTCCATACACGGTGACGATAATGGCCTCATAGTGCCATTTGAAATAGCCCCCATTCAAGTTATCATAGTTCCAATATTTGCGAAAGAGCATAAGGAGCCCGTTGAAAAATACTGCATGGAAGTCTACAGGAGTCTGAAGGCAGCCGGCTTCAGGGTAGAAGCGGATTTTTCAGATAAGACTCCCGGCGCGAAATACTACTACTGGGAGATGATGGGAGTTCCAATAAGGGCTGAAGTCGGCATCAGGGAAGTTGAAGCAAAATCTGTAACGTTATTTAGGAGGGATGACCGTAGTAGAATAGTCGTTCAACTTGACGGGCTTGTTGAAGCCGTTAGGAGGCTTGGCGACGAGTCTCTTCAAAACCTTAGGAAGAGGGCTGAAGAGTTCCTTCAGCTGAGAATATTTAAAGCCACCACTTTTGACGAAGTTAAAGACCTAGCAGATAGAGGCGGCTTCATAATCGCCCCGTTCTGCTCGATAGACTTCGACGGTGAAAGCTGCTCTATAAAGCTTAAGGAAGTGTTGGGTCTAGAAGTCAGAGGAGTACCCCTTAAAAACAGGGTTAAACCCTCTGAAGGGGAGAAATGCATAGTATGTGGCAGGGAGGCTGGAGAGTACGTCTACTTAGGTAAAGCATACTAATTTATGGTATAGCTCTACCTTTCATTCTACGCATTAACAGCTTATATTGGATAGATAGAAGCTTCTCAGGCACCAGAAGTTTACTAGTCAAATATACTAGGAAGACGGTAAATGCGGCTGAATACGGTATTCCTAGAAGCGCTTCAAATGGAAGCTCTGAGAAGAACATACTCTGAGCTATAAGCATCGGATAGCTTGGAGGTAAAGCGTAGATGAATAATCGCAACGCCAACGGTAGACTTCCAACGTCGCCATATATGACCATGAACATCGGAATCATTATTGGTATCTGCACAAACCCGACCAAGGAGCCGGATATTCTGACGTCGCTACTCAAAGCCCCTATTATAACGCCTAGAGAAGTTGCGAAAAATATCGCTATGAGGAGGCTTACGAACAGCATTACATAGCTTTCAAGCGACGCCGTCGGAAGCTCCAGTGAAACGGTTAAACCCTCCCCAGTCATCACGGGGAGACTGAAAATACTTTGAAAATACACGGTTAACCCGACTATAAAGAGAACGGTTCCAAGCATCGCCACGACCGCTGACCCTATAAGCTTGCCCATCAAAATACGATACCTGCTGATAGGGAGCGTCAGTAGGATTTCAAGGGTTTTCTCCTCGTTTTCAACAGCCGTAGCAGTTGCGGCTATCTGTGCAACTGTCATTGAAACCAACATTAAAACGATCGGAACCATTATCCCAGAGCCCATGAAGAACTGGTTAAATAAAACGCCTGGTGAAACCTTGAGAATCTTATCCTTGACAACCGTATAGCTTACGGTGGTTAATGGGTTTAAAACGTCCTCAGGGTTGACTTCAGGACTTTTAGAAGATATAAAAGATTCTACTAAGGCTCTGGAATAGGCGTTTAAAACACTCTCAATCACGGAGAAGATGCCGACGCTACTTAAACCCATGCTTTTAACGATGAAGAACACGTTCACCTGAGCTCTTCTAAAGCTTGTGACGTTGGATTCAAAGCCATTCGGCACAACTATCAAAATTCTGGTATCGCTACCTTTAAGCTCTTCAATAGCATCTTCAACCTCCAATGAGGGAGATTCTGACACGTTTAAGCCAAGGCCATGCATAAAACCTATAAACTCGTGGCTGATGGATGTTTCATCCAGGTCTATGACTGCGACTTTAACGCCTTCTCTTGAAATCGTTTCAATGGAGCTTTGCATAGCTGCAGATATTGCTAAGCCGATTATAGGCATTATTAGAATTGGCGCCAGTAAACCTATGTAGATCCTAGGGTCTCTTAGCAAGTCTTTAATCTCCTTTTCAACCAGAGGGAGGAAGCTGCCCAATATCCACCACCTTTATGAATACTTCTTCAAGATTTGAAGCGTTCCAAAAAGTTTTAAGCTGATCCGGTGTACCTTCAGCCACTATTCTACCTTTGTTTATTAAGGCTATTCTATCGCAGACGTATTCTACTTCAAGCATGTTGTGGCTGGACATAATCACTGTTACACTGTACTTGTTTGCATAATCTTTTATAAGCTTCCTTATGTAACTTGCATGCACAACGTCTAAACCCGCTGTGGGCTCGTCGAGTATGGCTAGTTTAGGCTTCAACATAAAAACCCTCGCTATCTGAAGCCTCCTCTTCATACCTTTACTGTAGGTCTTAATCTTATCGTGTATTTTACCGCCAAGCCCTGAAATGTCAACGGCACGATCAACGGCTTCTGAAGCTTCATCTCTAGAGTGGAAGTATATCCTAGCCATTATTGAGAGGTACTCCAACCCTGAGAGGTTTCTATAGGCTCCAGCATCCTCGGCGAGGTAGCTCATTATACGTCTTACATCGGCGGCTTGAGAGATAACGTCATATCCGAATACTTTCACAGAGCCTTCCGTTGGAAGTAGAAGGGTGGCGAGAATCCTCAAGGCAGTGGTTTTACCGGCACCGTTAGGCCCGATTAAACCGAAAACCTCCCCCTCCTTAACTTGGAAAGATAGGCCGTCTAAGGCTTTGAAAGACCCGAAGAATTTCACGAGGTTTCTAACGTCTACAGCGACACCGTTATTTACTGACATATTCAATAGATTGAGCTCTTTTAGAGGTAAAAGCTTTACTATGGATAAACACGTCTAAGAAGATGGAGAAATTTACAACCACTTTAAAAACTAACCCATGTACTTTTTCACAACCCTCAAGGCTTCTAGAAACTCTCCACCCCTCTTGGTTAACACGTAAACCTTCATATCGCCTATCCTCTCTTCTCTTAGAAGACCACGAGCTACCAGAAACTGCAGAGCCTTTTTCGCCCTATCAACTGGAAGCCCAGCGCCGTAAGCTATTCTCGTTAAAGGAGATGGGCCTCTTCTTAAGACAGTTTCCAATATATCGGAGTATATTTCATATTTTGTCCTTCTCCCACTCATAGCGTTATCAACTTTTGAATCGACATTAAAGTGGTGAGGAAGGTAGCTTTTCAACCTTCACCGGCGTCTGAGCGAATAAAACTTCTTCCTCCCTCTCCAACAGCTCGGTGTACTGTACTTCTCCAAGTATTCTACAGCCAGACTCTACATATATCCTTCTCGCATAGATGTTTCTAGCCCTTGAATTCTCCTCCAACGTTAAAGTGTCAGCGTAGACGTCTTCAACTCTAGCCCTCTCCCGTATGAGAACACTAACGCCTATTAAAGGCCCCCGAACCTCACCTCGCCTACCAATCTCTATGTAGTTAGCCTTCACACCCTTCGAAGTCTCTATCAACCCTCCGACTTTTACGGCGTCTAAAGCTTCAACAGTCGAAGCCCTCAGAGAGCCGCCAATATCTATGGATTTAACCTTCACATAGTCACCTATTTCAGCAGAACCTCCGACATCTAACCTACCGGATAAGCTTAGACTTCTCCCCACGCTTAGCCTACCGCCAACATCTATGTTTTCACCTCTAGCATCACCAGTTATTTCAACGGAACCTCCGACATCTATACTTGTAAATACAAGGTCTCCGTCGACTTTTAAAGAACCTCCGACATTTATTTTTCCACCTTCACATCGATTAGAGAGCTTCACAGCACCGCCAACGTCGATTTTGTTAAACTTAAGGGGACCGGTTGATTCAAACGTCCCCCCTACGTTAATTCTATCCTTCACTTCACCGCCCTTAATTACAACCGTACCTCCAACGTCGATATCTTCAATTTTAACTTCAGCTTCAACTCTAACTGTACTCCCAACCGTTATCTTTTTGACCTCCACCAGCCCTCCTCCTCTGAAGGACCCGCCTACTTCAATCCGTAAGCCCTTCACAACGCCTTCAATGTCAACCGCTCCACCTACGTTAATAGTTTCCATTTCCACATTACCAGACGCCTTATATGAGCCGCCAACCTCTATATCTAAGGCTTTTGTATCGCCTCTTACTTCAAGGCTTCCACCGACTCTAACCCTTTCAACGTTAAGGTTTTTTTCAACAGCAACTTTTCTATCCACATCTAACGTTTTCGCCGATAGGTTTCCGATTACGTGAAGCCCACCCTCTCTGATCTTCACCTTGTTAACTGATAGATCGCCCTCAACCGTAATATCGCCATCATGCCCATCCAAAGACTCGGCTATAAGACCACAGTTGAAGAAGCATTCTCCCTCACAGCGTACAATACCTGAAACTGTAATGTTTTGCAACCTCTCTTCAGCTTTTATAGTTGAATCCCCGCCCACGTGCAGGTCTCCATCAACAAACCCTAATGTTGCAGTTGAACCGCGTGGAACAGATACGACTTTACGCACGATTACACCATTCCGATAACTTACCGGAAGATTCTATTAAAACTAAAGCACGTGTAGAGGACACAGATTGTGATTACAATAAGTTTCTAGAATTTACATTCGGCAAGTTTTCTCCAAGCCTCCCTCTTCTTTACCGAAGTCTAAATGAGCCTCACCATCAACTTAACGTGTGAGTACGCGACCCTTAGCATCTTCCTCTTAACCTCGAAATACGTGTTGTCTAATAGAAAATTTTTAGGTTTAAATGTTTGAAGGCTTCAATCGTAGGATGATTCCCGATGTCTGAGTCAACCTTTGAACACTCAACATTTAATCAAACCTTCTGGACGCCGAGGACGCCAGTAAAAGCGCTCTACTCGATCGA
>CAZMSC010000038.1:0-14169 GCA_964568845.1 uncultured Candidatus Bathyarchaeia archaeon | reverse complement strand
TGCTGTGGAGGTTTAAAGGCGAAGATAAAGTCAGAAGAAGCGTTTAATGAGTATACGGACACTTATAAACATCGCGGCTTCTATAAACGGGCTGACTCTAAACTCCGTTTAAAATTAAGGTTGAAGGTTTGCAACTATTCTACCAACATGGTTTTTACACCGTTTTCAGCAGCTACTTCTGCACGAGATGTACATCTGTTTGAGGCGTATGCACCTCCACTACAGCCTCTAGGGCTTGGATTCCATCATCGATTTTTAAAACACCCCTGAATATGGACTTTAATATAACGGAGGCCACCTCGTCGTGGTGGATGTATGTACATCTATGACCCGTCCGAGACACAGATGCATCGACGATAGAGCAACCAGGAGAACTTTAGAATAGCTCTTAGGGGAATTAATAGAATGATAGGGCAATTTACTAAACTTCTATCGAGAGGAAATACAACAGCTTCGTTCACTAGTTCAGCAAATCTTCCCTGTTAGAAGCTTTAGAAACTCCCTCATGAACGCTGGTAGATCCGGCCAAGCCCTACTCGTAACCAAATTTCCATCAACAACCACCTCTCGATCAACGTATTCGGCTCCAGCCTGCTTTAAATCCGGTGCAACAGCCATATAGCACGTCATTCTCCTACCTTTGGCTAATCCATACCCGGCGATTACGAGCGGCCCATGGCATATAGCCGCTACAGGCTTATTCTTCTCGAAAAAGTGTCTCACTATAGGCTCCAGCTCAACATAAGTTCTCATATATTCAGGAGCCCTCCCACCAGGTATCAATAGGCCGTCAAACTCCTCGGGCTTAACATCCTTAAAGGATGCGTCGACCCACCCAAACCTGTAGCCGAGCTTTTCGCTATATGTTTCCCAGCCAGGCTCAAAATCATGAACAACAGTAAACAGAGTCTTCTTCGACGGAGCGGCTACAACAACCTCCACACCCTCCTCTTTAAGCCTCCAGAACGGATAGAAAATCTCCTGAGCCTCTACACCATCTCCGGCTATAATTAAAACTTTAGGCAAAATCCCACCTAAAACACATTTATTCTAGATTAATATAAAAAATTTCCCCCGTAAACCTCCTTAAAACCAGGAAGAACTTAAAGCCGACAACAGATAAAAATCCACCACCATCTATGAAAAACCAACCCCTCAACCACCCATACGTCACTACAGTTGAAATATTTTCCCAGAAACTACTAGAGTAGTGAACGCTACAACCATCTAAAGATAGAATTGAAAATGAAATACCACAACTTAAACTTCAACAGTCTTCTTCGCCATTCTAAACGTCCTCTCAGCCAGTTCCGATACCCTACTACCGTTATACCCCACCACATAGCTTTCAACCAAATCGTTTAAAGGCTTAACCCACTTTTCAGGCAACGCCTCCGCACCTAAGATCACACCGAGTATCGAGCCTACAGTCGCACCGTTACAGTCCGTATCCAAACCACCCATAACGCTTATAGCTATACTCTTCCCATAGTCTCCCCCACCGTAGAGCAAACCCATCAAAACTACAGCAGCGTTGTTTACCGTATGTACTGGGTGATAGCTTCCATACTTCTCATATATCCTACTCAACGTATCCCTCCAATCGTTAAATTTAACGCTCCAATTTAAGACATCTTTCACAGCTTCTGCAAGTCTAGAGTTCCTTGGGATTACGGAGAGCCCAGCTTGCACGATCTCCCCAACATCATCCGTCGCAAACGCAGCACTTATCATAGCGCTCACAAACATCTCACCGTATATGCCGTTTTTAACGTGTGAAAGCCGTGCGTCACGGTAGGCCAGTTCAGCGGCAAGCTCAGGTTTCCCGGGAGCCACATAACCCCAAACATCGGCTCTAATTTGCGCTCCAATCCACTCCCTGTAGGGGTTCATGTACGTCGCAGTTTCAGGAGGAGTTAAACCTTTAACGAGATTCCTATATGCAACCCTCTCAGCCGTATAAACCTGCCAGTATGGGAGAAGTGTAAGCCAAGTTTCACCAATATTCACGGTTGTAAACTCCAAACCGTAATTCTCTAAAACGTAGAGGTTTAGTATCGTATAGTCTATATCGTCGTCTCTAGCTACACGGCTTATCTGTCCACGTAAAACACCTACACCGGTCCGCTTGAACGCATATTCCACCTGAGAAACCCTATCCCTCAACCACTTTGGCGCATCATCGGGCATGTCACGTATAGGTGGGAAATAGTCGTCAAGTGGATAGGCGTTTGTAATACGTAGCCAAAGCTCAACTTGGCTCCTATTAAAACCTTCAACAGGCTTACCGAGCATACAGCCAGCGCAACGTCCAAGCCAACCACCGTAGATCTTATCTAGAATTTCATCATCCGATAAAGCCAGCTCAAACCTCTTAGGAGCCTCAGGCCGTTCAGTGATGATAGAATCCAAATCTGAGGGTTCAACGTACGGAAAATCGGCCTTTAAAGGGCAGTTTTCCAAATCCCTGAGAACATTATTCAAATCTGAAATAGAAGGCTCTCTAATCCTTGAAAGCTTCTCCTCCACATCCCTAGTATCGTAGCCCTCCTCCCTCCTCTGTACAACTTCATCAAACACAATTCTCTTAAACTCTTCGAGACGCAGATCAAACACCACTAAAATACTCGCAATTCTAAGGGAAAAGTTTTCAGATACAGTAAAGAATTAGAACAGCAAGCATCCAAGCTAAACCCTAAAGCTATAGGAGGTTTAACCTTCGTAAACCCTCTAAAAGCTTAACATTAGCCACACTGTAGAAAACAAGCCTACCACTTTTCCTCTCTCTTATCAACCCAGCATTCTTAAGTATCCCAAGATGGTGGGAAGCCGTAGGCTGAGTTAAACGTAAAACAGACATTAATTCACAAACGCACATCTCACCTCTAACACTTAGAAGCATCAGAATCTTCAACCTCGTCTCGTTGGCTAAAGCCTTAAAAAGCCTACTCCTCTCACCAATTAAAACATCATCGAAGATAGCGCCAACATCGGGTTGCTCTAACGTCAAACGTCCACCCCCAAACTATGAAACCTACCCATTTATATGCCTTTAGCAAAGCATCAAAACATTTAAATATTTCGATATTTTTCTAGGAGAAAAATCTGGTGGCAGGACATGGGTGGAAAGCCGCGGTTTATAATGTGCATATGCACAGGCGAATGCCCCGGTTTCAGCAAGCTCGACCTATGGAAGCTGATAAACCTCATCCGAAACGAGCTTGACGTTGAGTACGCAATAGTACACCCACAACTCTGCGTAGACGATGGGGACAGATTCTGGAGAGACTACCTACAGGAAGGTAGGAAAGACATCGTATACGTAGTCGGCGGATGCGACCCTAGGATGCAGAAGAGGCTATTCGGCGAAGCCTTTAAAGCGAAGGGATTAGACATAGAAAAGCAACTGGTCTCACTAGACTTGAGAAACATGGATACGGCTGAAGCGATGAAGAAGGTTCAAGAAGCAGTCAACAAAATCCTCGGAAAACAGTAAAAACGCCTCAAGGATGAAGGCAACATCCTTCTAAAGGTGTGAGACGATGGGAGAGACGTACATGGGAATCCCCAGGAGAGAAATCCCATGGTTTCCAAGAATAGACTACGGTAAATGCACAGGATGCCTGACATGCGTTAAAACAGACCACGCCGCAGGACATAAAGTCTACGACGTCGATGGAAACCCTCCACGTCCAGTCGTTAAAAACCCCTACGAATGCGTCGTCGGCTGCCAAACGTGCGCCAAAATGTGCCCAAACAACGCGATAATATTCCCATCCAGGGAAGAACTGAAAAACATTCTAAAAGAGCTGAGGTTCAAATACTCTAGATAGCGTCAGCCTCTAAACACACCTTATTTTTCCCTTTCCCCCCACCACTTCAATAAAAATGTTAGAATAGCCTAGAAGACTTACCGAATACCCATTAAACGGGTTAATCCCTCACAGGCGGTGGGATCGTAATCAAAGTCTGAGTTCTAAGAACACCCTTTATACTCTGAACCTTCTCGATTATCCTACCTAGATCCTCCATCTTCTCAAACTCAACCTCTATAACATCGTCAAACTGCCCAGTCACAGCATAAGCCTCTTTAACACCTTCAATCCTAAGCGCATCCTCAGCAACCCTCCATATCATACGGGGCTCAGAATTAACGAGAATATAAGCCTTCACACACCCACCCCACACACATCTAACACAGTTAAACTATAAAAGATTAACCGAATAAGCCTTAAAAATTACACGAATCCGACAAGGAAGCCTCCGCCACGACTACATATAATAGGCAGTCGGTTGCGCACTAACAGGTACAATAGTTACAGTAGGTGAAAACGTATGCGGCATGGACCCGGAGGCTGAAATATCACAGAGTAAACTAGTAGAATCGCCAGACCTAAGGTCTAGGGTTGAAGCCTTCAGAGAGTTCTGGGATGGAAAATACGGCGGAATAGCCGTTCAGACAAACGTCGAAGACCAGAGGCTTGGCGTAGACGTCTACGCGATAACTAAACTAGAAGTAGATGTTATAGAGCGGAAGTGGGGTCAAGGGGCTAAAGCAACAGGTGGCGAAGTTGGAGCCGACGACCTTGAAAAAGCTATAATGCTTAAGAGGAGAGGCTACCTAGTCATACCAGACCCCGAAGAACCCGAGGTTCAAGCAGCGTTCAAAAGCAGCTTCATAAAGACTTTTGAAAGACACAGCCGAGTGGGAATAACCTCAAAAGAAGAGTTTCTAGAAAACGTAGACAAGCTTAGAGAGCAGGGCGTCAAACACGTAAGCTTAAAAACAGGAGCCTACAGACCCGCGGCTACAGCCTACACGCTTAAACTCGCATCCGAAGCTAAAATAGACTACATAACCTTCGACGGGTGCGAAGGGGGCACGGGTATGAGCCCGGTTCCAATGATGGATGAAATGGGCGTGCCAACAGTATACTTAGAAGCACAGGTCTTAAAGGCGGCTCAAATACTCAAGAAGAGGGGGAGGCATGTGCCAGACATAGTTATGGCCGGTGGATTTGTAAACGAAACACAGGTTTTAAAGGCTATAGCTTTAAGCAACTTTGGAGAAGGCCCGTACGTTAAAGCCGTAGTCATAGGTAGAGCTATGTTAACAGCAGCCATGAAGGCTGAATACTTCGCCAGATTAGCTAAAGAGGGAAACCTACCAAGACAATTCACAGCAGTATACGGTAGCGACCCTGAAAAATTCTACCCATTTCTCCCAGAGCTTAAAGCCTACCTTAGAGATAGGATCAACAGGGCACCTTGGGGTGCTATAGGCATATATGGATACATGGAGAAGATGAAAATAGGGTTACAACAGCTTCTAGCAGGAATGCGCAAGTTTAAACTAAACTTAGCCTCAAGAGAAGACCTATTCGCCCTAACGGAGAGAGCTTCTAAAGCTACAGGTATACCATTAGCCGAAGAATCTGAATCCGAGGAAATGGAAGCCATACTTTTAGACGACTAAACCCACGTTTTATTTCATTTAAAAGTAAAAAAGGAAGAGAATCCTACAATCCCAGCTTCCTCTTAACACCATACTTCTCCCAGTGAACCTTCTCCTCCAACGGTACTCTACCTCTTGAAGGCGACTCATCGGGATATCCTAAAGATACGGTGCAAAGCACCCTCAAGTCTTCAGGCACAGCTAGAAGCTTCCTAATAGGCTCTTCAAACTCAGTATCTATCACACCCATCCAGCACGTACCTAAACCCAGCGAGTGGGCGGCCAACATCAGATTCTGCGTAGCCACAGCGGCATCTCCATGCCAATACCTAGAAATAGGTCTAACTAAGACGACTATTACGACGGGGCTTTGAGCCATATGCCTACCATATCTATGGATCTCAGCCAACCTCCTCCTCACATCCAGATCCTTCACAACTATGAACTCCCAAGGCTGAGAATTCATAGCGGACGGAGCCCACCTAGCCGCATCAAGACATTGGATAATCTTCTCATCTTCAACAGGCTTATCCTTATAACGCCTTATACTACGCCTAGTTTTAATAGCCTCTAACACATCCATCTACCAGACACCTCATAATAAGGTAGTGTTAAGTGCTTAAAAATTTCAACCCTCTATAGGCTTGATGTAATCGCTACACTCAGCTTCAAAGCTTCCAACAACCAACCTATGACGCGTCTCACCAGTCCTCCTATCTAAGACGGACTCCAGCTTACCCACAGCCTCCACAACCTCACCCTCATTGAAAATACCCGCGTAAAACCCTTCATAGGTCACGATCTCGGTTAAATCTTCAACCGGAGAACCCCCCAGAAAATCAACGTCAGACACAATGTAGAAAGCAGGCATGAAGTAGGAATCTTCAACATCAACTATTGTAGCTTTAATCTTAGCCAGACCGCTCAAAGGCCTGTATACAATATCCCCATAGCGTTCTGAAGAATCCTTCTCAGTCTTCACAGGGTGTACAGAGAACTCCGTATCTCCGTAGAATCCCCTACTCCACACTCTACGACATATCTCCCAGGCGTCTTTCAAATTCAACCTATACTGTCTCGCCTTATCATAAACCCACCTATCGAATTCAACACCGCTAAGCCAACGTATAGACCCGTTCTCTTTAAGCTCAACTAGAGCGTTTCTAATCTTAGAGGCGTTAACCCTACCGTAAACAGTTAAATCTACGTCTGAGAACGACGGATTGTGGATTTTAAGAAGTATCGAACCTGTCACTCCGAAACATTCAACGGGTATACCACTAGCCTCAGAAAGCACGTTTACCAGTTCAACGGTCTTCCTCTCTAAAACATCCAAACGTTCAACAGATTCCCCGTAGAGCTCTTTCAACCGAACCTCGGGTTTAAAATGCGTCTTAACACCTTCAACCGGAACCACTATCATCTCTAAACCCATAGCATCCAGCTCTCCAACATAGCGCGGAAAGTTGCTTTTCAAGAAGTTTAAAACCTCCCTCACGGAAACGGTTGTGTAGGACTTCAGTATTCGAGCGTATTTACGACCCCTACCCCAAAGCCCTAAATCGCTTGGAACATACTTCAAATAGGATATCACCCTATCAGTGGGGTGGACGTTTCCAATAACGCAGAAGAACATCCCCTCATACGTCTCTATGAAGTCTCTATCTCTAAACAGCCTCATAGCGTGGGATTGATATCGGCAACTCTTTATATAAGCGTTACATAGGTTTACTACTCAGAGGTATGAGGCTGAGAGAGGGAGACTTTATAGAAACCTTGGAAGGCTTCATATTCGACGTTAAAGGCTTCTCCCACCCGCCGGACAGAGTGATAGCCTACTTAAGATACGTTCCAGACGAAGGCGGAAGTAGAGTTAGACTTGGAGTGAAATACCGTAAAGTGTACAGGCTTAAAGATAGGGAGGAATTCCTAAGGCAGAACGCTCCAATATACATATTTAGAAGCCCTGTCTTCAACATGGAAATGCAGGGAGTGCCGCTGGATAGGATTAAACGCGTCTACAACCCACAGTTGAAGGTTAAACAGCTCATAGCGATGGGTGTTAAAGACAGGGTCGAAGAAAATGCTTTAGAATTCGTAAAACTTCTATCCGTTAAATCGGGAATACCCGTAGATGGCATTGGATTATCCGGCTCAATGCTGGTCGGACTCCACAATGAAAACTCAGACATAGACGTGATAGTCTACGGGAGGGAAAACTCCCTCAAAGTGTATAGGGCTCTTGAAGAGCTTATGAACGAACACGGCGAAGTTAAACCATACAACTTCGACGAGCTGGCTGAACTGTACGAGTTTAGGTCTCAAGATACGAGTATACCGTTTAAAGCCTTCTTGAAAGTTGAAGGCGGTAAAAAGACCCAGGGGAAGTTTATGGGTAGAAGCTTCTTCATAAGGTTCCTACACGATTGGAATGAAGTCTATGAGGGATATGGAGATAAAGTCTACGAGCCTATGGGATTCTGCACGATAAGAGCTGAAGTTTCAGACGATTCAGAGTCTATATTCACACCATGTAGATACAGTGTTTCAAACGTCCAATTCCTATCGAATGTGAAAATCAACCCAGCCGAGCTGAGGGAAGTCTACTCCTTCAGAGGTAGGTTCTGCGAACAGGCGAAAACTGGAGACATCATCAGAGTCTCAGGTAAACTTGAAAAGGTCACAGATTTAAACGGTGAATATTGGTTTAGAGTTGTAGTGGGAGGAGATAGGGGAGACTATATAATTCCGGAAAACTTTCTAAAAGACGTATAAACCTGGCTTAAAACTCTACCAAACATTTTTAGAATAGTAGAGCTCTTTAAGCCTAACTAGGTCTCCCTTCACGCAGAGCTCGATGGCCTCCGGTAGGGCGTCTAATAGGTCTGACGCAGTTATGTGATACCCGATCTTTGAGGCAACGATATCACCGGCCAAGCCGTTTATAAACGCTGCAGCAGTAGCAGCTCTAAAAGGCTCAACATTCTGACTTAGAAATGTTGCAACTACACCTGTTAAAACGTCCCCAGTACCGCCTACAGTCATCCCAGGATTCCCCGTGAAGTTTAATTTAACACGTGAGCCGTCGCTTATAATATCAATCATGCCTTTAAGCAGCATTGTCAAGCCCATCCTAGCAGCGTTCTCTTTAACGTGAAGCTTCAAGCTTTCAAAGTCCTTAGGAGGCTGACCAAATATCAGAGCGTACTCGCCTAAGTGGGGGGTTAACACCGTGGTGTAAGCCGCCTTAGGCTTGTAAACGGCGTAGGCTTTCAAACCGTCAGCATCTATAACCGTTGGGACCTTCCTAGACCACGCATATTCAACTATAAGCCTACACGCCTGGAAAGTCTCATCCCTCACGCCTAGACCTGGGCCGATGGCTAAGCCAGTAGACTTATCGATTAAAGGCTTAAGCTTTTCGAAGTGTTCAGGTTTCAAATAATCCCCCTCAAGTTTAACAGTTATCAGGTTTGGCGAGAAGCCGGATATCGTATAGGCCGTCTTCTCAGGAGCAGCTACGAAAACAAGGTCTACACCAGCCCTCAAAGCGGCCATAGCCGTTAAAGCCGGAGCACCAGTATAGGTTTCACTACCGCCTACAACAAGCAGTCTACCGAAGTCTCCCTTGTGCGACTGAGGAGGCCTGGGCTTAACGGCTAGGAAAACGTCACCGGGACCCGCGTATAGAGAGGCCTCAGGCGGGATACCTACGTTTACGATTTTAAGCTCGCCGACGAAGCTAGGGTTGTTTAAAAGCCCCCTCTTAGGCTTATGGAAGGTCAAGGTCAAATCCGCTTTAACGGATTCACCTAAAACCTCACCAGTATCAGCATCTAAGCCTGTCGGAATATCGACGGCTACTTTAAACCCCTTGGACCCGTTAAACTTTCTAACAGCCTCCAGTATCGGCTGCTTCAGAAGACCTTTAACACCATAGCCTAGAATAGCATCTATAAGTACATCGGCATCTTCCACTTCAAACATAGATGAGTCGTAGGCTTCAACAAACTCTACGGAATCCTTCATCCTGAGCAGAGCCTTCAAATTAACCTTAGAAGACTCTCTAACAACGTCTTTAACCCTACCCACTAAAACCACTTTAACCTTAAACCCATGATACGCCAAGTGCCTAGCGGCTACAAAACCGTCACCGCCATTTCCACCAGTTCCAGCATACACGACAACCCTACAATCCTTAGAGTTGAACCTAGACGCCACCTCCCTGGCTACAGCAGCTCCAGCGTTCTCCATAAGCTGAAGCTCTGAAACACCCAGGTAGGCGGCGTTAAGCTCCTCAGCATACATCTCCCTACCCGTTAAAACATCCAAAGAATCCACCTATATCGAGTTTAGATACGCGGTGCTTTTAAAGGTTCATGGGAAACCGCAGTTTTTAAATGGCCAATTTTACTTAATATGTCTGACCTTTATGGTGCTGGTAGGCCTGATATCGGATACACATGACAATCTAACAGCCATAGATAAGGCTGTAGAGCTCTTCAACAGTAGAAACGTTGAACTTGCCGTCCACGCTGGAGACTGGTGCGCTCCATTCGCAATGTTAAGGTTTAAAGAGCTTAAATGTAGCCTAGTAGGAGTTTACGGAAACGTCGACGGTGAACGTGAAAAGCTTAAAGATAGAGCCTTAGAGCTAGGGTTTAAAATAGACATGTTTGAGGAGTTCAAATTAGACGGGTTAAACGGCGCTGTCATACACGGCGTAGACGAACGCATAGTCAAGGCTTTAGCCTTAAGCGGCCTGTACAGGGTTTTAGTTAGAGGACATACGCATAAAGCCGCTGTTGAGAGCATAGGAGGCTGTATCGTTGTAAACCCGGGTGAGGCATGCGGATACCTCACTGGGAGGAAAACAATCGCCATTCTAGACTCTGAAACGCTGAAAGTAGAGACTATCGAGCTATAACTGGAGAATCTACGAAAAACTTTATAATCTAAATCCTTGTTCTAATGAAAGCTGGTGATGTCTTGCCAGTACCCGTAGCGATAAACGGGTTTGGAAGGATTGGTAGGCTCCTGTTCAGAGCGGCCTTAGAAAGAGATATCGACATAGACTTTGTAGCAGTAAACGACTTGACCGATGCGAAAACGCTGGCACATCTACTTAAATACGACAGCACATTCGGAAAAGCACCGTTCGACGTTAAAGTTGAAGGAAACTACCTAATCGCTAAAAACGTTAAGATAGCCGTCTTATCCCAGCCTGACATAACCAAGCTTCCATGGAAAGACCTCGGAGTGTACGCAGTAATCGAGTCGACGGGCAGGTTCACTAAGAGGGATGATGCTGCTAAACACCTAGCGGCTGGAGCTAAGAAGGTTCTAGTATCTGCGCCGATGAGGCCTGCTGAATCAGCCGATATAACGGTTGTAATAGGTGTCAACGACCACCTATACGACCACGAGAAGCACAACATAATATCTCTGGCATCCTGTACGACCAATGCCGTAGCCCCAATAGCTAAAGTCTTAAATGAGCGGTTTGGCATGGAGTGCGGCTTAATGAACACAGTGCACGCTGTTACAAACGACCAGAGACTACTCGACATGCAACATACAGACCTTAGAAGGGCTAGATCAGCCTCCTGGAACATAGTGCCTACAACAACCGGCGCCGCTGAAGCAGCTACGCTGACTCTACCTGAGCTTAAAGGTAGGATGACTGGAATCGCTTTAAGAGTACCAGTACCTACCGTTTCGATGATAGATCTAACTGCAATATTAAATCGTGAAGTAACGGCTAAAGAAGTAAACCAAGCGTTTAAAGAAGCCTCTGAAAAGCCTCCGCTTAAGGGAATACTAGGATATACCGATGAAGAGCTGGTATCTTCAGACTACATTAAATCGCCATACTCTTCAGTCGTAGATGGACCTATGACTAAAGCCATAGGCAGACTAGTCAAAGTGCTATCATGGTACGACAACGAATGGGGCTACTCGTGCCGTATGGCTGAGATGATAAAGAAGATCTGCGATATCGCCGAGTGTAAAGGCTTTTAAAGGTGAGGAGTTTAAATGTCGGAGTTTCCAACCCTCGACAATTTTTATTTTTACGGGAAAACCGTGCTTGTAAGACCCGACTTCAACGTACCCATAGACCCAAATTCCAAGAAGATAATCGACGATTCGCGTATTAGAGAGCACGCAGAAACTATTAGAGAGCTCTGCGATAAGGGCGCCAGAGTTGTTATAATTGCACACCAGGGGAGACCTGGAGACCCAGATTACGTAGAGTCTTTGAAAGAGCATGCTGAAGCCCTCAGCGCGGTCTTAGGCAGACCTGTGAAATACGTACACGACCTATCTGGTGACGAGGCGAAGAACTCTATAAGAGACCTCAAACCTGGAGAAGCCTTAGTTCTTAAAAACGTTAGAAGCTTCCCAGACGAGGCTAAAGATAAAACCCCCGAAGAGCATTCGAAGTCTAAACTTGTCCAAGAGCTTGCACCTTTGATAGACGTATTCGTTTTAGACGGCTTTTCAGTAGCTCATAGGGGCCACTGCTCAGTTGTAGGGTTCGCACCGGTAAAGCCTGTTTGCGCGGGTAGGGTTATGGAGAGAGAGCTTAAAGCACTCTCAAAGGTTTTTGAAAGGCCTGAAAAACCCATGATGTGCGTACTCGGTGGGGCTAAAGCCGAGAAAACCGTAACCATAGTTGAATACATGCTTAAAAACAACATAGCAGATTCCATCTTAACAGGGGGGCTTGTAAGCCAGCTTTTCCTAGCGGCTAAAGGCGTAAACCTAGGCGGTGTAAACGTCGAAGTCCTCAAACGTAAGAAGCTGTACGAGCTCACACCCCAGGCTGAAGAGCTTGTGGAGCAATATGGAGATAGGATTAAACTTCCAGTAGATTTAGCCTTAGACGTCGACGGGAAGAGAGTTGAAGTAAAGGTTTCCGAGCTGCCCTCTGAAAAGCCCATATCGGATATAGGCGTTGAAACCGCAGACACCTACGTAAGACTTCTAAGAAGTGCTAAATCCATACTTATAAGCGGGCCGCTGGGAGTTTACGAGAAAGACGCCTTCATAGAGGGAAGCAGGAGGGTTTTTGAAGCCGTTGCCTTAAGCAGGGCTTACAAGGTCGCCGGTGGAGGAGATACAGCAGCCGTCTTAAAGAAGCTTAACCTGTACGACAAGTTTGACTATGTAAGCTTAGCTGGTGGAGCGTTCATAGAGTACATAACCGGAGCGAAGTTGCCTGGCGTTGAAATCCTAAAACGTAAAGGCTATTGAAAAGTTTTATATCGGTGATCCACACAATTTATTTCCGACTTAAGGAGGAAATAAATGCAGGAAATTTGTAAAGTATGTGGTTTGCCGAAGGATCTATGCATATGCGAGACTCTCAGTAAAGAACAGCAGAAGGTTTTAATAAAACTCGAAAAACGTAGGTATGGAAAATTAACAACAGTAGTTGAAGGTATAAACGATAAAAACATAAACCTCAGGAAGATGGCTCAAGACCTTAAAACAATATGCGCATGCGGTGGAACAGCTAAAGACAATAGAATAATACTCCAAGGAGACCATAGAGATAAAGTTAGAAACTACCTCGCAAAAATAGGGTTTCCAGAAGCCAATATAGAAGTCGAGTAGCTGTTAAGCATTTAAACCTAAAGCCCTCTTCAAACCGTTATATCTATTGCGGATAGTAACCTCCGTAACGTTAGCAGCCTCAGCAACCTCCTTCTGAGTCTTCTTCTCCTTCTCCAACGTGCACGCCATGTACAGTGCCGCAGCCGCTAAACCCATGGGATCTTTACCCGAAGAGGCTTTAAGCTCTTGAGCCTTCTTAAGTATTTCTACAGCTAGCTGTTGACACTTCTCACTCACATCGATCCTAGAAGCTATTTTCGATACACACTTAATGGGATCCGCTATAGGCATCACTATGTTGAGCTCTTTAAGCAGAAGCCTATAACATCGAGCTATATCCTTCCTAGGAATTATACTGACGTCTGCAACCTCTTTAAGGGTTCTAGGCGTTTCCGTTTGACGGCAAGCCGCATACAAGGCTGCGGCAGCTATAGCAGCTATACTCCTACCTCTAACTAAACCCTTATCTAAAGCCTTCCTATAGATGAGGGATGCCTTCTCCTTAACAAGTGGGGGAATGTGGAGCTTATCCGACAGTCTGTCAAGTTCAGCCATTGCTTGACTCAGATTACGTTCAATGGAAGAGTGAACCCTACTCCTTATCTGCCAACGTCTAAGTCTAAGCATTCTAAGCCTCATATCCAGCGGCAGTTCACGTCCAAAAGCATCCCTGTTAATCCTAGTTATAACAGTCGATAAACCCTTATCGTGGACAGAGTAGGATATCGGTACACCGACCCTAGCCCTCTCCTCCCTCTCCTCCTGTGTAAAAGCCCTCCACTCAGGACCCTGATCCATAAGCTGACTACTTATCACAAGCCCACAACTTCTACAGACAGTCTCACCCTTCTCATAATCTACAACCAGGTCCGTACTACCGCACTCTGGACAGGCCTCAACCTTGGAAGCGGGTTTTTTAGCCTTCTCACTAGAGGAAACGTCCAAGCCGCTTCTCTTAACATCGATAACACCCATAGCCTTTTCCTCTTTAAAATGGCAACTCCTTCAAGCAATTCAACCCAGAAGGAGGTGCTCCCGGATA
This sequence comes from uncultured Candidatus Bathyarchaeia archaeon, assembly GCA_964568845.1. Taxonomy (GTDB): domain Archaea; phylum Thermoproteota; class CALKCG01; order B24; family B24; genus DTBU01. Next base: position 52 of record CAZMSC010000038.1, on the reverse strand, counting down.
AGAAAACTGATTTAAAAAAGTTATATATAAGCTTTATCATTTTGTGATGGTT
>CAZMSC010000037.1:0-14367 GCA_964568845.1 uncultured Candidatus Bathyarchaeia archaeon | reverse complement strand
AAGTCTAAGATGGCTGAGTGACTAGACGCGTTTGGAAGGCTTAATAAGCTCCACTTTCATGCACTTCTTCCTCAGCTCTAAACGGTAAAATTCCACCCCGAATAGCGGAAACATAAAAACCTGAGAAAAATAAAAAAACGGGGGTTAAATGCGGGGAAATCCCTAAAAATGTTTTAAATGAGCTTTTAGGTATATTTCTAGAGGTGGTCAATAGTGAAATTGGGCATAGCCAGTTATTCGTATAATAGGTATCTGGCTGATGGAAAAATGACCATTGAAGATTTTATAGATGAAGCGTTTGGACTTGACGTAGATGGTGTTGAATTAAACCAGCTCTACTTTAAACCGGAAATCGATAGGATTAAAGGTATAAAGAAAGCTCTACTGGATTATGGATTAGATCTATCTTGTGTAACAGTCGATAACAACTTCTGCAAGCTCGATCCGAATGAGAGGAAAAGAGAAGTGGAGTTCGTTAAAAACTGGATAGATGCCACTGTTAAGCTTGGCTCTCCAATCATGAGGATAAATGCAGGGTGGCCTCCTAAAGGACTTTCAGAAGACGAGGCCTTTGAAGCCTCAGTTAAATGTATAAAGGAGTCCGTAGATTATGCTGAACAGTATGGACTTATGATGGTTGTGGAAAACCATGGAGGTATAACTTCCACGGCGGAGCAAGTACTGAAACTCATCAGAGCCGTGGGCTCCGACTGGTTTAGAGTAAACCTTGACTTGGGCAACTTCAGAGAAAATATCTATGAGAGTATAGAGGCTGTTATGCCGTACACGCTTCACATACATGCTAAAATATACGAGTTGGTTTTAGAATGGTATGGATTGAGCAGCTACTGGATCGAGAAAAGGCTTGACTATAGGAGAATTATAGAGATAGTTACAAGGTTCGGCTACAACGGATACCTGTCGCTGGAGTATGAGGGGAGAGATGACCCCCTTATAGCTGTACCTAAGGCTTTAGACTTCCTCGGCAACATTATACCATAGGGTCTACCAGTCGAATGTAGACTTCCAAGCTTTTTTAAGCTCCCAAATATTTTCTTCGTATATCTTCCCGTTTAAGCCATATACGGCAAGGTTGCTATTGGGTTTTACAAATCCAATCCTCGAGCAGGGTATGCCCATCATGAGGTTTTCAAACTCCTGAACGCTGTGTTTAGATACCTCGACTATAAATCTACTGTTAGATTCTGAAAACAATATTCTATCATCTCTATCCACCCCGTCAACTGGAACCCTAGATAGCATTACTTCAGCACCCAATCCCCCTGAGAAGCTCGATTCGGCTAGAGCTACGGCTAACCCGCCTTCAGAGCAGTCGTGGCATGCTTTAACATAGCCTAGGTCTATCGCATTCACCAGCCTATCCATTATAAGTTTGGCCGTTTTAACATCTACACTCGGTATGGCCCCTCCCTTTAAACCTAAAGCCATGTAGTAGTGTGAGCCTCCAAGCTCATTTTTAGTGGTGCCCAGTACGTATATGGGGTTTCCCGGCTCTTTAAAATCCATCGTTACAGCATTTCTAACATCTGGAATTATCCCTACCGCGGTGATTAGAAGGGTTCCAGGTATTGACAAGTATCTTCCATCTGGAAATCTATACTCATTATATAGACTATCTTTACCCGATATGAAAGGGGCGTCGAATCCCACAGCTCCATCGTAACATCCTCTTACCGCTTCAACCAGCGCGCCTAGAGTCTCCTCTCTCTCAGGGTTACCCCAACTGAAGTTATCTAGTAAAGCTATCCTACGTCCACCTACTGCCACGTTATTCCTTACAGCTTCATCTATGGCGGATAAGGCCATCTTATACGGGTTTATCGAATAGTTTGGGTTCACACCGCAAGAGACCACTACGCCTCTCCAAGAGTCTTTCAAAGGCTTAATCACGCATGCATCGCTCGGCCCATCCTGGTTAATGCCTACAAGCGGTTTAACTATCATTCTAGCCTGGACTTCGTGATCATACTGTCTAATTACCCACTCTTTGCTGGCGATATTTGGGCTTTTAAGAACCTTCTTTAAAACATCCATCAAATCTCCGGGTTGGGGAAAGTCCACCTCCTCTTCAAGTGGAGGTGTCCAGAACGCTCTACGTTTAACCCTTGGAATACCTTCAAAGAGAAAGTCTAGGCTTAAATCGCATACCGTTTCACCGTGGTATTTTACGCGTAGGTGTCCAGTGGAGGTAAACTCTCCTATTACTGTTGCGTCGCAGTTTTCATTCTTAAAGATCTCAAGCAGTTCTTCAATGTTGTTTTTGGGAACCGCTAAAACCATACGTTCTTGAGATTCTGAAAGCCAAATCTCCCAAGGTCTTAAACCACTATACTTTAAAGGAACATTTGCAAGTTCAACAGCAGCGCCAAGCCCCCTCGCCATTTCACCTACGGCAGATGAAAGTCCTCCACCTCCACAGTCAGTTATAGCTGAGTAGAGGGGTTTATCGTATTTATCTCTCGCTCTTAGAATAGCCTCTAGCAGCCTCTTCTCTTCTATGGGATTCCCTATTTGTACCGATACCGCGGACACCTGCTCAGACTCCGGTGTAAGCTCCATACTGGCAAACGTAACACCCCTCAGCCCATCTCTTCCAGTCTTTCCTCCAGCCAAAACTATGAGGTCTCCGGGCTTGGGATTTTTAATGTACTTCTTAGTAGGCATTATGCCTACGCATCCTGCGTATACTAGAGGATTGCATAGATATCCATAGTCAAAATATATGGCTCCACAAGCCGTCGGTATACCCATCTTATTACCATAGTCTCGGATGCCAGCCACAGCCCCCCTCATTAAACGCCTGGGATGCATTACCCCTGGCGGAAGCCTTTCATATGGGTAATCTAAAGGCCCGAAAAATAAGACATCTGTCGAAAGTATAGGTTTAGCGCCTACTCCCATTATATCTCTGAAAACTCCACCGGTACCTGTTCCGGCGCCACCATAGGGGTCTAGAGCCGTCGGATGGTTATGGGTCTCAACTTTAACAGCTATAGCCCACTCTCCATCGAAGGCCACCAAGCCAGCGTTGTCTCTGAAGACTATAAGACACCATGGCTTATTCAATTCCTCCGTCGCTTTGAATATATACGTCTTCAGCAGTCCATCTATTATGCCGCTTGGCGTTTCTATAATTCCCTTAAACGTTTTGTGGTAGCAGTGTTCAGACCACGTTTGAGCTATCGTATTCAACTCCACGTCTGTCGGGTCTCTACCCAAAGCTTGAAAATACTTTTGAATAGCCTTCATCTCTTCAATGGAAAGCGAAAGCATGTATCTTTGGCTAATCTCGATCAGCTGTTTTTCATCTGAGTATCTTAATCTAATGCATTCAACACTGGTCATTTTTAGAAACTCCAAGAGTATAAAGTTATGGTAGTCTATATAATTTTTCCTTTAGCTTTACAGTTTGACTTGAAAGTTTAAGGGGGAATTACAGGCACTTTACCGAATAAACCTAGGTCTACAGATTCACCAGGCCTTACGGAATAATGTGGAATAACTCTCACTCCAACAACTCTGCCTTTAAGCTCGGCAATTTTAAATACATCTTTTAGAAGTCCTTCAACGTGTTTAAGCGAATCTTCAGCCGGGATCACAACCATATCTACCCCCGCTACACACGCGGTGGATAAAGCTATGAGGTCTCTAAGCCTAAGCCTCCCCTCCAATGCTCTCTGCTTGAGGACATTGTCTTCCGCTACGGGTAGCATAAGTTCACAGAAGCCTGTTGATTTAACGTTAGCTTTTAGAGCGGCTTCTTTAATTGCCTTATTCAATTCAGCGACTGCTGCTATTGAACCAGGCTCCGGCATCGGAACGCCTGAAACCTCCTCCACCAGTCTTGCGGATGAGTTCTCCATCCATGGTGAAACTGAGTAGTCTACGCCATAGAATTCGATTCCAAGTTTTGAAGAAACCTCTAAACCACAAGCTTCTGATCTTATCATCAACTCGCAAGCCCTATCAGTTAAACCTTTAATGCCGTTAATCCTATACGACTCAAGAAGGTCTGTCGAATAGAGTAGAGCTAAAGCCAATCCTTCTCTAAACTTCACGTTTACAGATAATGGAAAGTATGGGGTTAAAAATTCCTTTGAATAACCGAGTTTAACAGCCATTCTAGATAGAAGTATGGGGTTTTTCTGGGATATTTTCAGAATAGCCTCAGCCACTCTCCTGAAGGATTGTTGGAAGTCAGCATTTACGCATACGTATATGCCGCTCTGAAGGAGTTGACCGACAACATCATAATCGATACTACGAGATTCGATCGTAAAGCCGGAAACCAGAGATACTCCAGATTTACTTGAAGCATCATGAACTATTTCAGCTAGCTTAACAATATCTATTCCATCTGGAGGTGGGGATATCGATGCTCTGACACTCCATACGTCTTTCTTCCACTCAACGTCATCCAAAACTGTGTAAATTTCACATAATCTTCTTGAAACATACTCTGCGATGTCTGCGAAATCCCACGATTTTGGATTTAAATAGAAAGTCAAAGCCCTAATCTTTACAGATATTGTTCTCTCCAAGTTTGCCCTCCTATATGTAGTTCTTTATTAATATCATCTCCTACGTTTAAGCTTAACAGTTGTCAGGTAAAAATAATGTGTATTTCAGCTTAATACTCATCTCTTGAGCTTCCATTAATCACTAAAAACATTATAAATTCAATAATTCTAAATCGCCTCGCTGGCGGTTATGGCAGACGTATTCTAAGGAAAGTCATAATAGCTATAAATACTAGAAGTACGAGCCATGTTATTGGAAGTTTTGAATAGAATCCTCTATCGATATTCTCAACAATCCTCTGGAAGAGTAAAGCATTGGTTCGTCTAAAATTTAAAAGTAAAGTTTTAACGTCTTCTAAATCTCTTCTAAAACTTGGAACTTTATCTTCATTTACTTTCACTTTTTTAGAGAAAATCGAAGGCTCGATTCTTATAAAGCCTTTCTGAACCAAATATGTTTCTACGAGTTTTAGTATGAAGCTGGAGCCGCTCGGAAAGCCGAAAATCCCCCATGCTCCCCTTAAATCCAAAACTCTACGGGTTATGTTATAAATGCTTATTGGTCTCCCCTCTATAAGAATCTTGTTTAAAATGACGTCTTCAAGACTACCACCTTCAAGGCTGTTTGAAACAGCCTTGTGGACTATTACAGCTGGAAACCTTATCAAGCCGCCGAAGGTGCTTTCCTCGGATAGATCCATGTGCACCAGCTGGCTCTCTCTAAGCCATATGAGAGAGGTAGCTATTATCATGATGGCGGCGTTTCTCTCATTAACGCTTACGTTTGAAGTGGGCGACTTAAAACCTTTCTCTCCAAAAATGAAGTGCATAAACCCTAAGGGTGGTAGGAAGTGATCTGGAAAAAGATATATGAGTGCTGAGGGGGTAGTTAAGCACTCGGCATATAACTTAGATAATGATTTTCCGCAGTAAGGGCAGTAGTATGCGTTACTTGGGACAGCACCTCCGCAATTAGGACAGTACAATGGATGCACTTCCCCAACTTCTAATATTAGACCACTCTTAAAAGCTTTATAAAGACTTACATTTTCATTTAAACGCCATGAATTACTCATTCAACCCGAGTTCGGTAATGAGGTATTTTCTAACACTTCTATAAGCTATTTAAGCTCCATGTCCGATATGCGGTTTTCATCTTTAAATGTTCTCTTGAGATTTTTCCAACTTTTATTTCTATTCAACAATTAGAATTTAGAGGCGGATGTATTTTATAGTTGTGGATTATGGGGTTGGCTAGACACCTTCTACATAAAACTTCAATCTTCTCGGGGTCTAAATTTCCACGTATAAGGTAAACCATGTATGTTTCAACCTTTTCAATATCGTAGATTCCTATGACTTCAGCGCCCTTAAGAACACTTTCAGCTAGGCTGTCGAAAACACCGGGTTTAAGTTTAACTTCAATAGCCCAACTGTTTGGAGCTTTAAATAGTGGGGAGGCATCAACCCCCTCAATATACGAGTATTGTTGAATAATAGGATCGTGTAAAAGTTCTTCACACAGCTTTCTAATGTCTTCCCCCTCTAAACATCCCACGATTTGAAAGACTTGAATCGTTTTAACGCCTTCCACCCCACCAATTCCTAGGTCTTGGATCTCCCACGTCGTCCTTCTACCAAGTGGGTCAAACCCGTCGTCTATATAACTTACACATATGCTCCAAATCCTGCTCAAATACAGCCCCCCTCAAACGGGATCGTTAAACTCCCTGCCGATTAAACCCACTTTATTAAACCAAAGCTCCCTCGCCTCTCCTACGGTAAACACAGACCCGGTAACTACTACCGCATCATTACTGGAAGCCATTTTTAAAGCCTCTTTAACAGCCTCCTTAACGTCATCTATCACGATAGTAGGTTTACCGTACTCTTCAGCCTCAGAAGCTAAAATTTCAGGGTTTAAGCTTCTCCCCATAACTTTATGTCTACAAGCTACCACAATTTTAGAAAAACTGCAAAACTCCCTCATCATGCTTTTATAGTCTTTATCGGAGGATATACTTACAACAAGTATGGCTTTTCTACCGTTGAATAACCTCAGGAACTCGTTCTTAAGCGTTGTTGCCGCAAACGGATCCTTAGCACAGTCTAACACCACCATGGGGCTTTTCTGAACTACTTCAAACCTCCCCGGTATAAAAGCCCTCTCAAGCCCTCTTCTAATGGCATTTTCAGATACATCTAAACCTTTAAATTTCAATAATTCAACAGCCCCCACTGCAATAGCACCATTAACGATTTGGTGTAGTCCGAGCATCTTCACCTTCAGAGCTTCATAACAAGTTGTTAAACTTTTAAGGTCGAATACTTCTCCGTTTAAATCCGCCCTCTTTACGTTAAACTTCAAATCCGAGCCAACTCTAAAGAGTTTTGCCCCTCTTCTCCGAGCTATTTCCCTTATGACTTTGAAAGCCTCCTCCCTATCAGTCGCCGTTATAGCTAATCCATTAGGCTTTATTATGTGTGCCTTCTCCCGGGCGATTTTCTCAACGGTATCCCCGAGGATTTTGGTATGTTCAAGATGGACGTTTGTTACAACTGAAACCAGGGGGTTTAAGACGTTTGTAGCGTCTAACCGTCCACCCAACCCCACCTCAACAACAGCTATATCTACGTTCTGCTCACAGAAATATTTGAACGCTAAGGCTACTGTCGCCTCAAAGAAGCTCGGATGTCTATACCTCTCACATAGAGACATCCTCTCCATGCTTGGTTTAAGCTCGTAGAATATTCTAACGACGTCTTCCTCAGATATCGGCACGTTATTGACGATAAACCTCTCGGTGTAGCTTGAAAGATGGGGTTTAGTGAATAAGCCAACTCTGAACCCCTCCTCCATGAGTATGGTCGCTATCATAGTGGCCGTTGAGCCTTTGCCATTTGTCCCTCCAACGAGTATAGATTTAAACGATTCCTGAGGGTTCCCTATCAACTTTAAAAGTCTCCGGATGTTTCTGAGGTCTAATTTGGACCCAAGCCTCTTAAGATTATATATATACTCTGTAATCTCAGAATAGCTACTCAATAGGGTCTCCCTTAACTACTCTTTAAGTATTTTAACACGTCTACCCTCCATCTTAATCAGCCCTTGTTGGAAAAGCTTTATAGCTTCTATCAGAACCTCCTGCTCAGCTCTCTGCACTTTGGCTTTAAGCGTTTCAGGCGTATCGCCGTCATCAACCATAACTGGTTTTTGAAGAATTATCGGTCCAGTATCCACCCCCTCATCTACAAAATGTAAGGTGCATCCTGTAACTTTAACACCATAGTTTAAAACAGCCTTATGGACGTTAAGATCCATACCGCCAGCAAAGGCCGGTAGAAGCGACGGGTGAATGTTGATTATCCTCCACCGATACTTCCTAACAAATTGGTTGCTCAATATCCGCATATATCCGATTAGAAGTATAAGGTCTACTGGAGAACGCTTTTCGATCTCATCCATAATCAACTTATCGTATTCCTCCCTGGCTAGACCTTTAGGATTTATAAATAAAGCCTCAATCCCATGCTGTTTAGCCCTCTCGAGAATATACGCGTCTTTTCTATCGCTTATAACGCAAACGACCTCAGCTTTAAGGAAGCCGGACTTTATAGCATCTATTATCGCCTGCAAATCTGTCCCCCTAGTCGATCCTAATACGGCCAGCCGTATCGGTCTATCTCTCACTGGTTGGAATGCATAAACCGTATTTCCGCTATTGTAGTTCATACTAGACACCTCTGAAGTTTCACGGCGTTTAAAAGGTTATCGACCACCATAGCCACTGTCATAGGTCCAACCCCTCCCGGAACAGGGGTTATCATTGATGCTCGATTTTTAACGTTTTCAAAATCGACGTCTCCGACTGTTTTCCCGCCTAGTTTAGCTATTCCCACATCCACTACTACAGCCCCTTCTTTAACCATGTCCTGTTTTATTACGTGAGCCACTCCCGTGGCTGAAACTAGAACGTCTGCATTCGATGTATGCTCTTTTAAATTTCTCGTTTTTACATGACACATCGTTACAGTGGCAAATCTGTTTGTCGCCATCATCGCCAAGGGTTTACCGACCAGTATGCTATTACTTACAATACACATGTCGAGCCCTTCAAGGTTGACTCCATACGTCTCTAGAAGCTTTATAACTGCTTTAGCACCACAGGGTGCTAGGGTTTCATCTCCATGGGTGATTTTGCCCAAGTTTAATGGAGTTAAACCATCTACGTCTTTAAAAGGCTCTATGTTTGCTAAAACCCTAGATGAGTTTATATGTGGAGGAAGGGGGAGCTGAACCAGTATACCATGAGTGTTTTCATCATCATTGAGGGCTTTTATAATCTCCAGGAGCTCTCCCTCACTTATGGTACTCGGCTTGGTTAAAACTCTTACGTCAACACCAATACTTGCGCAAAGATTCATCTTATTCCTGACGAAGATTTTTGAAGCCTGGTCTTCACCAACCATTACGATGGATAAACTAGGTTTTATACCCATATCGACTAAACGTGATACTTCTACCTTAAATCTCTCAGTTAGGGACTGTGACAGCGCTTTTCCATCCATAATTATCGGTCGGTTCAAGCTCAATCCCCGTATAAAGGAAACCTTTTACAGAGTTCAACGACCTCCTCTTCAACCTTCTTCAGTATAGTACTGTCGCGCCTATTCTTCAAGCCAACATCTATAAGTTCAGCTATGATATCCATCTCAGGCTCTTTCATGCCTCTGGCGGCTACACATGAAGCTCCGAGACGTATACCGCTTGTAACGTACGGTGGTTTTTCATCGTAAGGTACCAGGTTCTTATTAACGTAAATCCGAACCTTCTCCAGCACATCTTGAGCTATCCTACCTGAAACACCCAGTCTTCTCAGGTCTACAAGTAGCAGGTGGTTGTCAGTTCCACCACTCACAATCCTATATCCTCTACTGGCTAAAGATGAGGCTAAAGCCTTAGCGTCTCTGACTATCAAACGTTGGTATTCTCTAAACCCCTCTGTAGAAGCTAGTTTAAAGGCTATGGCTTTAGCCGCTATTATATGCATAAGTGGACCGCTTTGCGTTCCAGGAAATACGGCTCTATCTATGGCTTCCGCATACTCCTTACGGCATAGTATAAATCCTCCCCTAGGGCCTTTAAGCGTCTTCTGCGTCGTGCTCGTCACGAAGTCTGCGTAGGGGATGGGGCTCATGTGTAGGCCTGCCGCGATTAGACCAGCTATGTGAGCCATATCCACCATCAAGTATGCTCCAATCTTATCGCATACTTCTCTAAACCTTTTGAAGTCTATCTCTCTCGGGTAAGCGCTAGCTCCGGCAACTATCATTCTGGGCTTATGCTCTAAGGCAAGCTTTTCAACCTGGTCATAATCTATCAGCTCCGTCGTCCTGTCTACGCCATAATGTATAAACTTGTAGAGTACTCCTGAGAAGTTTATCGGACTGCCATGTGTAAGATGTCCTCCATGGGCAAGATCCATGGCTAAAACAGCGTCTCCAGGCTTGAGAAAAGCCAAGTAAACGGCTAAGTTTGCTTGAGAGCCGGAGTGGGGTTGGACATTCGCATGTTCAGCGTTAAAGAGCTGTTTGGCTCTTTCTATGGCTATGCGTTCTATTTCATCATATGCTTCGCATCCACTGTAGTACCTCCTACCTGGATATCCCTCTGCGTACTTATTCGTTAGAACAGTCGCTTGAACCTGCATTACAGCTTCATCGGCATAGTTTTCAGAAGCTATTAGATTTATTCCATAAACTTGCCTATCAAGCTCTTTTAAGACGAGTTTAGCTATTTCCGGGTCTACTTTTTCAACGAGATCTAGTTTTCTCAAAAAGCCCATATGGTTTACACCTCTATTTTACCCCTTCCCGGGATCCAATCTATCGTTCTGCCCAGTATATTCTTCTTCTCCCTATACTGGTAGATTTCTCTGACTATTTCAGCCAGCCTTCTACGTTTCTCTAGAAGGCTTGGACTACCTATATCGCTTCTGTAGAATAATTCCCATCCATCTAGAAGCTTCACATAACGTATGCCCTTCTCCACTATTTTTGAAGCCTCCTCTATAGTATCTGCTTCAGCGTAGATTTCACACGCCCTGGAGCCGCCAGTAACATACGATCCATCTACAGTATCTACGGAGCTCCAGAAGACTTTCCCCCCAATTTTCTCAACGGCTTTCTCATCAACCCATATTGGGTGGCCTTTAGCAAGCTCCCTATGGTCAGGATAGCCTCTAGGCGCTAAGCATTTTATAACCGTAGCCTCTTCTCTAAATTTAAGCTTCACTTTGGCTAGACTTTGACTAGCTATGGCTTCGCAGATTTCAACTATATCTGTTTCAAGAAGCGGTAGAATATTTTCACCTTCAGGTTGTCCAAACCGGCTGTACATCTCTATAATGGTTGGACCCCACTTATCAGTCAGCATCATCTGTCCAGCTATAACACCCCTATACTCCTCATCGGACTCTCTCTGAACAGCTTCAACGAGCTTTCCAACTATCTCCGCTGACCGGTTATATTCATCCATGGTTATGAATGGAAGGGTTAATCCCCTGCCTTTTATAGAGCCCATTCCACCCGTTTCCGGACCTATGTCTTCGTTGAAGGCATGTTTATTGTCTTGAACTAGAGGCATTGGTAGAACTGTTTTACCATCGCAGAAACAGTGTAAGGTGTACTCTGGTCCTTCAACCTTCTCTTCTAGGAGAATGCGATCTTCAATATCAGAATACTCGCTCATGTATTTTTCAAAAACTGCGACTGTATGCTTAGCCTTAATATCCCTCTTCTCTTTAGAGAGGTATGCTTGAAGGTCTGCTATGACTTTAACACCCTTTCCTCCGGCTTGTCTAGCTGGTTTTATAGCCAAGCTTTCAGCATACTCGTTTATGTAGGCTATGGCATCCTCAACGTTTTTGAAAGCTTTAAACCTGAGCCTACCCGGCACCTCATACTTCCACATGAGGCGTCTCATGAAAGCCTTGGACATCTCTATCTCTGCCAGTGCTCTCTTAGCTCCTATACAGCATATTCCTCTACGTTCAACTTCATCAGCTACGCCATGGAACAGCGGCTCCTCAGGGCCTACAAATACGAAATCTACATTGAGACTTTCAGCGTAATCTGCGACTTGCCTTGGATCTGTTGGGTCTCCTCTTTTAAACCCTCCGCCAGTAGTCTCGCAGACTCTAGCTACGCCGGGGTTTATGAGCTTCATTATGGCGTAGACTCTAAGTTGTTTAACGCTTCTAGAAAACGCCTCAGCTATGGCTTGTTCTCTAGAACCGTCACCGACTACTAAAACCTTCACTATAACCCACCTTGCAGTTTCACATGTAAGTGAAAGAGGCAACAAACCTTTAATCTTTATTGATTTATTTTTGTAAAAATCAGACGGGGTATTCTCCTGTAAAGCATCCTAGACATAATTCATCTTTAGAAAGTCCGATAGCTTCGAGAAGCCCGCTCATACTTAAATAGTTGAAGCTGTCAGCTCCTATGACTTGAGCTATTTCATCTGATGTTAATGCTCTACCTATAAGCTCGTCTTCAGGTGGCACGGTTGCTCCATATGGGCATCTGGCAACTATCGCCGGGCTTCCAATCTTCACATGGACTTCTTTAGCACCCTTCTTTCTAAGAAGGTAGACAGTGTTTCTCAAAGTGGTTCCTCTGACAACGCTGTCATCTATGAGTATGACACGTTTGCCCTTCACGCTTGTCTGTATCGGATTAAGTTTAAGTTGAACACCTACAAGCCTCTCGAATTGAGTCGGTTTAATGGCTGTTCTAACAGACCTGCCTGTTCTAACAAAGCCCATTTCCACAGGTATGCCTGTGGCTTGTGAATAAGCCATTGCAAACGGTATTGCAGTCTCAGGGACACCTATGACGACGTCTGCTTCAACGGGGTTTTCTCTGGCGAGAAACAGTCCTATACGTCTTCTCACATCATATATTGGTATACTGTTCACTACAGAATCCGGCCTCGCATAGTACACGTATTCAAAGCTACAGTAGGCGGTTCTACTACAGGCGTGTAGCGATGACCTCTTCACGCTGAGTAGTTCAGTCGTTATGACTTCTCCAGGTTCAACTTCTCTAGAGAGGTCAGAACCTACAACATCTAATGCTGAAGATTCCGATGCAAAAACTGCTAAATCAAATCCCAACCCTCCTACGCATAGGGGTCTAATCCCCATAGGGTCTCTTCCCGAAACCATCCGTCCATCATCCGTTAAAGCTATGAAGCTATATCCTCCTTTAAAATTCTCCATAACTGTTAAAGCTGCCTGATCGATATCGCTCCTCAAAGATTCTTTAAGCAGAGCTAGAGCAAACTCTTCTGGAGTGCTGTCTATTAAAGCCCCTGAAAACGTCAATATCATAGATTTACCGTTACTTTTTACTACTAAAGGCTGTAAAAGGTCTGGATTTGTCGATACAGAGCCGCATCCTATATTTCCCTTAAGCTCTTGAAGATCTTCTTCCTTAAAGGCTTCTTCGACCAGTCCTTTACAAGCTCTTCTATAAAACCTGTTCTCTTGCAAAGTCGCTATACCTGCAGACTCCTGACCCCTATGCTGTAGACCCATAAGCCCATAATATAGAAACCTCGATACAGTCCAATTCTCATCGAATGCAAATATCCCAATTAACCCACTCATTTTTTAATCACCACTTTTCTTCCTAAAAATGGTCTAATTTCATCAGGATACTCGCCAGTCAAACAGGCCAGGCAAAGCTCATCCCTAGGAAGACCTATAGCTTCAACTAAACCGTCAACCGTCATATATGTTAAACTGTCCACGCCTATAAGCTTTCTAACATCTTCTACACTCCTCCCGTGGGCAATAAGCTCCTCAAACGTCGGAAAGTCGACACCCATGTAGCATGGCGCTATTAAAGGTGGACACGTTATTTTAAGATGGACCTCTTTTACCCCAGCTCTTCTAAGCATAGATACTATTGCTTTAGAGGTCGTCCCCCTCACAATACTATCATCTATGAGAATTATACGCCTCCCCCCTAAGGCTTGCTTCAGAGGGTTCAATTTAAGCCTTGCGAAATATCCCCTATTCTTAGGCATTATGAACGTTCGAAGAGCGTACCTGTTAACCCCGAAGCCCTCCATTATGGGTATGCTTGATTTTGATGAAAAACCCAGGGCGGCTATTCTACTGGTCTCGGGAACCGGAACCACGTAGTCGGCCTCTACTGGGTTAAGCTCAGCCAATTTCTCACCAAGCCTCCACCTCACGCTGAAAACGTCTACACCTTCCACTATGGAATCTTGCCGTGAGAAATACACCCATTCAAACATACAGTGGGCATGTCTATCATTAGAATGTACTTTCAAACGCGTCACTTTTCCGCATTTTAAGACGTTTACAGATCCCGGCGGTATGTCTTCGATAAAAGTCGCATCTACGGCATCTAATCCCGATGTCTCAGATGAGATTACGTATGCTTCAAGGTCTTTCAAATACCCTAAGCATAACGGTCTGAAGCCATATGAATCTCTGAAGGCTACGATTGACCCGTCTTCAGCCAGTAGGACTGCCGAATACGCGCCTTTCAGCCTTTCCATTCCATACATAATAGCGTCTGTAAGGCTTAAGCCACGTTTAAGAGCTTTAGATATTAGAAAACCTATGACCTCGGAATCCGACGTCGTTTTGAATACGTAGCCATCACGTTCAAGCTCGGTTCTAAGCTCTTCATAGTTCACTATTGTACCGTTGAAGCATAGGGCAAACTTGAGTTTAGATTCAAATTCCATTGGTTGCGCATTGATGAGGTCTGAAGAACCGTA
>CAZMSC010000036.1:0-14525 GCA_964568845.1 uncultured Candidatus Bathyarchaeia archaeon | reverse complement strand
ATTTCCCCTTTTATTAAAGCATAAATACTTTGAAGCCAGTTTATCTATCTTCAGTGGTCTTAGATGGAAAGACAACAGTTTGAAGGTAAAGCTAGTAAAGAAGAGGTAAAGGTCGGTACGCTCTTGACTGTCTTCATTTTAAGCGCCTTGTTGACGTGCATTTTCAATATGTTTATCTTCTGGCTACCGCCTAGTGCATACTGTACTCAAAGCGTGAGTGTTTTAATATCGACGCCAGGATTGGATCTCATGGGATGGCCTTTTGTAATGCTTCTGTTGACAGCTATGCTTATGAAAATACCGGTCATGCGGAAATACTTGACTACGACAAACATAGTATATCTTTACATAGTTACTCTATCTGCGTCGTATTTTTCATCCTTCGACAACCCATGGTGGTGGGATATAGGTATGCTTTTAGCTTCAGCGCAGACATCAGAATCAGTATTGAGGTATGTGCCAGAATTCGTAGCTATTCCAAAACCTGCAGCTGAGATTCTCCTTCATGGCGCTGGAATTGTCGGCGCTTTACCTTGGAACACATTATTGCCAGCTGTAATGTGGTATACACTCATAGTCGCGATTTTTGGAGGCATAAGTATAAGCCTTGTCAGCATCTTCCGTAGGGAATGGATAGATGTAGAGCGACTACCATTCCCATGGGTTACAGTAGCATACAGTTCGATTCTAGGTTTAGAAAATGTGAAAAAACGTGAGTGGCCCGGTAGGCTAGTATTCATCTTAGGATTTATAGCCGGACTATTAACAGCCATACCGCTCAGTGGTATTACATTATTCCCATGGTTTCCAGACATATACGGCTGGCGTACAAATACCTGTGGACCTGGATGTCATCAACTTGCTCCACCTGACCAGCCTTGGCACTTAGGGTTTGCCAAACATCCTCCGTTATACGCATTGATGCTTCTAGTACCTGTTCACTACTTGTTTAGCATGGTATTCTACACAGTAGTGCTTGAAGTCGCCGTATACATCGCATACTATTCCGGCTTCTACACGGGCATAATTAATGTAGGTTTTTGCGGAAGAAACTGGTGTCCTCCAAATCCATACGATAGCCCACCGTTAGCATTTCACGGCATACTCACAGGAAGCATCATCGGTATATTTGTTATGACGGCATTCCTCGAAAGACAGTATTTAGCCAATACTTTGAAGGTAGCCTTTGGTAAAAGTATGGAGGAGCGGGAGGAGCCGATGCATTACAGATATGCGTGGATCATCTTCATACTATGCTTCATGTTAATGATATCGTTTTTTACATATACTGGCATGAGCCTTTGGACATCGTTTGCTGTTACCGTTACAGCAATTATAACGTGGGTATCTATGACACAAGTTTGGGGTAGACTGAGTATTTCAAATTCACCATGCTATAGTTTTACGCCCGGATTTATTAGAATGCTTGTCTGGCCAACTGGTTATGGTCCTCCAATTACTTCAACGGACCTAGCACTAGTCCCGGCTTTAAACAGACATTGGATCGCTCATCGAGCCCTTTCTGGATATGGAAGTTCATTTTACACTGCAGTTGGCAGTTACCACATGGCAAGTCTAACAGGAGTGAATGTTAAAAATGTGGTTAAAGTCTTAGCCGTGTCTCTGTTTACATCCATGTTCTTTGCACATGTAATGCAGGTGGTTATACCTGGAGTTTACGGTGGAAACTTACGTCTGGGAAGCCTTGTACTTAACGCGGACCTTGATGAAGACGGGTGGTGGTATTGGTCTCTCTGGAATAGACCCGTTGATGCGTCGATGAGCGAGGCCAGTCTATACGTCGCCGTAGGCTTCATCTTCATGGTAGTAATGAAGTTTTTAACTACGAGAATCCTATGGCTACCGGACCCACTCGTAACAATAGTCGCCTGGGATTGGGAGGGGTCGCTTCACGGTGTATGGTTTGTAGCACTAGTAGATGGTATTGTAAAGTATCTGATACTGAAAATCGGTGGAAGCAAACTATACGAGGAGAAAGTGGTGCCTTTCGTAGGAGGCTTCATATTGGGAACAGCATTAGAAGTACTAGTAGCAGCCATATCATTCTTCGTATTCTTCCCGCAAGCTGTGTAATTTTTCGATGTAAAAACAACCATCCTTATTTTTTATGATCAACTATATGAAAGCCTTCAATTTCAACTAAATCCACTTTAATCGCCTAGGATGGGTTCTGTATAATAGATACTTTTTCACAAAAAAGACGGGCTATTTTTCATGTCTAAAGTAGAGCTTCATAGAAAGCTATATTAAGCTAATTCTGTGAAGAGTTTTGTTGGGTCGTTATGGTTTTGAGACTTGCCATTGTCGGATGTGGAGGTATGGCTGAAGCGCATTTGAGAGCTTACACCGCTATTAAGCAGAGAGAGCCTGGAAAGTTTGAGTTCGCGGCGATGTGTGATCCCATGTTGGCTTCAGCTGAGAAGTTTGCCAATATTGTAGCTCAAAGTCAAAGTTTCAAGCCTAGGGTCTATGGTAGTGTTGAAGATATGCTTTCTAAGGAGGCGCTTGACGCTGTAGATGTTTGTACACCCCACTCAGAGCATCATAGAGTCGCGATAGCTTGCTTAAACTCCGGGGCTGATGTGATGGTTGAGAAGCCGTTTGGGATAACTGTTAAAGCCAGTAAAGCGATAATAGAGGCAGCTAGGAAAAACAATAGGATTGTTGCTGTAGCTGAAAACGTTAGACGGGGTTTAAGCCAGAGAACAGCCTACTGGATCGTAAACGAGCGGAAAATGCTGGGTGAGCCTAGACTATTCTTCGCTCAGCACGCCAGTTGGGAAAACCCGGCTGAAGAGAGGGGTTGGCATTGGAGGATTGAGAAAATGCTTGGAGGAGGGGGGATGGTTATGGATAGTGGAGCACACTTCACTGATATGCTAAGATACCTATATGGAGACCCTGAGACAGTATATGCTAAAGTTACACAGTTTGAGAAATGGCCTCATAAGAAGGAAGGTAGAGTAGTTTACGACGAGCGTGAAGACACGTGGATAGCTGTGATAACGTTTAAAAACGGTTTAATATGCACCTGGAGTTGGAGTATAGCTGCTCCAGGATACAGCTATACAAACGTCGTACATTATGGTAGTAAAGGATGTCTACTCGATCACGGCGACGTTTTCCACGGGCCCTTCGATAATGCCGAAGTCATAATCCAAGATGGATCTAAGAAAGTCACGTACTCTATGCGAACGCTTGAAAGGGAGTTTTTAGAATCGTTAGATAGTGAGGGGAGAAGGAAGCTGTTTCCACATGGCATTATGAATGGGGTTTTCATAGAATGCTACGATTTCCTAGATGCTGTTGAAAATAGAAGAAAACCTGAAGTTAACGGTGAGGAGGGGCTTAAAGCTAAAGCCATATGCGAAGCAATATATGAGTCCGCCTACCTAGATCAGCCAGTAAACTACAGAGATGTCCTAGAGGGTAGGGTTGAAGCCTACCAGAAGCCCATCAATGAGTATTTTGGACTGTAAAAGGGCACTTGGATCGGAAACTACGTTTCAACCAACCTTTTTCTCTTGTATGAGAAGACCGTCAATAGCATTGCAGATATTGAGCTGATAAGACAGAATGCCATAGCTCCATTCCAACCATGTACGTCAATAAGCCAGCCGGTGAAGGGTTCCGCAAACATTGAGCCTAAGTATCCCATTCCATCTATAAAACCGGCTACACTAGCTTCACTGTAATTTTCACTAAAGTCCATAGGTATAACCGTTGATATTATGACGTGTGGACCGTATAGGGTGAACCCTACTAGGAAAAGTGAGAGCACTCCAGCTTCAAAACTTAGACCAGCTATATAGTGAAACGTGAGGATTGTAAAGCTCAGAGACAATGTTAAGGTGCATATCGCTGATTTCCTTCCATAATTCTTCATACGGTCTGAAAGCCATCCGGAGAATATTGATCCGGCTATTCCACCAAGAGGCATAAATGCGGCAACATAACCCGCCACTTCTAAGGACCATCCGAATCTTTCGAATAAATATGATGGAGCCCATAACGTGAAAACGCTTCTTATAAATTGAAGCAGTATGTAGGCTGAAGATATGATAATGAGCTCTCTTGATGAGAGAAGCCTTTTGAGATTCAAAGTCTGTTTTGAACTGCCTCCCCTAGATTTCTGAGCATCCTCTTCAACCGTTAAGTAGAGTAGAATTGCAAGCACCACCAATACTATCGACGGTATTATAAACGCCATACGCCATCCGTAATTTGATGCTATGTAGCCTAGAATAGGCCAAGCTATCATATTACCTACGAGGAAGCACGACCCGAATAACCCACCTATCTTTCCAAGCTCAGATTTAAACCTGCTACTTACCAGCTTGATCACAGCCGGCCATCCGGTAGACTGTGCATAGCCGTTAACAGCCCATATGATGACGAGCAGGGTTAACGTGTTAACGTATCTGAACAGCATGTTCATGAGTGCTGATAGGAGTAGACCTATGAGAATTATTCTCCTAGATCCATAGTGGTCGACGAGCCGCCCATGTATAAACTGTCCTAAAGCATAAGAGATTGAGAAGGCTCCGGCGATTAAACCTAATGTAAACTTCGAGTAGCCGAGTTCTTCGTTTAATAGAGGGAGCGTTGCGGAAAAGTTAAGCCTGGCTAAGTATAGGAGCGCGTACGTTACATATGCCACTATGAATACACGTTCTCGATCGACGTTTAAACTGGCTCACCTCCTTTTAAGTCTTTCAAGCTCTAGACGGTTTTAATCACTTAACAGTATATGGATAAACTATTCTACTACACCTTATAAAAGAGTTAAATATTATAACTACTCTTATGTTGAAGACTCTAGAGGCGTTGGTTAATGGGTCTGTATAAGATCGCTGTGATTAAAGGTGACGGTATTGGTCCCGAGGTTGTAGATGCAGCTATGCACGTCTTAGAAGCCGTTCAAGACGTTTCTAAAGGTTTAGAGTTACGGACTTTAGAAGTAGAGGCTGGTTTAGAGTGTATACCTAAGTATGGGACAAACCTGCCAGAACACAGTATCAAGCTTTTAAAGGAGAGCGATGCCTGTCTTAAAGGACCTGTTACAACACCAGAAGAGCCAGGTTCTCCCAAAAGCGTAGCAGTAACTATTAGGGTCATGTTCGACCTTTACGCTAACGTCAGACCCTGCAAGTCTCTGCCGAATGTTCCAAGTCTTAAACCCGATATAGACCTTGTGATGGTCAGAGAGAATACTGAAGACTTATACTCAGGCATAGAGTTTGAACTCACGCCTGGAGTAGCAGTAGCCATGAGGGTTATCACCTGGAAGGCGTGTGAGCGTATAGCGAGGTTTGCGTTTAAACTAGCTATGAATCGTAGGAAGAGGCTGGCGTATGTCCATAAGGGGAATATCATGAAGATTACGGATGGAATATTTAAAAACGCCGTTTCGAAGGTTGCTCAAGAGTTTCCAGAGGTTGAGCTTTGGGAGCTGAGAGTAGATGCAGCAGCTATGCAACTTGTAAAGAGGCCTGAAGACTTCGACGTGTTGGTTACTACAAATATGTTTGGAGATATATTGAGCGATGAAGCCGCACAGCTAGTGGGAGGGTTGGGTTTTGTAGCCGGAGCGAACATAGGTGACAACTATGGGATGTTTGAGCCAGTTCACGGCTCCGCACCTAAGTATAAAGGCATGAATAAAGTTAACCCCATCGCTACGATAATGGCGGCTAAGATGATGCTTGAGTGGCTCAGCTCAAAACATAATGATGCTGTATGCCTAGAAGCGGCTAAGAAGATTGAAGCTGGGGTCTTTGAAGTCTTGAGAGAGGGGAGGGTTAGAACCTACGATTTCGGTGGAGACTCTAAAACAACCGAAATGGCTGAAGCCATAGCTAGGAAGATTATAGAGCTGAGCTAACGTCGCCGATCGAACGTGCAGGTATATTTAAAATCTTCTCTACTTTACTTGCAAAAACCCGGCTTGAATAGCCTTTCGGATACGTATAAACAACCTTTGGTTTTACAGCGGCTATGTAGTTTATTAGACTGGGATAATCTGCGTGATCGCTTAATGGGAAACCGCCAAACGATAAAGCCCACCCTGAGACTAAAGCTTCAACAATGGGTTTGCCTAGTGAAACGTTTACATTTTTAGGAGCTATGTAAACGCAGAAGCCTGACTTGATGGCTTCAAACCCTTCTTCAGATTTATGGTTTAAACAGTTGAGCTTAAAACCGTACTGTTTGTAGATCTCATTTACCTCGGAAATTCTAGGATGGGTGATAACGGGGATTTTAGTAAATTTGTTCAGCAATGTTATGAGTTCTTGAGAGTTCCCTATGGAATCTGCGTGTAAAACCGGAACGTAGCCACATTTAACAGCGTCAACAACCCAGTTGATGATATCGCTGTAGATCTTATCTCTGCTCGGAAACCTGAAGTATGGGTATCCGAACGTTGAATCTATTATTAGGATCTCACATGGGACTTCTTCAGCGGGTTTGGAGATTAAAGTCTCCACGCAATTTAAATCGCCCGTGTATAGGATTGTATTCTCAGGTGTAGATATATAGAACATGACCGAGCCAAGTATGTGACCTGCATCATGTACAGAAATCTCTAAACAGTCAACCTTCAATTTTTCACCGATTCTAATCTTCCCACTTTTCATCGTTTTACGCCTACCAGTATAAAGCGATAGTAGATCCAAAGTTTGATTTGTGGCAAACCCGCTGTCATATTCCACAAAGCCTTTAGAATGATCCCTATGCGCATGAGTAAGCAGAGCGAGTTTGCATCTCGAGTTGAACTTGCATGGGTCTAGTATGACCCTGGTTTCCCCATACGATACTTCTACACCATCATCGAACATGATGCTCGGCGACGTTTTAAGCAACCTCCAAGTTAAATAACAACTGTAGGGGGATATAGGTTTAAGTATATTTAGAGCTAAGGGAAAACTTAACTTCAACCTTTAACAATTATCTGTAAATGTATGGAGCTGGATTGGATTCTTAGTGAAGGGAAGAAACTGGGTGTAGAGGATTTAAGTCTAATATACCATGAAAACGTTTATGAGGTGTTCACAGCTGAAAACCGTAATCTACGGGAGGCTTTTAGAAGCGGAATAAGAGGGTTAGGCATTAGGTTGGTGTATAATGGTGGGTTTGGATTTGCAGCGACAAACATGATGGATAGAGATAACATCCATAAATGTTTGGAGAAGGCTTTAGCCATAGCTAAAGCTGTTCAACCCCAATCTAAGATCAAACTAGCAGAGGTGAAGGCTGTTAAAGGTAGAGCGTATTCAAAGTTTGAGGAAAATCCTCTAGAGACCGATTTTGAAGAGAAGGTGAAAGTGGTATTGGATGCTAATAAGGCTGCATTTAACGATTCGAGGGTGAAGTCTGCCTCTACGAGGCTGGTGATGCTCTACGATAAGAGAATTGTAAAGTCTATTATTGGTATAGACGTCGAAGTTGAGTGTTTCACGACAGGTGTCTCCCACGTTAGTGTGGCTTATGAGGCTGGTGTTATGGAGAGGGTGCCGCATCAAAAGTCGATGGTTGCGGGTTGGGAGTTTATCGAGAGAAATGATTGGAGTGGGTTTTCATCCGACCTTTCAAACCTAGTCTGTAAAGCACTACACTGCAAGACGCCTCCGCCTGGAAGTTATACCGTCGTTGTAGACCCTGAGGTTGTCGGGCTTCTACTACATGAAGCCTTTGGACATGCTTCAGAGGGAGATTTAGTATCATCGGGAGGGTCTATTCTCAAGAATAAATTGGGCATGAAAGTTGCATCGGATTACGTAACTATAGTAGACGAAGGGGTTGTAGAGGGAGGATACTTCATCCCATACGACGATGAAGGAGTCCCAAAGGGGAGGACTGTAGTTGTAGAGAACGGTGTTTTAAAGCGATTTCTAACATCACGTAAAGCCGCCTTTGAATTGTCTATGGAGCCTACTGGTAACGGTAGGTGTCAAGACTTTGAAAATATACCGATAGTTAGGCAGACGAACTTCTACATGCTTCCGGAAGATGCGAAGTTTGAAGAGCTTTTAGAAGATGTTGAATTCGGCATATACATTAAGGGTAGAGGGGCAACTGGTGGGCAGGTTGACCCCGGTATGGGAACTTTTACCTTCAGCGTAGGTCCGTCTTACATGATTAGAAAAGGCGAATTGGCTGAAATGGTTAAAGGGGTTGTTATTTCAGGCTTCATATTAGACGTTTTGAGAGAAGTCGATCGTGTCTCATCGGATTTACATGTAAGCACTTCAGCGTTCGGTGGATGCGGTAAGAGTGCGCAGATGGTTAAGGTTGGAAATGGAGGACCGCATATTAGAGTTAGACGTATGACTGTTGGGGGTGGTTGAAGTGTTTGAATTGAGGCAGGTATTGGATAGGCTTGTCAAGATGGGGGTTGGAGATGGAGATTTAACCGTCATTCGAGGAGAGCGTTTAACCATAGATTTCACCGATAAGGTAGAGGTCTGTAAGCATACAAGTGGATGTGCTTTAGGCTTCAGAATCGCTCTTGGTAAACGTTTAGGTTTATACTTATCCAATGATGTAACCCCACGTGGGTTGGAAGAGGCAGTCAATACCGTTGTCAAGATTGCTAGGGTTAGCCCTGAAGACCCCTACTGGGTTTCCGCTCCAAAGAGCTTGGGAGTGTCACACGTAGATAAGGTATACGATAAACGCTTAGCCCAATTAACGCCTGAAGAGGCCGTGGGAATAGCTAATTCTATCATAGATGGTATTAACTCATCTAAGCCAGGGGTTAAACCAGTCTATGGAATTTTAAACGTTGGGGTTTTAGAAAGGACGATAGCAAACCTATTTGGTGAAGAAGTATCTAGAAGAGACACGTTTATAATGTTTTACGCGACCGCTAAAGCTGGAGAGGGGGATGAATCTGCCACGTTTTCAGACTTCCAACAGTCACGTCTTCTAGATGAGGTCAAACCTTACGTATTTGGGCAAGAAGTCGGGTTTAAAGCCTACGAGTTCATAGGGGCTAAAGTCGTAGACACGGATGTATACGATTTGATTCTCGACGGACGCGTAGCAGCATCCATCTTCAATACTTTACTGTCCTCGGCCATTTCAGCAGACTCCGTTCAGATGAATAGGTCTCCTCTGGCTGGTAAGATTGGGAGCGAAGTCATGTCTCCAGGCATCACGTTTATCGATGATGGGACTGTTCCAGGGTTCATGGGAAGTAGAACATGCGATGACGAAGGTATACCAGTAAAGAGAAACATTGTAATTGAGAGAGGCGTTTTAAAGACTTACCTCTATGATACCTATACCGCTAATAGGGAAAACCGTGAAAGTACAGGTAATTCGCATAAGGCCTCAGCTACATCGTCGAGACCATTCCCAAATAACCTCATACTCAAACCAGGAGAGCATAATCTTAATGAAATGATTGAAGAAACCTCGAAAGGAGTTTACGTTTTGAAAACCATAGGTGAGTGGCTTTCAAACCCCGTGAGCGGCTATTTAAATGCGACGGTGACCCATGGATATTTGATAGTTAATGGGTCTATTGAGGAGAAAGTTAAAGGCGCTGTTATAGGCGGAGACTTCTACCAGCTCATGAAGAGTAAGGTTTTAGGGCTTTCAAAAGACCTACACGGCAGTGAAAACTCCTACAGTCCCCATGTAAAACTTGAACGGGTTCAACTTTCCGGTAAGTAGCCTCATATTCAGCCTATTAAGGTTCAAACCTAGCCATATAGATGTTATCTTTAACGCGTAAAACTCTAACCTTGACCTTAGAGCCTATGGACGCTTCATCGGCATCTACAACCGTCAATACCCTACCTCTAGCCACTCCGAGTTTTTCTCCCTTAAATAGACCCAGGGAGACGACGACAACCCACACTTTCTCAAGCTTATGGAAGGCTAGAGGTAGTCCCCTACACTTATATATGCCAAAGTCTTCTGGGCTTAGCACAAGCTTGACTTTATACTTGTTTTCAAGGCTTCTGAGCCTTCCATAGAAGACTTTCCAACTCATAGGTTTAACCCCCCTGGGCTTTCTACCGTGCTTATGCGTAAGCATTTTCTGAATGCCCAACGGTGGAGCGCGTTTTCCAGCTTTGATTTCAAGCGCCAGCTGAATTATCTTCTCAATATCTTCGTCGTTGATCCCTGGAACCCATACAGGTGCCAGTAGCAGGTCTATTTTTGATTGAGCTATATACTTAGCCATTTCTACTACCTTATCTACGTCATAGTTTTCAGTTCCAGATAGCATCTTAGCCTTATCTGGGTTTAAACTATCTATTGAAAGATTTATCCTGGTCAATCCAGCTGCTTCAAGGTCATCCACCAGTTCCTCGGTTAGGAGGAATCCATGCGTCTGGAGGGAGACCACTTCAACGTTGGGCGTTTCTTTTAAAGCTTGACAGAGCTCCGGAAGCTTTGGATAGGTTAGGGGGTCGCCTACTGTATCTATGTGTGCTTCAATGTGCCCACAGTCTTTAAACTTCACAAGTCTTCTAAATTCTCCGATCAGGTAGTCCAGCTCAACCATGTATTCAACAGCTCTCCTATGCGATCTAGGACCTGCATCCGTTGAGCAGAATATGCAGGATAGTGGGCATATACTTGTAGGCCTAACTTGTATCACGTTCGTACTTCTATCGATGAGCCCAAACCCTACTGAGCCTATTAGAGGTATGCCGCTGTCAGCTGTGATATTGACTACAGGTTTTACCATCTCGTTTAAAAACCCCAATAGTAGAGATAAATTTAGCTGAACATGTTCATCTTCAGAGGAAGAGTTGTGAGTGGTTTAGGCTTTGGAAAGTTTTACGTTACACTGCCATGGGTTGTCGCGCAGATAGAGGAGAAGTTTGGATTTACGCCATACCCTGGAACGTTAAACCTTAAAGTTGAAAAAGACGTTAGAAGCTTTGTTGAGGAAAAAGCTAGAGTAGAGATAGAGCCGGCTGAAGGATTCTGTAGAGGATTGGCTGCTGAAGTATTCATCGGAGAGACTATAAGAGCCGTTGTGATCATACCTAAAGTCGCAGACTACCCGGAGGATTTGATTGAACTAGTGGCCGCTGAAAACTTAAGACTTAAATTCAACTTGAAAGATGGAGATGAGGTTACTGTGAAGTTGCCGTAGGCTTCACCCTCAACGAGGGCAGGAGGTTTAATAGATTAGAGGGGGCGATTACAATGGAGGATTCATGTATCTTCACGCTTTATAGGCTTCTCTTAGATAAATTCTTGGATGAAATCCCATCAGACGAGTGGAGGCGTACTAAGAGTGGTTTAGACTGGCCAGCACCTGAGAACGCCACTTTTGAGAAGATCGTTGGTGCAGTATTAGTTCAAAATGCAAACTGGCGTAATAACGCTAGTAAAGCTTTGGAAAATTTAAGGAGTATGGGGTTTTTAGAGCCATCTAAAATCATTGAAGCACCCTCTAACATGTTGAAAGATGCCATAAGACCAGCTGGTTTTGCGAGTAGGAAGCTTAAAGCCCTATATGAAGTCTCAAAGCTGATGATCAACGTAAGACTGGATTCGTTGGACACCTATTCGTTAAGGAGGAGACTACTTGATGTTAATGGTATTGGACCTGAAACATCCGACACCATTTTACTATACGCCTTCAACAGACCTGTAATCCCAGTTTCAAAGTTTGCCAGAAGAATCTTGAAGAGGTTCTGCAACCTTCAACTTAAGGATTACACAGGCTGGCAGAAACACATTCAAGAAAACATACCGAAAGATGTGGAAATCTATAAAACATTCCACGCACTGCTCGTAGAGTTTGGCTTAAAATACTGCACAAATAAGCCCAGATGCAACCTATGTCCTATAAAAATGGATTGCAAATTAGCGAAATCCTTATACGCTGGCAACCTTGATTCCGTTTACTTCAAACATGATCCTACAGCTAGATGCTCAGCTTCTGTGCTTTTTAAATCTTTAAATGAAGAGTGAAATTTACTGCGTAAGGGTTTGCGACGTATGCTTGAAGAATGTGTGTCAGAGCTGCATAAATGCTCACGAAGATTGGATTAACGGAGGCCTTTACTTCAGGAAGATTTACGATTCTTGTGTAAGCGTTTATCCCAGAAACGTTCAATTATGGTTGTATTCTAAACCTAAGAGATTATATTGTCTAATTTTTTCAGGGCATTTTCCTCCTCAGGGTCAATAAATTCTATTCCTTCTTCTTCCGCTACTTTACACAATTCCTTATCTGAGCATACTAGCACCACCCTCTCTTTTACTGGTTGCAAAGCACTCCTTAAACTTATAGCGCTAGCTAGTTGTAGGTAGTCTGCTGACGGTAAAGCGTGTTTAGTTGCTATAAGAGCTGCTGAAGCTACAAGCTCATCGTTTACGCTAGTTATAGCAAACATGCCTAAAACTTCTTTAAGGAATAGCGAGGTCACGGTGCTAAAGGCTTCTCTTGATAGTTCATTTCTCCTTACCATAAAAGAGAAAGCGACTATGAACTTAAGTATTGTCCAAAAAGATGTGGCAAAGCCATCCTTAAGCTCAAATATCCTATCTAAAACATCAGAACCAACCTCTCTATGGTACCTTTTAACTATGGCTGAAGTGTCGAAGTAGAAAGTTACCATTTAATGTATCTCCCTTCTCCTAAGCTCAACAACCTCTTGACTTAAACTCTTTCCCCCAACTTCTCTGGCTAAAATTTCTCTAACATCCTCTATAGGCTTTAGATACTTCTCGTACCTCTTATAAAGCGTCATCACATACTCCTTAACCTTGTTAGCCCTCGCCTGATAAAGCCCTATAGCTATCAAGTCCTCAACTTTCCTTCTCGCTAATTCTTCAGTCTCCGTCATAAAAATCACTAATTAACTATTTTCCAAAGTATATAAATCTTTAACAGCTGATGAATTTACGGAAAGGATACACATCAATTAATCCTATTATCTAAGCTTAACTCCCTCTTTTCATGGCTTATGTTCTATGCTTAAACTGTGGAAGGATAAGCGTATAGGGAATTTTCTGCACTTTCCGTTACTCTCCACTATTCGGAGCTAATCCTAAGCAAGAGTTTAATGACAGAGCTTATCTTGGAGATGTTGAAGGCAAGAGCCCACCATTCCTATTGCCTATAAACCCGTACTTCGGATTCCACTTCGTATTCTACAGAGTTACAGGTACGGGCAAGATAAGGGTAGCTATGAACCTAGCTATAAATGCTGAGAACAAGGGTTTATGCCTTAGAATTTTAGATGACGAAGGAGAGTAGAAGAAGATAATTCCTCAGTTGACTAAAGAGACCATTTACTATGACTCTGAGTGTAATCTTAAGGTAAATCCATTCGACTTGAACGCCCTAGGCTTGACTTTACTCATCTTGAAGGGGACTATTTTCATGGAGATGGAGCAAGAGTATAGGGAATTATCTCCTCAGATGAGCTATGTTTTAAGCAAGTGCGTTTTGGAAAGTAGAAGCATATCTGAATTAATTGAAAGAATAATATTCCACAAGACAACTATATTCTTCAATAGCTTCATAAACTAACCTTTCTAAACCTTTTTGATATTCTTCCCATGTCGTCACTAGTGATTTTGAATAAAAAAAGTATAAAGTCTCCATTATGTTTGAAAATCGTAACAAAGCCTACGATCAATTTCTTATACTTATCCATCGCTCTACTCATTCCCAATACTATTTCAGGTTGCTCATTTGTTGTGCTGATAGTAACCGAACGGATTACTTGACATGGAATACCATTTCCTAAAAGGATAGTTTTAATAAGTGAGTATAATTTTTGAGTTCTTGTTTCCTCCTCCACTATAATAAAGGCGATGTCATAATTTCTTCTAACAACCTCTTTTAAAATTTCGCTTGCCTAAGCGTGATGTATGGCTTATTCGTCCATTCCACTGCACTCCTTGTAGTCGAGCAAAGCGAAAAATTTACTTGGGAGTCCTCTATAATCTTTCAATTAGCCTCCACCACTAGAATACGTAGAAGAAGCATGTAAATAATACGTAGCCGATAAATGGCCGCCGTAACGTAGCCTGGTAGCGTACAGGCCTGTGGAGCCTGGAGGCCGGGTTCAAATCCCGGCGGCGGCCTTTTGACTTTCTCCATTGATTGAAGAAGCCCCACCTATAGGAACTCATACCTCTTTGGTTCATTCTATCAAAAGGTTTTTATGAAACTCTATGAGAATTCTAGTAACAATCTAGAGGTAAATTGGTAAAAGAAGAAATATTCTGAAGATTTTTTGAAAAATATTACTTTTTTAAAATCATAGCATACATAACAAAGAAAAGTTAAAAGTTAGATTTTATTTGAAGAATAGAAAGTGTTAAATATAATGGAAACAGTAATTTAATTGACAAAAATGTCTGCTGTAGCGGTAGGACAGGAGCTGTTAAATGTTCCATTTCCTGAAATGGTTGCAAACTTGGCTCTTGCTATAGCTCAAGGTCAAAGGGCGTTAGATGAAGGATCCATACAGACTTTTAAAGAATTGGCGGAGCCTTTAGCAGAACCCATA
>CAZMSC010000035.1:0-14776 GCA_964568845.1 uncultured Candidatus Bathyarchaeia archaeon | reverse complement strand
GGCCCGCACCGGTCTTAGGCTTGGTGGGCCGTTACCCCACCAACTACCTGATCGGTCACGGTCCCATCCTTAGGCGGCTTCAGAGAGCATGGCTCTGAAGCCCTTTCGGAGAGAAACCATCCCAGGCCTTCTCTCCTATCGCGGGTTATCCGCAGTCTCGGGGGTGAGCCGCATTGGAATGATTATTGGAAGAATTGAATATTGAATAGAGGTGAAAGAATACTTCTAAATATAAGTCTATGTGTTTAATGTAGTATTGCTATTTATGTCGTATTTTAGAATTACAGCTCACCTTTCCCGCGGTTATCCGCGTCCTAAGGGTAGGTTGACCGTGTATTACTGAGCCGTACGCCACACCCTGCCATGGCTCAGAGTGTAGACTCGCATGGCTTAGTCTCACCCTGATAGCAGTCGGGTCCGGCAGGATCAACCGGAGTCGGACTCGCAAGGCTTTTTACCTTCCCAAGCCCCTTCTCAGATCCAACCTTTATAAGGTTGGACCCTCATATTTGTGCCCACAACAGGAGGTCGGGTTTATTTCATTCTCGGGTGGAGAACCCTTCATCGTCGGAGACCCGACGCCACCGCCGGGTGTTGTGGGTGGAGGGAGCAACCTCCACAAAGAAAATGGGAGGCATTTAGATATAAACTTTGCTCTAAGAGTATTTATGGGAATTTGCCTATTTTAATCCGAATTTCTCCCTGTATGCTTTAATAGCTTTATCTATCTTTTTAATAGCATCTTGCAAGCTTTTCCACTCTTTAAATTTAACCCATTTATTCGGCTCCAGTCTTTTATACGTTTCGAAAAATTCTTGAATCTCTCTCCTGACGTGTTCAGGTATATCTTGGTAATCCCGTATGTGATTGAAACGAGGATCTTTAATTGGAACTGCTACGATCTTATCATCTATTCCAGCTTCATCCTCCATTACTATAAGGGCTACGGGTCTTACTTTAACGATACAGCCTGGAAACGTCGGATGAGTCGTTAAAACTATCACATCTAAAGGGTCTTCATCTTCATGCCATGTTTGAGGGGCGAAGCCGTAGTCGAAGGGCCAGTAGACGGCGGAATATAAGACTCGATCTAGCTTAAAGACACCGGCTTCCCTATCATACTCTATTTTATTGGAGCTACCCTTCACGTTTTCAATCACCACGTTGAATTCATATGGAGCTTTATCCCCAAGCTTGACATCGTGGAGCAGATTCACGGCTGACACCTCCAGTTATCTATGTGTATAGAGGCTTATAACTTTCACAGTCTCCACGACTAAAGTCGGGAGAACCTCGGTTTTTCAAGGCTCAACTCTTTCATCAAGCAACTTTAAAATGTTCATCGCGCCATTGTAGTCTGCATGGTATCTGTATCCGCAATTAGGGCATTTGAAGAGGCTTCTGACTTGAAGCCCCATGCCTCCGCATTTATGGCATAGTTTAGATGTGTTTCTTTCATTTATCTTTATGACTTTTATTCCAAGCCACTTCGCCTTATACTCTATGAATCGGCTTAGTTTATGATATGGAAATCTGCTGAGCTTCCTATAGAATCTCCTCCCTTTGTCTTTTCTCCGTACTCCCTTGAGCTTGCCTAAAACTATCGCTGAGCTGTTTTCTAAGGCTTCGTTGACTATTGTTCTGCTTACCTTATTCTACCCTTAAAGAGCATGGGATTTTCCGCCCACAGCGTTAATCCGTCCATAAAATAAAAAATGGAGAAATTGAACTTATTTTTAATTTTATTGTTTTCTAATTGACTATTTTTAGAAAAAAGAAAATTTTTAAAAGATTTTCTATTTAGGCTTATCCAGCTGGGATAATGTTTAAATCTAACCTCTTAAATCTAAAATTTCGATCTCAATGCTGATTGAAAAAACGACAGGAGAGGAGGTGAAGGCTTTAGGTAGACATATATTAGTGGAGGCTTTCGACTGCGACAGCAACACTTTAAACAATACTCAACTACTGAGAACGATGCTTCTATATGCTGTAAAAGAGGCTAATATGACGGTTTGCGGAGAGGTATTTCACGAGTTCAGTCCACACGGCGTTACAGGTGTCGTAGTGGTTAAGGAATCACATATATCGATACATACATGGCCAGAATACGGTTATGCATCTATAGACATCTTCACGTGCGGCAATTATTCAAATCCCTGGAAAGCTTATCAATATATAATTGAAACACTTAAGCCTAAGAGAATTCAGGTAATAGAGCTCAAGAGGGGTATGCTGAAAGCAGGAGGCTGAAAAGTGGAATATAAGAATAGACGGGTGTTTTCAAACTGGTTTATAGAGATGCAGGCACCTGGAAGCGCCCACCTGTACAATATACTTAGTGTATACTACGTAGGTTCGACTAAATACCAAGAGGTTTACATTTTAGAGCTTTCAGAGCTTGGCAAGACGTTGATTCTAGATGGGAAAATTCAGTCATCGCTTAGAGATGAACACGTGTATCATGAGGCCCTCGTTCAACCAGCCATGTTAACCCATCCAAATCCAAAAAGAGTGCTAGTCATAGGTGGCGGCGAAGGAGCTACTGCAAGAGAAGCCTTGAAGCACAATACGGTTAAGGAGGTCGTCATGGTTGACATAGATCAAGAACTCATAGAGCTGGTTAAACAGTACTTCCCAGAGCTTCATCAAGGCTCCTTCAACGATCCCAGGGTAAAGTTGGTTTTTGATGATGGGAGAAAATTTGTTGAAAACTGTGAAGAAGGTGAGTTTGACGTGGTTATATGTGATCTCACAGATCCATTGAAAGGTGGACCGTCCGTATACCTGTATACTGTAGGGTTTTACAGTGAGGTGTTTAGAGTTTTAAGTGAAGATGGAATAGTAGCCATTCAAGCTGAAAACGTTAAATCTGCTGGTGAGTGTTTTCAATCGATTTATAAGACGGTTAAACACGTCTTCCCAATAGTAGTAGCCTACAGTACGTTTATAAGGTCTTTTGATGCAGAATGGGGGTTTGTTATAGGCTCTAAACGTTTCAACCCGCTTGATTTAAGTGAGGAAGAAGAGGGGAAGCGCATAGAGGAAAGAAATATAAACCTCAAGTTTTACGAACCTAGAATTAAGAAGAGGCTCTTCACGCTTCCAAAGGGTTTCTTAGACGGTGGGAGAATATCGACGGATTCGAATCCGATCTACGAGCCTGTTTAAATGTCTTCTTCTTAATTGAAATATCGTAAGGTTTTTACATCCATACTATACGAGCCCAAGGTTTTTCATGGTTTTCCAGAAGACGTCTCCAACATGATGAGTGTTTTTAAAACCTCTACCAGTAGATGTCTTGGAAGCTGCTTCAGAAGATATTAAACTACGTGCTACCGCTAGAATTTTCCCATATTTTTCATCGGCAACAGCCACTATACATCCATCTTTAAACGACCCTTCGATCCTAACGACACCAGGCATCATCACATCAGCGCCACTAGTTATATGTGGAATTGCACCCATGTCTACAATGACCTTTGGAAGTGAAACAATTTTCCTCTCCACGCATATCACTGTTGGATATATTTCGCTACCAATGCGTATGAATACGGGTAAGCCATCTACTACATATATCTCCCGCTCTCTATCGATCTTCACGGCTTCCCATGAAGCCTTCCTGTCAAAGTATACATTGAAAAGTTGTTTAAGGAGCCGTGTGAGTTCTCTAATACTTCTAACATTCAACCTATACCTGTGTATTTTAGACATATGGATACCTTCTAACGGATCTTAACGAGCGCATATTTCATAGAGCCCAGACCGATCCCCTCAGCGGCTTTAAGCATAAACATCCAGTCTGCTTTAGGATAGAGCATCTTAAACTTATCTGAGCCGGGGTTTATAGCTCCAACTTCATACGCTTGCGATTCGGGTATGGCGGGAGCCGAGTTCACAAGATCTATAGACGCCTTATCTATTGCCACGATGTCTTTTGAAGCGAGTATCCCTATGTCAGGTACAATCGGAAGGTCCGACCAGCCGAGTTGCTGATGCTCACAATCACACTTCCAGTCAACCTCTAGTAGAAAATTCAAGTTCAGAACCTTATCTAAACCTATAGCGTTAAGAACGCCATAGGCTGCATCTACAACCCTAAGCTGAATTTCAGATGAATCCGTAATTCTTGCAGATTTTAAAGCTTTGACTGGGCATAAAGTCTGGCATGCTTTACATCCATAACATACATCTTGATCCAATGAGGCTTTGCCGTCTATTATACTTATGGCTTTTACTGGACATATTTTAACGCATTCACCGCATCCGTTACATAAAGCGATGTCGACAAATGGCTTGTTTAAGTAATGGATGAAGTACTTCGTCTCTTTACCTACACAACCCACTCCAATGTTTTTAATAGCTCCGCTGAAAACGGTCATCTCATGCCCTTTGAAATGCGTCAAGTTCAATATGAAGTCGAAGTCTAGGAGAGCTTTAGGTATTGATATTTCCTTAAGTTTAAAACCGTCAACCCTAACTTTGACACAGTCTAAACCGAGTTCTCCATCGATTATAAGTATTTCAGCACCTAAAGTCTCCTTAGAGAAGCCGTGCATTAAAGCTACTTCAAGGTATTTCTTAGCCGTACCCCTAGGATCCAGTAATCCCAACCCGGTTGTTTCAATAACCGTAGGTTTAGCTTTTAATCTTTTAACGTAATCGACAGCTGTTCTTACATAAAAGGACCTTAAATATCGTGTAGTTAGAGGAGCGCCCATGTGCGTTTTAACGGCGACATCGTCACCCGATTTTATGAAGTTTGGAAGGCCAGCTTCATCCATGAGACGCTCGAGTTTTCTAACAAGGCTTTCTTCGCTACTTCTAGCCCTTGCATCAACCATGAATACAGTCGACAAGATGATACCTTCCATTAATGTAAGGACTAGGGAAACTTAAGCCTATCTATGAGCTCGCTTTCATTAAGCTTATAGAGAGATTCTTCCCCTCGACATGACTTTCAGGTTTAAGTAATCAGCTTTTATATTAAAGTCGAATAAGTCTCAACGTAAGTACCGAAGACCTCTAGGGATGAGTAGGATATGTTGAATCTTCCAGCAGTGTGAGAAAGTAGGCTATAGGGTTCAGGCGAGTTTAGAAGCATATATGAGGTTTGGAATAGGGATATACTTTGCTTTGTAGTTTACTACTTTTCTTGTTTTCTCGATTTATAGATTAGAGGGCTGTTGAAGGGAGGCTTATTAGATCTAGAGTGCTTCTCTTAAGCTTAGACTTTCTTGATTGATATAATCGTAAGCTTGGTAGGCCCTTTAAGCGTACACCAAGCTAAGTCAAGTTTTAGTGTTCAACTTAAAACAATATAATGCTTTAGGATTCAAATGAACCTATAATCATAGCCGTAGCGACCCGCAAATATAATGTAATGTTTAACTTTAGTATCGATCTTAATACCATCCCAATATTTTCATAGTTTCAAGCAAATCTTCTCCGTGAGCAACTATCGTTCTCGAGTCAACTCTTTCTACACCTGAAACCCTAGCCCAAGCCGATCATAAAGGCTAAGTTAAATGAGCCATCTAGTCCAGCCATCCTACAACGTCTTGGATCCCCCGTAATATACTTCGCATTCTCATCCAATTCCTCTGGGACAAGATTAAAGCCTCCACGTGCACCATGTAAATCATTGACAATGACTTTGCTAGATCCGCCGTCAATGGCGCCTCTTATGGCCGCATTAACATCCCTTGTAAGTAGTAAGCATGCCTCCTCATACTCCTTGCTTCCAAGAGTTGTCTGCTCCTCTCTAACAACGTAGCCAGCTCCTTCTAAATCCGTTAAAATATAAACTTTTACACCGCTTATAGTAGAGCTTTTCTAAGGTTAAAGATATAAGTTCTTTGCTGATTTAGGAAGAATGTGACAGCTCAAGTTTAGCCCAGTCGTCCAGCTTCATCCACTCATTAATGTGTGTAATTCCAGCCTTACGGGCGATATCCAGAAAACTATGAAGCAACCTTAACCGTTCTTCACCGCTCACCCGCTTTGCTGCAATCTTTACATACCATATTGGTAGGCGCGCCACTTGAACGCGGAAACGTATCTCCTCGTTGTCAGCTACCTCCTCAGCTTTATCAAACAGTTTTTCAGCCTCTTCCAGAAACTCGTCGTCTAAGTATGGGAGGGTTGGCGGGTCAAATATGTGGACGTGAACCTCTTTCTCCTTAACCTTTCTGTGCAACATCTCTATATAGGTTTGAATCATAGGGCCCGCTTTACCATAATAGCCATTTAGAAACTCCCCGATTATCTTCTGTACATCCACATTGGGGTTCCAGAGGAGCTTAGCTAAGATGTAAGCCCTTAAGGGAGCCATTTCCCCATTTCCACCTGGAGAGTAATTGCCCTGCTCAAACAAGCCCTTCACGCCATGTTTAATAAAGAATTTTACGTTCGGCTGAAGCACCTCAATGTTTGGGAAGGGCATGAGGTAATGAGCGAAGTTGGTTGTGTAATCCCAGACGTATAGTGTTGGAGCTACTTGCCGCCAATCCTCGATATCTTTGCAGAAGTTCCTATTATCATCTGAATCACAGCCCTCCAATGGATGAGAAAAGCAACATTCGATGGAACAAAGCCTAATTATAACATTACTCCGCGGACGTAAGGTTCTTGGAGGTTTACGGCTATATTGATAGGCGAGGGTCTCCACGCGGACATTCGGGTAATCATGTTCAATGGATTCAGCAATTGCGTTAACGAACCTGATAATGGAGGCGGATGGACCCCCCTCGGCCTCGTCAAATGCTTTACATTCAGGGCACTGGCACCAACTGCCTGTATCATTCTGTGAGACATCTATGATCGTTGCTTCGGGATGCTCCTTTAGCCACCTCCGCACTTGTTCAATCGCCATTTTAACAAGTTTAGGATTAGATAGGCATCTTTGGACGTAGCCGCTAACACGCTTACCACCTACCATCGGCCAGAAATCTGGTTGCTGCTCACAGACGTCACGGGGTATTAGCTGGTCGAGGCTATGTACAAACGGATAAAATACAACTGCCCGCCCACCATGTTTCTCAGCCAAATGGTAATGTTGACCATTCAGCCTATGGCGGGCGGCGAAATCAGCGTCTCGGAGCATTTCACTCCAGAAAACTTCACGGTACTCTAAAGCGGGTATTTGAATTTCATTTAAGGGTGGAATCTCGATACACTTCATTCTCGGCACATATTCTACCTCTGGAGTGAACCAGCGTACACCAAGCTTCTCCTCCAATAGGGTGTAGACGCCATATAATGTTCCGCGAGGCCTGCCGCCGGAGATCACTAGATAGTTGTTAAATGTTTTAATCAGAAAGCCTTCTGGGCCAAGTTTAGCTAAGTCGATTTGTAGCCCTAAGCCCTGCAGATGCGTGTTATTGCCAAGCAGGATTTCATATTTTGATACTGGCTGATCATCTGGGGCAATAGGTAATTTCACACCGCTGATGCGCTCTAAATATTTCTGCAACTCTTCAGCAGCGTAGCGCTCTGACGGTATTGCATCCATGGGTATAATGATGCTATAAGGACTTTTCCCCTCATCTATCAGAATAATTGACTGTGACATATTTTATAGTAGGGTGACTTCACTTAAATTTTTATACTCTTGTGGAAAAGAGTAAAGGTATCAAGGATATTTTCATAAAAATCTTTATACAACTACTACGACTTTAATTACGTATGTATGATAAAATGCATAATCCAAAATGGGCTCTATTCTTCGATTTCCATACAATGCCTGCATGCCCGGATGTGGGTGCCAATTTCGATGTCGATGCGTTCGTCAACCATTTGAAGGCTTGTGGTGTTGATTATGTGGTTTTTCCAGCACGTTGCAACTTAGGTATGGCTTATTACAATACCAAGGTGGGTATTCGACATTATTCTCTTACGTATGACTTGTTTGGAAAGCTGTCAGAGGCGTGTGCCAAAGCGGGT
Source organism: uncultured Candidatus Bathyarchaeia archaeon (assembly GCA_964568845.1). Taxonomy (GTDB): domain Archaea; phylum Thermoproteota; class CALKCG01; order B24; family B24; genus DTBU01. The sequence goes on along the minus strand of CAZMSC010000035.1, from coordinate 6,832 downwards.
ATACATATCTCTGCGTATATAAACTGCGGTCTCAGCCATGAAGAAGCGCTTCTACATAGGGATTGGGCGATCATCCACCCAGAGGGATATGTCTATAAACCTAATAGGATGGACCACTTCTTCCGGCAGATGTGCTACAACACACCTTATGGGGATCATCTTCTCAAAATGATAGAAGAGGTTGTTGGCAACTATCCTATTTCCGGTCTGTTTCTCGACTGTTTTTACACAGAACCCTGTGCAGGTGTTGAATGTATACGTGAAATGAAAAAACTTGGCTATGATTGGAGGAATCCTAAGGAATTGGCAAAATACAACCATGTGAAAATTATAAGAATGGCTAGAAAGATCGCAGACACTGCGAATAAACTGAAGCCAAACCTACTGTTGTATTTTAACGGCATTCCCTATGAAGACCAGCATGATGTTGGAACTTACATTGAAATTGAATGTCTACCGACTGGGGGATGGGGGTACGACCATTTACCAGTATACGTCCGCTATACCAGAAACCTCGGTAAACCCGTTCTAAACATGACGGGGCGCTTCCACCGCAGTTGGGGTGATTTTGGAGGAATTAGAACAGAAGCCAGTTTAGAGTACGATTGCCTATATGGATTAGCTAACGCTGTGCGTACAACCATAGGCGACCACTTCCACCCAAGGGGTGATATCAACAGAGCTGTGTTCAATCTTGTACGGAGAGTCTACTCTAAGCTTCAGAAATTTGAGCCGTGGTTTGATGGAGCTGAGGCTCTTACAGACATAGCGTTGGTGGCACCCAGATCTACATTCCAGGCGTGGAATGTGGCTGAAGATAAACTACAATGCCTGGAGGCGGTGAAAGGTGCTACGAGAATGCTTTGCGAATTGAAGGCGCAATTCGACGTTGTGACGGGTTCAATCAACTGGAAAAAATACCAGCTTCTAGTATTACCGGATGTGGTTCTCATGGATAGTGAGACCGTTGCGAAGGTGAAGGCGCACTTAGACTCTGGCGGCCGAATTTTAGCATCTGCTTGGTCTGGTCTTGACCAAGATAAGAAGCGCTTTGCGCTGGATGAAGAGTGGGGCGTCGTATTTAAAGGCATCGACCTGTACAATCCGGCCTACTTGTTTGCATATCAGCGTTTGGCGGAGGGTTTACCTGATATGCCTATGGACTTCTACTCAGAGGGCGTTGAAGTTGAAGCGTTACCTGGAACTGAGGTTTTAGGAGAAGTGATTGCACCGTATTATAGCCGTCACTGGGATGGTGAACATGGCTACGTCTACAATCCACCTGATAAGAGGACTGGGCGACCGGCCGTTACAAAACGGGGTGCTGTAGCGTATATTGCCCGTGCCGTTTTTACTGGCTATTACCATCATGCTTCTGTACCCATGCGTCAACTAGTCTCCAATCTACTTCAGATGCTACTTCCAAATCCAATGGTGCGAGTTCAAGGACTGCCATCCTTCGCTCGGGTTACGGTTACTAGTCAGACACATCGCCGTATGGTGCATATATTGTCCTATGTGCCGGAGCGACGTGGCCCCAACGTCGATATGATCGAAGAGCCCATTGAACTTAGAGATGCGCAGTTGTCACTACGCTTAGATGGACGAAACCCCAGACGCGTCTATCTAGCACCAGACCGTAAGGAACTACCCTTCACAATTAAAGATGGATACGTCAATACCGTAATACCGCTCCATTGCGGCTACTCAATGGTAGTGTTTGAAGAAGTATGACCTCGAAGCCGTCTGATAAAACGCCTACGACAGCTGTTTTTGGAATATATGGGGTTTAAATTGGTTTTCGGCTTTGCGGTAGCATATGGAACTCCTAGGGTTCCACCAACAGAGCCTGTGCCCAAAGACCTTCGCATCGTAAAAATAGTAACTAACGAGTCTAGTGCTCATGATGAAGTAATATGTTTGATCTGAATGGAGAGATTACCCTAAACGCTTTTACTCGGGAAAAATAAAGAATGGTGTTGTTTAATGTTTATTCTTCGAAGAATCTACTCATGTATATTTCATGTAGTCCTTTAGAGAAGTGGTCTCTCAAGAATCCCTCCGGTATAAATCCATGCTTCATATAATACATTATGGCTGGCCTATTTACGTGGGAGACTACTGCACATACTTTTCTAGCCCCTCTTAATTTTAGAAATTCCAAAGCAGCCTCCATAAGCATAGACCCTATACCCTTCCGCTGATAGTCTGGGTCGACGGATGCCATGTTGATAGATCCCAGTCTTGAATCAGGTTCAAAGGATACGGCAATGTACCCTACAACTCTACCATTAACTTCGGCGACGAAACCTCTTACATTATCTCCCTGAGTTCTTGCGAATCTGTTCGGGTTTATGTGCTTCACGGAAACGTCTACATGCTTCAACGTAATCTTCCCGCCCTTCGTGGAATTTAAAAAACCAATTAAACCCTCTAATGATGATTTGTGAAACATACTCTGCATCTGATTCTTCAAGTTTCCTAATCTTCACCCGTTCCATTTCTACCACCTTATTCTAATATGGGTAGAAAAACCCAATAATCATCACGGTATCTCTTATTAAGGATGCTATTAAATAAGGCTATTGAGGAAGTGGGTGTAAAGCCGTCTCTAAACGCTGGAAGTTTACGGCTTCGGCCGTGGGTAGTTCACATAAGGCTATTCATCTACTTCATATGGTTGTTATGGATAATGCTCTGAAGATTTAAACCATAAAGCATTTAAGGTATTCGGTTATTTCGTTAAAGCGGGTATGTTATGGAAGTTTATGAAGAATTTGTGAAGAAGCATTATGTGAACGAGGAGATGAGGGAGGCGTGGGAGATAGCTCTAAAGATTTTGAAACCAAGTCAGAGTGATTTAAAGCGTGGTCTAGAGCTCCATGCGAACTCCATCGTTATTGATGCGTATGGCTTTGCCCCCCGTTCAGCGATAGATGGCGATGGGGTGGAAGCGGCCATAGAGGAGGGTGCATCGAGTATGGAGGTCCAAGATATGATGGAGAATATGGAGATGACGAGGTGTGTAAGCGATCCTGTGGAGCGGGCTGAATTTATATCTGCTTGGGAGGCTGCGGGGGTGACGTGTATCTTGCAGAATGCAGGTGAGGAGGGGCAGGATATACGTAAACTAGTAAAGCGCTTAGCCCACTTCACCTATGTTACGGACATGATGCGTGACTTCGTCCAGAAAGCTGTTACCCCTGACGATATAGTTGCCGCGAAGAGGCAGAATAAGCGTTGCCTTTACTTAAGCGCTAATGGAGTCCCTCTCCCGCAAGACTGGGTATCTGTTGAGGAGGAGATGCGTTATATTGAGGTATTTTTCCAGCTAGGTGTAAGAATGATGCATTTAACCTATAACCGACGTAACGTGATTGGTGATGGATGTGGTGAACCAACTGATGGGGGATTAAGCGACTTCGGTAAGAGGGTGGTTAAAGAGATGAATCGCGTTGGGGTAATCGTAGATGTATCTCATTGCGGATGGCAGACAAGTTTCGACGCCGCTAAATACTCTGAAAAACCTATGGTTGCAAGTCACACAGGCTGCTACTCAGTTCATAAACATTACCGCTGTAAGCCAGACTATGTGATAGAGGCTATTGCGAAAAAGGGAGGCTATATCGGCATATGCTGCATCCCAAGATTCCTCGGTGGAGATATAAAGCTCATGCTTGACCATGTAGATTATGTTGTGGAAAACTTTGGCGTAGACCATGTGGCTATTGGCACAGACGTTGCATACGTTTCCAGAAACGCAGTGCGAGAATATGGAAAGTTGCCGAAGCAACCTAAGAGGAGGGAGCCTTGGGAGTCTCTTTGGCCGCCGGATAGCTTTGAAACAACACCGGAGCAAACCCTTAGTATGGCGTGGACAAACTGGCCCCTGTTTACAGTCGGTTTAGTGCAACGAGGATACTCAGAGGAAGAGATTAGGAAGATTATTGGCAGCAATGTGCTTCGCGTAGCTCGAGCTGTTTTATCATAGAATTCTTTTAGGAAAGCTGGAAACGCTCTAGAATATATGTGCGCGTCTGTTGATGTCTTGCATCTACTGCTCCGCATATGCGGGTGATTAAATGCGCCGAATATCTCAGAAGCCTAGGGTTTGAAGTATCCCACTTGAGGGAGAAGCCTAGAGGGGGGGTCGAACAGCCATACAAAAACCCATACAAATAGTCTTTAGCCCTGTTTTTCTCACAGTTAGAATACTTCGCTAGAACCTTTCTAAGGCGGAAAAGCTGCGTGAGGGGTTTAGTGTTGGAAGTGTTTATATAGATGCCCCTTAATTAATGTTATTTGGTGGTTTTTTGGAAGAGATTGTTTTAGGGAAAATTGAGGAGATTGGAAGGAAGCTTGATGAGTTGAGGGAGTTTCTTGAAGATGTTTTCTTAACTATTGAGGAGTACATGTTATTGAAGGAGACTGATGAGATCGTTAAGAATAAACGCTTCAGCGAGTTGAAATCCATCAATGAGATTTAGAATACTCCTTCATAAAAGGGCGTGTGAATTCTTAAAGGGCCTAAAATCTGATGAGAGACAACGCATAATCGATAAGCTTAAGTAGCTTGAGGATTTTCCAGTAGTTAGACTTGACATTGTCAAGATTACAGGTGAAGCTGATACTTTCAGATTACGTGTGGGGAACTATAGAGCGCTTTTCAAGGTTTATGAGCAGGAAAGAATAATAGTGGTCATAAAAATAGATGTCAGAAGTAGAATCTACAAATGAGCTCATCTCAAAAAGTTGAAGTTCAAAGCAATAGGGTTAAGTTAAAAATAATAGCCATTCAAAAACTTTAGAAATCATTAATTGATTAATTTCATATACTCTAATGGTATAATACGATTGGAAACGTAGTTAAGGCTTTTTGCTTCAAATATTATGGGTTAATTAATATGAGTGAAGGGTCAGACTACACGGTATATGAGAAGATGTATTGAGTTGTTAAATGGAAAGGTTATTGCTTTTGGCTATGCTTATCCTACCGCTCAGAAAACATCTTCTCATTTTTTAGCTGGGCTTTCTACAAAATTTGTTTCTGAGTTTGGGGGTGAGAGTTGCTTAAGTTACTTTCTTTTAATTGTTATAGTTTTTGAAGCCTTTCATCTTCACAATATCTTTTCTCTATTATTTCTATTCTCGGATGGTTCTCTATACTTTTCTTTAATATTTTTACTTTTCGTTTATAACTGAGGACATTTGAAAAATTCAAAAATTACAAAATCAAAGTTTTGAAAGCAATTGAGGACACGATTTTAGAAAATCTTAAAGCATTTGAGGAAAATAAATTGAAAGAATTATCAGAGAATGATATCTTTTAATAAAGGTCATTTGAAAAATTTTTAATTTATGGCCTTGATTTCATCTTTAGAAAATTAGGTTTCTATCAATTAAATGCGGGCCCGGTGGGATTTGAACCCACGACCCCCGGCTTAGAGGGCCGATGCGCTGTCCTGCCTGCACACTCCGCCTACGTTACCTACGTAAGCGAAGTTCTGCGCCACGGGCCCACATCTAGATAGTTTACACTCCTTAAATATTAGCCTTTCGTGAACCTACCTACGGCTTAAGCCTATGGGCTTCCTGCTTCAATGATGAAGTTCTCCATTTTATCTGTCTCATCTATCAGTTAGCTCTAGACTTAAGCTCTAACTCTTAAATGACATACACTTCTACTTAAGACAGCATACTGTAATGTAGTGAGTGGTTGAAAGAATAAATTGAAGAACATTTTAATGATACTAATGGTGTGGCGGTGGTCTCATCGAATAAGAAATACGGCTTAGGTGTAGATATTGGAGCTACAAATCTAAGGGTTGCCGTTGGGGATAGGCTCGGTAATATAATGGCGAAGCTTATGGAGGAGACGGATAGAAGTATAGAGCCTTTTGCCATTAGCCGTCAAATAATAAGGCTTATTAGAGGTCTTTGTAAGAGCCTAAACTTAGACATCGCGGAGTTTGCAGGCATAGGTATAGGTTCTATAGGTCCTCTCAATCTCAAGCGTGGTGGCATTGAGCAGCCAGCCAATATTCCAGGTGTCGGTTTTGTACCTATAGTTGAACCCCTTGAAGATGAGTTTAAACTTCCCGTTGTTCTGCTCAACGATTGTGTAGCCGCAGCTGTAGGTGAAAAGTTTTATGGAGGTGGAAAAACCATAGAAAACCTCGTTTACATAACGATAAGCACTGGAATAGGTGCCGGGGTTTACGTAAATGGTAACCTTCTCCTAGGTAAGGATGGAAACGCCCATGAAGTAGGACATATAGTTATAGACTTCGATGGACGGATGGTTTGCGGATGCGGTAAACGCGGACACTGGGAGGCCTATTGTTCAGGGCGCAATATACCGAACTACGTCAGATATTTGATTGAAAACAACCTAGTAGCAGGGTTTGAGAAAAGCCTTCCATATAAGCTCACTAGAGGAGACCTATCTAAAATATCAGCCAAGATGATATACGACTCCGCTAAACAGGCCGACCGGTTCAGCTTAGAAGTCGTTAAGAAGATAGGGGTTTTAAACGCCATAGGCTTCGCTACAGTGGTTGACGTTTACGATCCTGAGCTTATAACAGTTGGAGGATCGGTGGCGCTTTACAACAGCGAGCTCATATTGCCTTTCATCATGCAACATATAGCGGAGTATTCTATAAATAGAGCCCCAGAGATAAAGCTTACAGGGTTGGGGGAGGACATAGTCCTCTATGGAGCCGTAGCTTCAGCCTTCAACCCACCTGAAGCATATAAAATTTCCAGGAGGACGCCATAAAGGTTTAAGATTGTTTAACCGAGCCCTTCCATAGCTTTATTGGAATAGCCT
>CAZMSC010000034.1:0-14791 GCA_964568845.1 uncultured Candidatus Bathyarchaeia archaeon | reverse complement strand
CAAGGTCACCCCAGACAACATCCGATAAGAACTGGCGTATAGCAGTCATCTTTAACGGTCCACGCCAAATGACAGGAGTATTATCATCTGGCAGGAGAAAGCCTATCGAAACGACCTTAATATTAAACGGACCTACAGCTGGAAAAACACCGGGTGGACCGGCCTCAAGCCTCTGACCAGCCAACCCAAACATCTTAGGGATGCTTGGACCGTGGATGTCGGCGTCTAGAACGCCGACCCTATAACCGTGTAGTGCAAATGCTATCGCAAGGTTTACAGTCACGGTGCTTTTGCCAACACCACCCTTACCGCTTATAACGGCAACTTTATGCTTAATCTTACCCATTCTGAATTTCAACATCTGCTCCTCAATAATCCCTCTTCTTTCATCTGTAGCTTCTGTTTCACCGCTCATATCGTCCACAACCTATGACATAAAGTTTAATATATAAATTCTTTAAATACTTTTTGTTTAGAAAATAAACTGAGGTAAGAGTGTTGAATGAAATCGATAGGAGGATAATTTCAGAGCTTCAAATAGATGGTAGGTCAACGTTAAAGAGGCTTGCCAAACGCACTGGGTATACGAGCATGGGTGTTAAGAAGAGGCTTCAGAAGTTAATTGAGCTAAACGCTATTAAAGTCTCAGCACTGCTGAATCCGTTCTACTTTAAGCTTTTCCCGGCGATTATTCTACTTGAAGTGGAGAGTGCTGAAGCAATGCAAAATCTTCTTGAAAGGTTTAAGAATTGCCCTAGGGTTGTTCAAATATTTAAAACCTTAGGAGGGTATAATTTAATAGCCATCGTTATCGCTGAAGACCAGAACACCCTTGAGAGCATATCTATAGAGAAGTGCTCCATTAGAAGCGGAGCCGGTATAAGAAGGTCAGAGTTCTATCCTGTAAGCGATATATACTTCTCACACTTCCTCCCAATAAGGGAATATCTTGCCAGTAAGATTGGAAAGATTGCCCCCTGTGGTGTTGAATGTAAACCATGCACTAGATACGTAGGTGGAAAATGTGTCGGATGCCCTGCAACAGTCGACTATAGGGGGATGCTTTAAAAGGATGGAGGATTACCATGGAGGAGAGCCATCTTTTCTCCAAAATTAAGGAGGCGGAAAAAGTAGAGATAGTCAGTCTCGTAGATAATTCTGTAGATTTCCTATCAACCCCCCTTAGAGAGGAGGTTAAAGTATTTAGAGAGTGGGTGAAGGAGAGCTTTCACCATCCGATAGCTGAGCATGGCTTCTCAATGCTCATCCGTGTCTTTGATGGGGATAAAGCCCATAGCGTGTTGTTTGATACTGGAAGTAGCCCACGCGGCGTAATAGTAAATGCTAGGAGGATGGGGATAGATCTAGCTGAAGTTGAATACGTAGTTCTCTCACATGGACATTACGACCACTTCACCGGGCTGCCAGCTGTTGCCAAGGTCATAGGTAAAAACAATCTGCCAATAATGGTTCACAGAGACATGTTTAATAGACGGGGGGCCATCAGCTCAGATGGAACTATAAGGAAATACCCAATTTTTCCATCAGAGGGGAAAGTGAAGCCTGCGAGATACGTTGAGGTAAAACAGCCATGTCTCATAGCTGACGATTTAATACTCGTCACAGGTGAAATTCCACGTAAAACACCATTTGAAACCGGCTATCCAAGGCATGTAGCTTTCGTCAACGGTAGATGGAGGTCTGATCCTTGGATATGGGATGACCGTGCATTGGTGATCAAAGTTGAAGGAAAGGGATTAGTTGTCATATGTGGCTGTGGTCATGCTGGCGTAGTAAACACAATACTATACGCACAGCAACTCACAAGTGTAGAAGCAGTTTATGCCGTCTTAGGAGGCTTCCATCTAGCGGGAAGAACGTTCGAAAGGCGCATAAATGAAACAGTAGAGGAGCTGAAAAGGATAAGCCCAAAACTATTAGTGTCATCCCACTGTACGGGTTGGCGTGCAAACCTTGCAATGTTTAAAACTATGCCTGAAGCTTTCATCTGGAATAGCGTCGGCAACCTCTATAAGCTGTGATAATTTAAAATAGACATAGCGCTCTCATGGAGGTATCTAACAAAATAAAATATATGCATAGTTTTAGTGCGCATTCTCAATTTTACATTACTCATTAAACGTATGGCCCTATTCGTCTAAATCATGGATGCTGGGATGCCTTCGGGCTTATAGGCTATTCTAGGTTTCAGCCCTCTAGTTTTCAGAAGTTTAACGACATGAGGATAGAGTATTACATACTCTTCATCTACTTCTTCCGAAAGCGTGGGATGGATCTCCGCCAAACGGCTCCTCAAACTTTCATAGTTTTCACTGTTGCTGAAGCTCAACATAACTGCTGAGTAGACCCGCCTACCGGGTTCTAGTCCTGCGTCTACGAGGTTTTTTAAAGCCTTCAACTGGTATTCGAAGAAGCTTGGCTCTGCCAACGTTAACGTCTGAAACTCTTCTCTACTCGTACCTTTAAGGGAAACCCTGACTATCAGATTCCTATAGCTTGCAAGCTCTTCCGCATAGGTATTGTCCGCCCCTATGAGAATGCCGTTTGTCTCAAGTATAAATGTATAACTGGTATTCTCAAACAGCTCCAACAGTTTTAAGACGTGTCTCCTCGAGATCGTAGGCTCACCTCCGCTCAGCCTAACAGACCTATATCCACGCGCATCGGCTATGCTTACGAGCCTTCTGAAGACTTCTTCAGGTTTGTAAAAAGACCCCTCCACCATTCTATGGCTGGCCTCCCTCCAACTCCAGCAAAATCCACATCTCAAATTGCACCCTACAACATCGCCAGTAGCTATACCGCCGTACCATCGTCCCCCTCTAAACCTGTAGTAGCGCCGCTCCTCTACATCGCTTAATCCACTTCGTGTAACAGCCCTTCTTACTCTATCCGTCAATTCAAGCGGGTTGTAGTTAGATGCTGTAATCAATCCACTCATCTCCTGAGAATACCTGCCGGGTCTAATCCCTTAGTTAGGTACAGAGCACCATATAAATAGGTCGCCGTCTGAAACCAACCAGTCATGATTCCGAAATCGCGCATCAATTTAGCCGTTAAACAATCCTTAAATATTGGGCATTTTAAATCTATGAGGCAATTGTTCTCCATACAAAGCTTTTTCTCAGGTATTCTAATGCGGTCATTTACAATACCCATCGATCTAACTATCGATGTTAGATGCCTATCTACTGGTGCAAGCCACGTTAAGCCTAGACAGAAGAGACCGAATGCGTGAACAGTCTTAGAGCCAACATATGGAAGAGATAGGAGCCTAGCCTTTACATGTGAGAAAGCATCTGTAGAGCCGATCAAACCGAAACCTGGAGTTAAAAAGCTAAATATTTCATCTAGTTTGGGTTTGATTTCAGCCAATTGGGTGAGTTGGTAGCTTTTTCCGTGGCTCTTCGGATCTAGGGAGGCTAGGTTTTCCTCGTCTCCTGCCTTAACGGCCATATCATGTAGCCAACGGACGGTATTAGTATGATAGTTTGTATTTCTCGATAGGAAGATTGAGTAAAACATGGCTCTTAAATCCCAAGGGTTGACAGCTATGCTTAAACCCGGGAAGACCTCCAAAAACTCGTAAATGTATGCGGCTCCTCTCCGACCAAGTTTCTTCACGTTTTCAACGGGATTGAACCAAGCCCCGCTAAAAAGTAAAGCGTCCTGAAGACTGCAACCATTGTAGTACACGGCGCCTTTTTCTGTTTTAAAAACTAGGCCAATGCTATGGCCGTATATTTTAACGAATACATTGGGCTTTGGCCTTTCAAAAAGGGGGAGTGAGAAGCTGGCTTCAAGAGATAGGCTCAGGTTAAATTCGCTCCAAGCCTCCAACCTGTTGTAATTCATATCCATAGGCTGGTTTTTCAAAATTCTACTCAAGCTTTACAGCCAACCCGCCCCTTTCAAAGGACTTCCTCGCAGCCTCTATGGCTGCTGTAGCAGCCCTACCGTCTATTCCAGAAGCTAGAGGCTGTTTGAGCCTCCCTTCTTCTACGGAATCTATGAAGCAGGATATCTCCTTCTGCAGTGGGTCGTCGCTCTCCGCGACAATCGTCTTGCTGGCTCTCTCTTGGAAAACCGATATCCTATTCTCCCATGGGTAGAGTCTAATCGTACCACTTCTGCAAATAAACGTGTATTCATATATGGATGCGTGGGCGGTCATACTCGAACCAAGCGTGGCTGTTAAACCTCTCTTAAACCCTAAGATCAGCCACGCATTATCCTCATAGTCTATAACACTTCTATACAGCATGGTTTTTAAATCAGCCTTAACATATTCTATCTCTCCCAGAAGCCACCTCATCATATCTATTTCGTGACAGTTCATACTAAGTATGAGACCTCCCATGAGAGACCTCCGCCGCCTCCACTCAAGGTTTAAATCGTACGGATTGGGTGAAAACCTTAACACGTAGGCGTTTAAAGGGTCGTCGAGTTCGCGTATTAGATTCCGGGTTTTCTGAAAAGCATCCTTAAACCTCGACTGGAATCCTACCGCTAAAATCCTACCGGATTTCTCAGAAGCATCAATCATCTTATTGCAGTCTTCAACTGTTAAAGCCATGGGCTTCTCACATAGGACATGTTTACCAGCGTTTAAAGCAACCACAGCTTGAGAAGCATGCATGTAGTTAGGTGTAGCAATACTGACAATGTCTAAGTTTGGATGTTTCAGAAAACCCTCATAACTAGTATAGTATTCAACATTAAACCTTTTAGCCGCCTCTTTAGCTCTAGCCTCATCGATATCGCAGACTGCCACTATTTCAACGCGTCCATCTCTTAGGAAACGTTCTAGGTGAGCTAAACCCTGTCCTCCGCAACCTACTACCCCAACGCTTAAAACCATTTAAAATCACCAACGTCTAAAGTCGGAGTTCAACTGGCTTATGAGTCCTATTCGACTCATTGGCGGCTAATGTCACCTCCAGTGTTTTCACAGCATCGCCGTAGGTTGACCTTATTTTAGACGTATCGCCCTTCTCAACGGCTCTTATGAAGACTTCATCTTCCAAAGCGTACGGGTTTACAGTCTGTCTAAACTCTTCAATACTATTATGCCTGTAAACTCTCAGGAAGCCCCTATGACCCCCATGCTCTAAAACAGCCTTATCGGCCAATATTTTCAGGTCTGTGAAGTTGTACGTGTTCCTACTGATGCACGTAGCAGTTATGACGCCTATCGCTCCATTTTTAAACTTTAAAACAGTTATAGAGCAGTCTTCTACGTCAGCGCCAGGTGCATACTTACCTATTAAACTGTAGTCGAATTCACCGTAAACTCTTTCAACATCTCCAGCTAAGAATCTGGCTAAGTCGAATACGTGCGTTGCCTGTTCAACCACCTGGCCTCCGCCTTTGCCTCTACTAAGCCACCAATGTCCAGGTGAAAACCAAAAAGGGTCTATGTAATGCCCTTCGACCAAGGCTACTGGACCGGATTCTTTTAAAACTTCTAAAGCCCTATCCGTCGTATCTAAATAACGCCACATATACCCTACACTGTTCATGACCCCGGCTTTCCGAATAGCCGTCTCCACTCTTCTAGCGGTATCCAAATCTAAAGCAACAGGCTTTTCAATAAAAACATGCACCCCCTTTTCAACTACTTCAACTTCAAACCCGTGGGCATAGGGTGGAACAGCTATGAAAACTGCGTCAAGCCTCTCCCTTGAAAGCATTTCACGATAATCAGCATAGGCGTTTGCCTTATACTGTTGAGCAAGCTCTTTAGCCTTTCCCATTTCAACGTCGCAGAATGCAACAATTCTCACATTCGACATTTTAGCAAGTATCGGTATGTGACATCCCCTCATTATCCCCCCGCAACCTACGATGCCGACGTTTACCAATTGACCACCTACAACCTCCTTTTCAAGAAAGGCTATTTAAGCTTAACAATCCAACAGCTTCAGATCGCTTTTAAAGCGAAAAGTTTTAAGAAGCCATGGATATATTAGGAGATATGTTTAGGAATTTAAGCCCTTACGCCATAGGTATTCATAAGCCTTTAACTGAAAACGCGAAACTGGCAAAGCTGGGAGACTTCCAAGGAGTTGAAGTAGACATAAATGAAGTTTTAAAGCTTGCCAGGGAAAACTCTATAAGTTATGTAAGAGACATTTTCAGAAATGCAGGGGTAAAACCCGGAGGTTGGGGTTTACCGTTTGAATGGCGTGGAGACGTAGACGTATATGAGAGAGGTTTAGCAAGGTTAAGCCATCTGGCATCTGTTGCCTTTAAAATAGAATGTACGAGGGTTTTTACGTGGGTTCTACCGTTCTCAGATGATAGGCCTTTCAAAGAGAACTTCAACTGGCACGTGTCTAGGCTTAAACCTATAGCTGAGGTTTTGTACAAAGCTGACTGTAACCTTGGGCTAGAATTCGTGGGCACTGAGACGCTTAGAGTAAACCGGAAGTACAGTTTCATACATGATTTAAATGGTATATTAGAATTGTGCAGGGCTTTAGAGGTGGAAAACGTAGGCGTTCTATTAGATAGTTGGCATTGGTATGCGTCTAGGGGTACGTTGGAAGACATACTGAAGCTTAAAGGTAAAGACGTAGTGTATGTGCATGTAAATGATGCGCCATTAAACGTGCCGTTGTCTAAACTTGTAGACAATGTCAGGTGTCTGCCGGGAGAAACCGGCGTAATAGACCTGGTAGGCTTTCTGAAGGCTTTGAAAAATATAGGCTATGATGGGCCTGTAACACCTGAACCGTTCAGCGATAAAGTTAATAAGATGCCGCCTGAAGACGCCGTGAAGGTGACAGGGGGCTCTCTGAAAAAAGTTTGGGAGAAAGCCGGACTGCAAGATTAAATAAGACATTCAACATATTTTTTCCAACTTCAACACTTCAAACACTATTCTTTCCAGCTCCTTCTTATCTTCCTCTTTTAGGTCTAGTAGAGGCAGTCTCATACGTCCTCCTCTAAGCCCCAACATGTCCATAGTCGCCTTCATAACGGCATACATCATGTAGGAGCTTACATATGGATATGGCAGTATAGTCGTAGATGGCCCATACTTTCTACAGATCTTCGCTATAAACTCTTCATAAGGGTTCAGCCTCTCCATTATTTCCTTCATCTTCCTATAGTCGCCGTTTAATCCGGCTTTAAGCAAATCAAAGGATGTTTTCGGCATGAAATTCGCATAACCTGAAATATACCCTCTCACACCTAGGAAAGCCGTTGCGGCAAACCACCACTCACCTCTACCCTGCATGATCGGTACTCTATCTCCTACGGTTTTTATATGCTCATACAGCGTTTGTATAAACGGCGTATTTTCCTTTACGGCGACTATATTGTTGGTGTTATCTACTAGTCTTTTGAGGACATGAGGCATCATGTATATTTTTGAAACATCCGGGTTATTGTAAGGTATGACACCTATTTCTATCGCATCAGCGATCTTCTTATAATGTAGGTATAGCCCCTCTTCCTCCGGGACATGGTAGTAGGGTAGGACAACCATAACACCATCCGCACCGACATCTTGAGCATATTTAGCGCGTTCTACCGCAACCTTAGTACCGGAGTGGGAGGCACCTGGCACGACTGGGACCTTACCATTGGCGGCGTCCACAACAGTTTTAACGATCTTCTTCCACTCATCATCTGTAACAGCATACTTCTCCCCAGTGCTCCCCACAGGTGTTAAAACCAGGGGCTCACCTTTACAAGCTTCGACTAAGAAAGCCGTATTCTCCTTCAAGCCCTCGTAATCTACGCTTTCATCCTCCTTAAATGGTGTTAATTGAACACATATCACAGCTCCCTTCATTAAGGATTCGCGTAGCCTCCTAGGGTCCATAAACTCTCCCCCAGATGATTGATGAACAATCGTTACATTTCTTATAGAATCCTATAAATTTTGTCGATTCTTAGCCCTTTAAAACCGTCAAACATGATGTTATAAGCTAAATTTTATGAGAGACGATTAACGAAAATTAGAAGGTATGAAAATCCTTACCATAGGTTGCGGTTATATAGGCTCCGTTTTAGTGAGGCATTTATCTGAAAGAATTCCATCCGCAGAAATAGTTGTCTCAGATGAAAGTAGAGAAGCCATAGAGAAGGCAACTTCTTCTATTGGCAGAGGAAACGTTAAACCTCTTCAATTAAACATTCGCGATTATGATAGGCTTGTCAAGGCGGCTGAAAACTTCGACATTCTAGTGGGCCTTGCTCCGGGAAGGCTTGGGTATAAGACGGTTGAAGCAGCTATAGATGCTGGCGTCAACATGGTTGACCTATCCTATATGCGTGAAGACCCTATGACTTTAAACGATAGAGCATTAAAGGCGGGGGTAACAGTTATACCTGATTGTGGAGTAGCTCCTGGCTTAAGCCACATTCTCGTCGGTAGGGCGGTCAGCATGCTTGATAAGGTTAAAGACGTGTTCATCCTTGTTGGAGGGATCCCTCAAAACCAAATTCCTCCCCTAGACTATAAGGTGACTTGGTGTGTAGAGGATTTAATAGAAGAGTATGTGAGGAGGCCGAAGATAGTTAAAAATGGTAGGACGATTGAAGTCGAAGCATTAGATGGGCTAGAAGAGGTTGATTTTCCAGGCATTGGAAGGCTTGAAGCATTCTACACTGATGGAGTAAGGACTCTGCATCATAGCATAAAAGGTGTAGAGAATATGTGGGAGAAGACATTAAGGTATCCAGGTCATGCTGAAAAGATAAAATTGTTGAGAGATCTGGGATTTTTCGACGAAGAGCCGATAGATGGCCTATCTCCACGTAGTCTTACAGTTAAGGTTTTTGAACGGAAGCTGAGCCTGCATGAGGTTAAAGATTTTGTGGTAATGAAGGTGGAAGTCGATGGTTTTAAGAATGGTCGAGAAACCCACCACTCCTACACTCTCATAGACTATTATGATGATGAGAGGAAAGTGACGGCAATGGGTAGAACCACAGCTTATACAGCGTCGGCAGTCATCCAACTTTTGGCGAGAGGAGAAATCAAAGGAGTAGGTATAGTCCCCCCTGAAAGGCTTGGAATGGATGGGAAGTGCTTTGAAAGAATTATGGAAGAACTTGAAAAAGACGGTATAAAAGTCAAGCCATTAACAGGCTTAAAGTGATTTTGCTCTGCTTTCACGAAAGTTCAGCCCTCATTATTTTCATACTGGGATCCTCAATGGCTTAACATCTCCTAACAGAACACGTTGGTATGTAGTGGTGGCTTGAAAGGTGGTTTTCAGAAAATGAAATCGTATGTGCCTCATCCTTGAATACCCCCTCTCTTAGAGTCCATTATGTGTTTGTTTTCTATGAAAGCTTATAGTTTAAATCAGCGTTTCCATGTATATTATAGACATGTCTTATGAGGTGAAGTGTTCAAAGTGTAACCGTCTATCTGAAAGCCTACTCGACTTTAAATGCCCAAGCTGTGGTCAGCCGCTCTCAGTCGAACCCCTACTCGATTTCAAGGTTGAAGCAATAGATACTAAAAGCCGCAGTTTATGGCGTTATATGAAGTTTTTCCCATACATAGATGAGCATTACACTATCACTCTTGGAGAAGGTTGGACGCCTCTGGTCAGATTCACGGGGAAAGTCTACTTTAAGCTTGAGAATTTAAATCCAACAGGGTCTTTCAAAGATAGAGGCTCTAGCATATTAATCTCCGCGTTGTATCGGAAACTGAGGGAAATTGGAGGATACTTGTCTGAGGATTCTTCTGGCAATGCCGGCGCATCTATAGCCGCCTACGCCGCTCGCGCAGGGTTAAAAGCGAAAATCTACGTTCCAGAAAACATCTCAGGTCTAAAATTAAACCAGATAAAATCCTACGGTGCAGAAATCGTTAAGGTTTCAGGTCCAAGGGATAAGGCTACAGAGGAGGCGCAGATAAGCGAGGAAGGAAAGGTATACGTAGGGCACGTCTTACATCCATTGTTTAGAGATGGATTGCGAAGCCTCGCCTATGAACTTTTAGAACAGTTTAACTGGCGTGCTCCAGAATGCATCTATTTACCAGTTTCCGCTGGCACACTACTTCTAGGTGTTATAAGCGGTTTTAAGCATATGGTTGAATCAGGTGTTGTAGATGAAATGCCAAAGATCATTGCCTGCCAGACGAAACAAGTTTCACCACTCCACCATGCGTTTAAGAACATACCCTACAAGCCTCCGGAAAGAGTAACGTCTATAGCTGATGCCTTGGTAAATGTAAACCCTCCATTGCTCAACATCATGGTCGAAGAGTTGAAGAAGGTAGATGGAGACGTCGCAGTGGTTGACGAGGATGAGATTTTTAACGCATTTTTAGAGCTTGCCAGAAGAGGTTTTCTCGTAGAACCCAGCTCAGCTGTTGCATATGCAGCTTATAAGAAGCGTGTTCTAAGCGGTGAGGATTGGGAGGATTATGAGACAGTAATAGTGATTACTGGGAGTGGTTTAAAAGCGGCGATCAAGCTCCAGCAATAGCACGGATAGCTTCCAAGGTCTCCGTTGTAAGTTTTTAGATTAAACGAATTCCGAGGATGGGCCGTAAAATATTATATACTGAATGTGAGACTATAGAACTAATGGTGATTATCCTGTCTGAGGATGTCTCTATTGTAGAGATAGGGGAGGTTGGTGAAGGGCCTATCATAATCACTGGATTACCGGACGTAGGTTTGGTCGGTTCGATAGCCGCTTTTCACCTTGCATCTAAGATGCATATGGAAGACGTAGGGTTTCTAGAATCAGACCTACTACCGCCCATAGTAGCACTATACAACGGTGTGCCAAAGCCTCCAGTTAGAATACTTAAATCTGGCAGTTTAGTGGCGATAGTATCAGAAACGGCAATACCTGCCACAGCAGTTTCCAAGGTTTCTAAGGCTATAGTTGAATGGGCGTCAAAGAAGAGGGCTAAGCTTATAATAGCTATAGGTGGAATAGCTGTCGAAGAGAGATATAAGCTTGAGAAGCCTATAGTCTACGTGGCGGCATCGAGTAGAGAAGCTGTTGAAGACCTTAAATCTAAAGGTATGGAGATACTTGAAAGGGGATACCTCGTCGGACCCTATGCCTTAATTATGAGGCTGGCTTCTCTTCACGGGCTAGTTGCCATAGGGCTTCTAGCTCAGAGCTTCTTCAACTATCCCGATCCTGAGGCGGCTGCATCCGTGCTT
This sequence comes from uncultured Candidatus Bathyarchaeia archaeon, assembly GCA_964568845.1. Classification (GTDB taxonomy): domain Archaea; phylum Thermoproteota; class CALKCG01; order B24; family B24; genus DTBU01. Next base: position 3,608 of record CAZMSC010000034.1, on the reverse strand, counting down.
GAGTCGCTTAGTAACATCATAGGACTTAAAATAGATGTATCTGAGCTTAGAGAGAAGGGTGAAGAGATAAGGTTAGCTGCAAGAGATCTCATGAGGAGAACTGAAGGTGAACTCACTAGGATGAGGAAGACTCAGGAGTATGATGTCCCACCTCTCCACGTTTAAAGGAGTGTGGTATAGGTGAGTAGACGTAGGAGAAGCATATTTGATATCGTTGAAGAATATATGGAGAGGATGGAAGAGACCATAGAGAGGTACTTAGAGGGATTTGAAGAGAGAAGGCTGTGGCACCCATCATCTGAAACAATAGAGCCACTAGCCAACGTATACGTTGAACCTAGGGAGGTTGTAATAACGGTTGACATACCATGTGCAGATAGAGATGGCATTAACGTAAGGTTTATAGATGAAAATACCGTAGAGATTGAGGCGCGACTGCAACGTACCCTAGATTTCCAATCTTTTAAAATTATGCATAGAAGCGGTAGGTTCACGAAACACTACGTACGTGTAGATCTACCAGTGCCAGTTGAACCCAATAGAGCTGTGATAACATGCTACAGAAATATACTTGAAGTGAGAATTCCTAGGAGAGGTTTTGTTTAAGATATAGCATACCCAACTAATTAAGTTTAAAAACACCGTCTGCAAGCTTAAGCAACGCCATAACTGTAAAATGGTGGAAGAGCGACGGCTATGAGTACCTAGGCGAAAAGTAGCGTTAAGCTGGTTGAGAACTCAACTACATAGTTTTTCTTATTGCTTAAAAAGTGGAGTTTGTAAGAAGTGATCGTGTGGCACTATACTCTTATTTTTGTGAATATCAAATATTTGATGGGGTCTACTAATGCTAGCGTGAATATGCCAGGGAAGCCGAGTGTGAAGAGGACTTCGTAGAGGCTAAGCATTGGTATTATGATACCATATATTCCGAGTAGCATGAATGCTATCGCGGTGCCTACTACTGAAAGCGTCAACGCCTTTCCAGGCCTTGAGGACCAGAAGTATCTTCTCTCTCTAACGATGAGAATCCTAAACTGACTGAAGAATACAAGCATCAGCATTGTAAAGGTCTGTAGCTTCCTCCCGTAAAGATTGAAATAACTCACTCCCACCCACATGGAGATCAGCCCTCCAATAACCATGAAAGCTCCTGTGGCCAGCGATGCCAGAGTCACCATCCTGATGTTCCACTTATTAGGATATGAAGTGTATATGGCGTTATCCGTAGCTATGGACATGGTCGCGAAATCATTGGCAAACACCAGCAACGTCATGTCGAGAAGGCCGAGTATCAGCTGTCGCAACCAGAAGAACCCTATCACCAATAGGGCGATGAATTGAACGGTCTTAGTGATCTTGTTTATGACCCACGTAAGCATGCGCTGATACGTTACTCTGCTAATCTTGATCGTGGTCACTATCTGTTTCAGACCGGGCTCGGTGAGCACGACGCTCGCAGCCGCCTTAGCCACGTCTGTGGCATTGCTGACCGCTATTCCTAGCTCTGCTTGCTTAAGTGCCGGTGCGTCGTTCACGCCATCCCCTGTCATGCCTACCATGTGTCCCCTCATCTGCAGACTTTTCACGACTTGGTACTTGTCCTCAGGGTAGACCTCGGCTAAACCGTCGATGTTCTCGAGAGCTTTAACACCCTCCTCCGGTTTCATCTCTTTAAACTCGTTTGCGGATAGAATTCTATCCCCCAATCCGACCTGCTTCGCAACCTCTTTCGCAATGACTACATTATCGCCCGTGATCATTAACGGCTTGATCCCCAAGTTTTCGATCTCCTCGATCAAGGCTTTGGAGTCGGACCTAATGGGATCGGCCAAGGCCAGGAACCCAATAAATTTAAGATCATCTATGTCGTTGTTAGCGGATCTAGCCACCGCCAGCACTCTATATCCTCTCCTCGACGTCTCCTCCAGCACTTTCTCAGCCTCTGCTTTTACCACTCCTCCGACTTTGCAGAGCTCCATCACTATTTGCGGTGCCCCCTTTACAACCTTGAAGCGCACTCCGTTATTCTCTACGACCGCTTCAGCCCGTTTTATACTCGGGTCGAAAGGCGTAAACGAGGTTACCTTGTAATTCTCAAGCCTAACCCCCATGCAATTTGCGTAATTGATTATCGCCAAATCGATCGGGTCTTTGCTCTCCTCGCTAGAGGTCAAAGTAGCCGTCAACACAACCTCCTCTTCCTTGAAACCCGAGATGGGAATGACACTCATTACGGCGAGCTTATTCTGCGTTATAGTACCAGTTTTGTCTAAGCATAAGACATCAACGGAAGCCGCGTCTTCGACCGCGCTCAACCTGGTAACGAGCGCTCCTTCTCTAGCCAGTTCCATAGCTCCAACAGCCTGTACAATTGTAAGCACCGCGGGAAGAGCTACGGGCACGGCACCTATTAGAAAGACAACAGCAAACGTCACTATCGTTAGGAGGTCTATGCCTGCGAAGAAAGCAAAGATAGCTGTCACGGTCAGAGCGCCTACGCCGAGGTACAGCATGTACTTCATCACGTTCAGGACCAGCTCCTCCTGGTGAGACTTCGGCCTGGCTATCTTGACCAGCTCAGCAGTTCGACCGAAATACGTACTGGCACCCGTGTTGACGACGATGCACTTAGCCTCGCCTCTAACCACTATAGAGCTTGCGTAAACTATGTCCGAGGGCTTCAGGTTCACCGGCAATGATTCCCCCGTCAACGCCGACTGGTCAACGCTGAGTTCTCCACTCACGATTTTGGCGTCAGCGGGCACGAGGTCTCCAAGACCTACGGGTATGATATCACCGGGCACGATCTCCCCCGCGTCTTTTAGAACCCATTTGTCGTCTCTCAGCACTTTGACCTTGACAGCTAGCCTCTTTTTCAAGTACTCGAGTGCCTTTTGTGCATGTCTAGAGTGCATGAAGCCTATCGTCACGTTTATCGTCAGCAAAGCGGATATGATTATTGCCTCAATAATGTGGCTAAGGAGTACGGATAGAACGATTGCAAGCTCCAACAACCAAGGCATGGGTCCCCAATACCTAGAGAGGAACTCCACGACAGGATTCCTTTTCTCCTCTCTCACTTCGTTATAGCCGTACTTCTCAATCCTCTTCCTCGCTTCCTCCTCCGATAAGCCATTTAACGATGTATCTAGAGCTTTCAAAGTCTCTTCAATAGATAGCCTCTTGTAGTCCAGAGAGCTTTTCAATTGATCTCCCAAGCGACCACCTAATAGAGCATACCTACGAGAGCCTTTTCCCCTCACTTCTACCACCAACTCGTTTACCCTTAACGCCGAGCACCAAGAGACCTCTCCTGTATTGAGGAACGCTATAATGCTCTTTAAGATAGCTTCTTTAACTTATCTATTTTCCCGTTAAAAGCCTTGAGCTCTACTAGAGAAGGCTCATGAGTAGTGCTCAGCACCTGCTTCAAGTATTCGCCGTACGACGTGAGGGCTATGGCTTAAAGCACTAGAGAGTAGTCTACTGATCCACCCCTTGAACTGGGCGCATCCAATGGTCATCTCCAAGAATTCACCTGAGCACAGAGCGACTTCGAAGAGGATGCTGACCAGCGCTTTATCCCCTCGTTTTCGGCCGCAGGA
>CAZMSC010000033.1:0-15281 GCA_964568845.1 uncultured Candidatus Bathyarchaeia archaeon | reverse complement strand
CTTTTGAATCCCAAGAGCTATGTAAGTCTATTTAAGACTACATAGCTCAGAACCCAATTTTCATCAACTTAAGCCAATGCTCTTCTCGACTTCATAAATAAGTCTAGCTACTACAACCCAAGCATTTAAAGACTTAGGGTATATTGCATAACAAGAGTCGAATAGATTCATGTTCTCCTCTTTAAATTCTCCATGGGGAAAGCAGCCGATAACCATCATTACGCTTTTCAAATAACTCAAGCCAGAGGTTATGGTATGTAATGGTTTTAGAGAACCCCCACTAGAAAAACCTATCACCATGTCTGGCTTAAGCTCACTTCTTAAATCGGCTAATGAACCCTTCCGAAGAACTATCAGTGCTTTACCTTCGGGTGGAACCCTTCCTACTTTGAAAAGTTGCTCCATTAACCCTTTAAACCGCATGTAGTTGCGTGGTAATCTAACACTGGGGTCAAATTCTAAAATCAAGTCCTGAACCGTGTGAACGTAAACTCTTAGAAACCCCTTCTCGCATAAGGGAGTTTCTAAAGCATTTAGAAGGGAGAAATGTACTATATCGGGTCTACCACGTTTATAAGCATCCTTCAAACATTTCATAGCCCTGTGGTGGTAAGATCTATCTAGGAGAACCTCACTTGGACTTAAACCCCTTTCACGAGCGTCACGTCTTACTTCAGGATGCCCCCATAAAGCTTCAGGCACCGTCTCTAAAGCAGATTCAGCTAGCACTAGTATCAACTTAGCCAAATGCACATCTTAAGCTAGATAATGGACTTTTTAAAGTTTTCCATGTGAAAATACAACTGTAAAATACTTTATAATCACATTTACTAAGCTGAATTTAAGGCGGAACAATGAAGAACAATACCAGGCGGATAGCCAAAGAGCGTATGGAGATTCTATTTGAGAAGGCTATTCAAATCCATGAAAAAGAGCCTAAACTCGCCCAGAGATATGTTGAATTGGCACGTCGCATAGGCATGAAGACGCGCGTTAGAATACCACGTAAATATAGAAGACTCGTATGTAGGGGCTGTAAACAGTTTATACATCCCGGTTGTACGTTAAGGGTTAGAGTTAAGTCTGGAGGAGTTAAACATATAGCGTTCACATGTCTAAGATGTGGACAGATAGTTAGAGTGCCTGTTGAAAAAAGACGGATGGGCAGGGCTTCTCCATCATCCGAATAGCGTACTCAAGCCCTCTAAAGCCTCTTCTTCCTTCTTCTCTTCAGCCTTCTCCTCCTTCTCTCTCTTCTCCTCCTTCTTTTCTACTGCGGCTTCAGCCGTAGGTGCTACTGCAACGGGCATTGTAGGCATGGCTGCGACACCTTTTAACACTTCTTCAAGGTTTATCTCTGAAAGCGCGGCGATAAGAGCCTTTATTTTAACTTCTTCGGGCTCTATATTAGCTGCTTTCAAAACCTTTCTTATATTTTCCTCGTTTATCTTCTGCCCAGCATGATGGAGGAGGAGGGTTGCATATATACACTCCATTTCACATCAACCTCCTGTTTATTTTCTAACCGAATAGGGATGCCAAACCAATTTCTTCCTCTTCCTTCTTCTCTTCTTTAGAGAGTTCTTCCTTTTCAACTTTCCGCTTCTCAGACCCCTCAGCTTTAAACGTTAAGGAGCCTATAATTGAGGTTTCAATTAGGGCTTTCTGAATAAGCAATGGAAGCGTCTCAGGAGTTAAATATCCAATGCTTAACGCCAACCTTAAAGAAGTACTGTAGCATTCAATAAGAATCCTAGGCAGAGTTTCAGGTGTCAAGTACTTCAATGCCAAAGCCAGTTTAAAGGCATTTTCCCAAGCCTTTAAAAGCTCATTTTTATAGGATTCTATGTCAAGCTTAAGCATTTCCACGGGGTAGACTAAACCGTCACTATACGCAACCTTAAGATTTAAACCCACTTTAACTGGCTTCACACCAAGCTTAGCCAGTACGGATGCAAGTTTATCAGATATCACATCGCCTTTTTTAGCAACAACAGTCGTCTTACTTATCCAAATACTCCCTGAAACTATTCTAGCAGGCAACCCTACTTCGTTAAACTCGCTAACTAAAGGTCCTGGAGGCAAACCAGTATTACCTTCTTGGACAACTATGTCTTCAGGGGCGATATCACCTGGCCTAGCGAAGCTTGGAATTTTAACTTCATCCAACATTCTAGCGAGTTTAAAAGGGTCTTCCTTCGTAAATATTAGAATGTTTTGCCCTTCAAGATGCTTAAATAAAGCGTCACTCCTCTTAAACTCTCCATTTTCCATAAGCTCTTTCAAAGCCATTTTAACGAGCGCGTTCTTAGAAACTTTGAGTAGGGCGGTACCTCTCAGTTTTCTACGCATCTCATGGAGCTGGTTAGCTTTAACTCTGTAGAGGGCTGCAAGTCCTATGGTAGGATATTCCTTGAAGACCCTTTTAAGCTCTTCAACGGCATCTCTCTTATCGGTATGCCTAGGCATGGTATCACCTCTTGATCGTAAGCTTAAAGCTGGGGGTCATGGTACCTTTTAAATAAACGCTTTGAATATTCGTTAAACCTTTAGGTAGTTTTCCAATAATCCAATTTAAGGCGGCTTGAATGTTTTCAACCACCTGTTTATCATCCATGTCTTGCGTACCAACTCTAAGCTGGATCAACGGTTGATTTCTAACCCTTATGTTAATCATTCTTTTAGACCTCTCGATGGCATTAGCTAAATCTAACGTTGGTGGAATAGGCGTAGGCATTTTACCCCTCGGCCCTAAGTATACACCCCACGTTCTACCTACAAGAGGCATTAGAGACGCTTCAGACAAAAACACATCATAGTTTTTAGCTATTTTCTTAGCCTGCCTTTTATCACCAGCCAATTTTACAAGTTCATCTCTATCCAGTATGAGGTCTATTTTAAAGTCTCTAGCTTTCATGTATAGTTCACCCGTAGCGAATAGGCAGACTTTTACAGGCTTATTAGGTGGATGTGGAAGCTCAAGCGTACCTGCGATCCTATTCTCGGGTTTACGTAGGTCGATGTCTTTAAGGTTTACAATAAGCTCTATAGATTGGGTAAAGTTTCTCCCTTCACAATTCTTCTTAACCTTATCGACGACTTCAACGATATCTTTAAATTCGAAGCTCAAACTTCATCAGCCTATAGGTTCAACCATTGAGGAAACGTCGTGAGAGAAAAACTTTTCTATCGAACTATCCGTAGTAAAGTTAACTTTCAGCTACAATGTCATCATAGACTCCTTTGTTTACTTCTTCTACGACTTCCTTAGGATGCTTACCATCTACTTTAACGCCCATGCTTATACATGTGCCTAGAACCTCTTTCACAGCGCTCTTAAGGCTTTTAGCTAAACTCTTCGACCTTCTAATTTTAGCTATTTTAACTATAGAGTCAAAGTCCAATTCCCCGATGAATTCTGAGCCTGCTTTGCCGGAGCCTTTCTCAGATTTAAGTTCTCTGAGTATAAGAGCAGCTGTCGTTGGAATGCCCACTTCCACGTTAAATGCTTTGGTTTCGATATCAATTATGATTTTCACAGGAACTCTCATACCAGCGTACTCTTTCGTAGCTTCGTTAATCTTGTTGACAATAGCTGGTACGTTTACTCCAAGAGGACCTAGAGCAGGTCCTATTGGTGGGCCAGCTGTAGCTTCACCACCCTTAACCAAGACATCTACTACTTTCTTCTCGCCTAAAGTTACACACCTCCCTCGATTTTTCTTAAGTATTCAGCATATATAGTTATCGGAAACGGGGAGACGGACTCCAACAATTCTAGAGTCACCTCGCTTTTCTGTCTATCAACAGCTACAACTCTACCTTTCATAGATTTGAAGGGCCCTCCTATGATCTCCACGAGATCCCCAGTTTTCAAAGACTCTATCACAGGTTTTACTACCAAGTATTTATCTATCTCCGAAGGATCTATGAAGCCTGAGACCCTTCCTCTAGAATGTCTAACACCTTGGAGAAGCTCATCCACCAGAGCCGGGTCTTCGGCTTCAACAAATATATAACCTTTCACATCTTTAACCCATATAGCGGCTTTAATAGCTGACGTGTATGGTTCACCCTTAGCTTTGACTCTTCGTTCAAACATCTCTAAAACCTGCTTTTCCTGACCAATCATCGTTTTAATAGCGTAAATCTTCGACTGTCTTTTCATAAGTTAGCCCCCTAACCAACTACCGCAAGCAATGAAGCTATGAGACGTACTATAAAGCCTACAATACCAATAGCACCTACACTTATAACAGATATTTTCACAGATAGCCAAAATTCTCTTCTACTCGGTTTAACCGATAGTTTAAGCATTCTTACACAGGATCTAGCGAAAGATGCCAACCTCATAAGATCAACATTTAGAGAAAATTAATTAAAGATAAATGTTTCTAGCTAAAGCCATACTATTAGTGGTTTACCCGCCGTGAGTTGCCCTGAAAGGATGTTGGTTTTCTGCCTCAACGTTAGACTCTAATTATATCTAAGCCGATATTTCTTAGATGACTGACTACTTCCATCCTAATGCCGCCCGGAATACCTTTCCAGTCTATTAAAGCTGATTGAACTTTTTCAAGTGTTCTTTCTACGCAGGTCTTTAGAAGACGGACATTTTTAAAGTTTTCAAGAGCATACTTAGAGACTATGTGGGCTGGTGCTAAATCCTTCCATAAACCTACGTTGGTGAACTTGGGGTTGTAATGCGGTCCACCTACGGCTAAAACGGCTGGGAAACGTAGGGTACATCGAATAGCGGCCATAGCGGCACTTGCAACGACCTCACCGGCTTCAAAATTCTCCCAATCCCTCTGAGCACTACCAATCTCTAAAAACATCGACGGGACGTCAAGCGATGGACCATGATGTGTAGCCTCATAGGAGACTTTAAACTTAAGACCCCTCTCTTCAACGAGTTTATTCATTTCAATTAGCGCCGCCTTCATCGCATTAGCTGGAGCTATGGATAATTTATACGGCAGTCCACCGTAGGTTTCAGGTCCCAGATTTCCAGGCACATGGACTGAAAGAGTAGCCGTCCCACTTAGACTTACATGTCTAGACAAGAACACTACTAAGCTAGGCTTAAAGTTTTGTTCAACGTATTGGGCATCGACAACATCTTCTATAATTGAAACCAGTAGAACGGTTTCATTTTCAATATCAAGTTTATAAACTGGCTTATCTTGGTATGTAACCTCAGATTTTTTAAATCCATATATATTTATTAGAGCATTAGCTATGTTTACACCAGCTCTATCGGATTCAGAGAATACTAGGAGCTTCAAAAGTCATCCTCTACCTAACATGATGTATAAAAGTGCCTTCTGAGAATGAAGCCTATTTTCAGCTTGTTCTAAAACTATGGATTGAGGCGAGTCTAAAACATCATCCGTAACCTCCTCACCTCTTTTAGCCGGTAAACAGTGCATGAAAACCGCATCTTTTCTAGCCATAGACATGAGCCTAGCATCTACCTGGTACTTAGGTAAGAAGTCTTTAAGCCTTTTCTCCCTTTCAGCTTCAAAACCCATGGATACGAAAACGTCCGTATAAACAATATCCGCATCTTTAACCGCTTCCTCCGGATCGCTGAGGATTTTGATTTTTGCACCAGATTTCTCAGCGTTTAGATAGGCCCATTCAACAGCCTTAGGTAGAGGCTCATAGCCCTTTGGACATGCAACGGAAATATTCACGCCTACTTTACTACAACCAATTAAGAGGGTATTACAGACGTTATTACCGTCGCCTACGTAGGCTAATTTTAAGCCTTTTAGAAAACCCTTAACCTCTCTAATCGTCAGAAGATCTCCCAGTATTTGACATGGATGCCATTTATCGGATAAGCCGTTTATCACGGGTATAGGAGACCATTTAGCATATTCATCTAAATCTGTCTGTTTTAAAACTCTAGCCATAACAGCGTCGACGTACCTCGCTAAGACTCTAGCCGTGTCTTTAATCGCCTCACCCCTACCTAATTGTAGGTCATCCCATCTTAAATAAAGAGCGTATCCTCCCAATTGATGCATTGCGATTTCAAAGGAAACCCTCGTCCTAGTTGACGGCTTCTGGAAGATCATCGCTAGGGTCTTTCCCTCTAGAGATTTTGAATAGGCTTGAGGGTTTCTTTTCATAGCCAATGCTACGTCTACTATATGGAGAATTTCATAGTCTTCCAATTCTTGGAGAGTTAGAAGATTCTCAGATTTGAGAGGCAAAAACCAGATACACCCGTCAGGTTTTTCACGAAGCCATCTCTTAAACTTTTTCCTAGATCATGATAGTATTTCTTCTACAAACTTCTCAGAATTAAAAGGCTCTAAATCGTCGAGGTTTTGACCAACACCTATGTAGGCGATGGGCCTACTTATTAGCGCAGATATCGATATGGCGGCTCCACCTTTAGCATCGGCATCCATCTTGGTAAGTATCACCAGATCTATGTTTAAGCATTTCATAAATTCTTCAGCTTGATTCACGGCGTCGTTACCAGTTAAAGAATCTCCGACGAACACTACTAGGTCTGGCTTAGCTACTCTAGCTATTTTCTGCATTTCCTCCATAAGATTTCTCTTAGTCTGCATCCGCCCAGCGGTGTCGATTAAAACTGCGTTAATGCCATGTGCTTTAGCATACTGTATAGCATCAAACGCTACCGCCGCTGCATCGCTTCCATAACTTTGCTTTATAGCACGTATTCCAAGCCTATTTGCTAATATCTCGGTTTGCTCTATAGCTCCAGCTCTAAACGTGTCACTGCATGCGATACAGACGGTAAACCCATTTTTAAGTAGGAGTTTAGCGACCTTAGCTACGGTTAAAGTTTTACCGGAGCCATTGACTCCAACAAATAGTATGACGGCTGGTTCCTTTTCCGATAGTTTAGACTTAACTGTCTCGATTAGATCCTTATCATATTTTGTTGACAATTTCTCTAAGAGAACCTGTTTAAGCGTACTTTTAACTATTGGTTTAATATCTTCAAACCTCTTAACCTTAACACCTGAAAGCTTTTCACAGACTTCTGAACATATGCTTTCAGCTACACTATAGGCTATGTCATTTTTCACAAGTGTGATTTTAAAATCCTCTAGTAGAGGCTTGATTTTATCGGGGTTTAGCTCTTCTGAGCTGACTTTCTCTATGAGCAGAGAGAAAGCTTTTCTAAGACTTTCTAGCAGAACCACCAGCCTCCCTAATCCTTATTAAACGTTCAAGATTCTCCCTGTTTTCCTCAAGCTTTTGAGAGGCCTGTACGAGCTGTTGCTGTAGAGAGGATTTGATCTGTTCAAGTTTAGCTATACGATCATTTATCATATCTATAGATTCCTTAACGCTCTTCTCTATACACACATTTGCACCAACACCTACAACAACCTTATTGATGTTTTCGATCTTAGCGAATACGTAAGAACTTGCTCCAATAGGAACGAGTACACTATCACCTTCTTTAGCAGATTCTAGAGCTTTTAGCGTTTCAAGAGCCATTTTAGACTCATTTAAAGTCGCCTCGGTTAGATCAAGCCTTGACTTGATAACGTTTAAAGTTGCTTCTAAAAGCTGGATTTCCGTGGCGAGCCTATTAATTTCCTCGTCTGAAGGAACGCTCATAAAAACCTCATAATCCATAACTCAAGCAGAGGTATAAAACCTTTTATGAGCAACTCTTTACTTTTACATTACTTGCATTTTCTGAACAGTATTGCTCCGTTGGAACACAGTTACGTGTTCGAATCCGATCTCTACGAATTCTGAAGCCTCTTCTACGTTTGAAGCAGTTTTACAATGGAACTTGCCGTTCTTCTACTACATTGGAGCGGCGACTTACCTATCGGTATCTAAACCATTATCATCCTCTATACTTTTACATCCAAGCCGCTCTTCTCAGGACTTACCATATAGCCCCTTACGGGTTCAGAATCGCCTAAGGAAGCGTCGCTCGTCAACAAGCTATTCTACTCCATAGTAATCTTCAACTAAGACGGCTTCTAGATATGTTTTAAGATATTCTCAAACAGTTTAACAGATAGGTATTCACGTAAAAGTCGACTTTAACGTAAATCTACACAGATATTGCGATGCTTAAAAGTATTAAAACAGCCCCTAAAGCTTCTATTAGTTTAAGCGTTTCTCGGAGTATGATAAATGCGAATATTGTTGCGAAAACCGGTTCTAGTAGAAGTATTAAACCTGCTATTTCTGGTGGGACTACTCTCTGAGCCCAGGCTTGAATGCAGAACGCGAAAGCCGTAGCAATGATACCAGTGTACATTATCGCTACCAATACACCATCTTCCGGTTTTGCCCAATATTCTCCAATAAGTAGGGAGAAAAGTGCTGAAAGCGTTAACACCGAAATAGATTCGGAATAAGCGAGCTCTAATGCATCTGAGTTCTTAGACAGTCTGCCTACTAAAAGTATCTGGAGAGCCCATAGAAAAGCGCATATAAACGTCAACAGGTCGCCGATTGAGATGGAGGCTATTTTATAGGCCTCCGTCAGTAGAGCTAATCCAACCATACCTAGGGCTATGCCAAGAATAGCTCTTAAACCCGGCTTTCTACGGAAAAATAGAAGGCCCAAGATGGGAATAAGTGGAGTATTTAGACTGGTTATGAAGGCCGAGTTTATAGCACTCGTATACTTTATTCCGAAGACTTGAAATAGGAAGCCTAGGAAGACTATAACCCCAAGACTTAAACCCCTTAGACTAGGATACAGTCTTCTACCCGTTGATAGCAGAATCGGTATGAATATTAGCAGGGCGACTGCAAACCTCAAGAATAGGAAGAAGAAGACGTCTAAGTCGGATACAGCGATCTTCATAGCTGGAAAAGTTCCGCCCCATGAGGCTGCGAGCAGGATTAAGGCAAGCCTTCCCTTAAGCTCTCCCTTCTTCAAAAGTCAAACCTCCTATTTCACAGTAACTTAAAACCTTTTTCAACATTAATAATCCTTGCAGTAAACCATGACGCACAGAATATGATCTTATAAAATCTTCGCGGATCTCCTCACCAATGTGCCGTGGATGATCCATATCACTTAAAAGTACTGAATAATGGAAGATCTCCAAGTCAATATTGAACTACCACATTTCTACCATATAAACTAAAAATATATTTAAGTATTATAAAGAGTATTCTAGGTGAAGCAGGTGGATAAGCTCAGAGTGGGGTTTGTAGGCTCTGGCTTCGCCGCTAGATTTCACATACTGGGTTGGGTGGGCGTTAGAAACGCCGAGATAACTGCAATATATAATATTAGAGAGAGAAGCGCCCGTGAGCTGGCGTCTTTAGCTGAAGACCTTGGCGTAGGTAAGCCGAAGGTCTATACGGATATCTTCGAAATGCTTTCCAGCAAATCTGTAGATGCTGTTTGGATAGCTAATCCGAATTTCGTAAGATTAGACACTGTTAAATCAATAGCTGAAGAGGCTAAGCAGGGCAGAAGCGATTTAATAGGCGTCTGCTGTGAAAAACCCTTAGCTAGAAATGTAGATGAAGCCGAAGCTCTTGTCAAATCCGTTGAGGAGGCTGGTCTTCTACATGGATATCTTGAGAATCAAGTTTTCATGCCTTCCGTGGTTAAAGGTAGGGATATATTATGGAAGTACGGCGCCAAGTATACGAAGAGACCCTACTTGGCTAGAGCTGCTGAAGAACATGGTGGACCGCATTCATCTTGGTTCTGGAACGCTAGACTTTCAGGTGGAGGCGTTATGCTAGATATGATGTGTCACAGTTTAGAAGCAGCTAGATTTCTATTGAGCAATCCTGACGAGCCGAAAAGCTCTTTAAAACCTAGAACAGTTTACGGTGAAATAGCTTCACTCAAATGGTCTCATGAGCCCTACAGCTCGATGCTTAAAGATAGATTTAGAGGGGAGGTAGACTATTCGAAAGAGCCTGCGGAAGACTACGCTTTAGCAGTTGTAACATATGAGGCGGAAGATGGCAGTTTACTAATATCGGAAACTAGAACCTCTTGGAGCTTCACCGGGCCCGCTCTTAGACTAAGCTTTGAGGTTTTAGGTCCAGAATACTCCATGACTATTAACACCCTACAGCCTGAACTTTTCACGTTTTTCAGTCGGAATGTGAAAATACCCTCTACTGAAGAATTTGTTGAGAAACAGGCCGCCGAGCAGGGGTTAATGCCGACCATTCCTAATGAGGCTTTCACATACGGATATATGGACGAAGACCGTTACATGGTGGACTGCTTCATCAACGGAAGGATGCCTAGGGAAGACTGGAAAGACGGATTACTGATAGTTCAATTGATGATGGCGTCATACATGTCTGCAGAGCAAGGTAAAAAGGTGAAGTTTAGCCCTGAAGCTCTTAGAGGGTTCATACCAGCTGTGGCAAGAGGGCTTTGGAAGCCTAAGGCTTTAGCTGAGGCTCCTTAACTTCTTCGATAGAGAGTATATCTATCATAGTTCTTTTTAACTTGTGACGACTTCCCAGTTCAGAGTATATTTTTTCGATCGCGTGCTCCAGCTTTAAAGCACTAACCTCTTTAACAAACCTTGATTTTTGAAGACCCATTGGCACCCTCCCCGTTATGCGGAATGTTTTAATCTTATCCATAGAGACACCCGTTGTTTAAAAGATGCTCAAACGCCGTGTTATGGATGCTATAAATACTAAACCTGTTGACTTTAGCTTAAAGTTTTCTACCTTACTACGCAGGAATACTTATGGATTTAGAATAAGTACATCGTTCAGAGAGCAGTCAAAATAAGAAGCATTTACTTATTGCCATAAGCTCGCTACCTGACGTCCCCCTTCCAACAATCCCGCCTTTTTGATTTACGACTAAACCCAATTTCACATAGGGTAGTCCGTTTATCACCGTTCCGGTATGAATCTGGACATCTAAAACGTTTTCTATCAGGGAGGCTTCATCTGGTCTTATTTTTGGATGAGCATAGGTAGCCTTATTTGAAGCTACAGCTGAAGAACCAACATAGGGTAAGCCAGCTATGGTTGAACGTTCAACTTTAACATTTAAAACCTCTTTAATGATAGATATAATCTCCTCGGGCATCTGAGGATCAACTACTGCAGCTTTATCGTTTGCCAAAATCCTATTACCTAGCGATATGAAGGTTTGTATGGAGGCTACTTTAACGCCGAGTCTTTCACGAATCAGATCGGCTTCACGTTCACAACCATAGGGTAATAGTACACCGTTAGAGTTTGCCACAGATAAAGCACCTAGAAGCTTAGAACCCCTAATACGTAGGCTTAAAACATCGTCTACCTTGAAGCACCTCTTAAGAAACTCTATCTTGCTTTCGCTCATACCGCTTGGGACGAGTACAAACTCGTCTGTGGCTATTATAAAGAGGCCTATGTTTGGACTGCCTAGGTATTGAAAGTACTGGAGAGCCACGTGATTATTTTTCGGATATTCAATTATTAAAACGTTAAATCTATGTTTAAGGAAAAATGAGAAGTTTGCTTATACGTTTAGTCAGCTAGCTTAAGAATATACTTGTCCTCTTCCTTCTCGGCTTTTATCTTAACCACTCTGGGCGGCTTTTTCAAGCCTCTAGACCATATTAACGCGTTTAAGCTTTCATCAATCTTTATATTATCTACGCTTGTTTTAAGATGTCTAGCAGCCTGCTCCCTGATAAACCTCACAGCTTTAGGGGTTCGAGCATATCCTGAATAGTCCCAGATCCTCCTGAGATTTATGGAGATTACTTTTTCCTCGGAAGCAGACCCGCTCAAACTATACGCCTCCGTTAAAGTTTAAGTTTAACCATCCTCCAGTTCCTTCGCTTAGGTGTTGTACGAACCCTACCTTTAGTTTTAAGGTAAACCCAAGGTGGGACTGGCCTGTTTTGCTTTAAAGCTCTAGCAAGCCTTCTCTTTTTGCCAGCAGGCTTATGAATCGCCAACTTTAAATCCTCCTGATTCTCATTTCCCTCCTCTGAGATTCTTGAAGTCTAATTAAGATACGTTTAAGCATTTCGTCTGTTATAGGTGGCTCTATACGGCCGGACTGAACCGCTTGTATAAGCTCATTTTCCAATTTTTCAACAAAATCAGGCCTGACTATTTTAAGATTCGATAGCCTCTGTCTGGCGTCGGGGGTAAGTATAACTCTCAGTATAGATTGTTTTTCAGCTTCATACTTCTCCCTAGCCTCAGCAACTCTACGTTCCTCTTCAAGTCTTCTCTGAAGCTCTAAAAGCCTTCTACGTTTAAGTTCTTCAAGTTCAAGGTCTTCAGCCAATATTTTCCACCCCCTAGGCTGAGGATGACGTACTGCTTCTATACTTCTTCAATATGTCTGCCGCTAGAGAGTCGAGAAAACCTACAGCTTTAGGTGAAAGATGCCTCCCCTTCTTGTCAACCTTCTGAACCAAACCGGATTTTTCAAGCTGTTGCAGTATCTTTCTTATATGATTACGACCAGCTTTCCTAAAATGGGGAGGCCTACGCCTCCCCCTCTTCCTACCTCCGTATTCAGTAGCAAGCCGAGAAACCCCTAGGGGGCCTTTAACATACAGTTTACGTAGTATGGAGGCTGCCCTGACATACCACCAGTCTGGATCTTCTGGAATTCTCTCTTTAAAGCAACCTGTTTTAACGAACATGGCCCATTGCGGAGGAGTTAACTCGGGAAAGTTATCTTTAAGCTCTTCAGCTAACCTTTTAATCAACACGTCAGCTGGCACATCGTAAACGGTCACCAACTTAAACACCTCTAACTAGGCTAAATAAACGATTTTTTCAGGAAGAAGAGATAATGACATGGTTTAATTTAAACCTTTATCATTCTTTTGACTTCACTCCATGTCTGTTTAAGCGCGTCAACCCCTCTACGGAATAGAGAAGCCTCCGCCTCGTCTAAATCCCACTCGACTACACCATCGACTTTGAGAGCCCCAGATTTAAATGGAGCACCTATGCTTAATCCTTCCACCTCGTATTCCCCATCCAACACTACAGAGGCTAAGCTTAAAGAGCCTCTGCCTCTAAGCAGAGACTCTATTAGAGCTACAGTATGACTTGCCGGAGCATATACAGTCGCACCTTTCTTAGAAATTACGTTTAAAGCAGTATTTCTAAGATCCTCGGAGATCGCGCTCTTCTCCTCCACAGACAGCACCACCGGTCTACCCATGACTTTAAGCCTGCTGAATAGTGGAACCTGGTTGCTTCCATGCTCTCCTATAACGTATCCCTCGACACAGCTGGGTTTCACGTTAAACCGTCTAGACACTATCAGTCTAAACCTGGCAGAATCCAACAAGCTTGAACTCCCCAAAACTTTAAACCTATCGAGTTCAACGATCTTCCAAGTCAAAAGATTCATAATATCTACCGGGTTCGTGACCGTTACTATAAGTCCTTTAAAACCGATCGATTTAAGATTTCTCGCAATACCTGCAACTATGGGAGCGTTTACAGACAGCAGTTCAAGACGGCTTTTCATATCAGGGGTTCTAGGCTTCCCGGCTGTGATAATAACTATATCTGAGTCTACGATATCTCCATAATCTCCAGCTTTAACCTCTACGTCAGATATCGAAACAGATGACTGCGCAATATCCATAGCTTGACCCTCTGCTAAAGGCTTAACCACATCAAGTAGTACGAGCTCATCTACAAGGTTTTTAACGGCCAATTCAAACGCTATACATGAGCCTAAGTTACCCACACCTATAACAGCTGCTTTAACCATAGTCGGTCAGCCTATTTTTCAAAGCTTACTCTACGTAATGGTGATGATATCAATCTTATTCACTTTACTGTTGTAATGGTGAATATGCTCCTAGGTGGAGCTTGGAAAAATATGCCATTATACGGGTAGTTTTCAGTTACCAAATTCAACTCTCCAACCTTTACACAGTCCTCCTCTTCAGTAGTCCTGTAGTAAGATAATTTTTTATTTTCAATCCCTGAGCATTCTCCCTCTAAAAAACCATTAAGGTATAGGGGTTCATGAGATAGGTTCATCCCAACTATACTTAACTCCCCCCTTCTATTGTCAGTAAACGCTAAGATCCTCACCTTATCAGACTCTACATTAGCATCTACTCTGACGAAGCCAGGCCTGACAAACCTATACACCTGTTTAGCCGCGTAGTATCTTTTCTTTGGCGTAAAGACTTTCCGTCCAACCCTTAATAACCCGTATATGGTCCAAGCCTCGTCATGATCATGGTAGTTGTCGTAAGCATCCCAAAATATAGCCCCGTTAAACCCGGCTTCTAAGATGTTGAAAAGCCTATGGGTAGATATCCAAGCGACGTACCACTCCATCTCTCCAGACTGATCTAAATCACCATACTCCCCCATCCAAATACTACGGTCACCGCAGAGACTCCCCCTCACAGTACCGACAAATTTACTGAGGACTTCTACGGGAATATTGGAGTACATGTGCATAGATATTACGCCAGTCCTCTCGGCTATTTCTGGATTGTTTATCAGATGCTTCACATATTCCGTATTGAAGGAGGCTTGCTCTGGAAGAACAAACTTCACATTTTCCAATCCGTCTCTAAAACGCTCATCCAGTACGGCAATGACCTTTGCAAACTCTTCGGGCTCCACTTTAGGGCCTTCTGGAGGACCAATATCTGTCTCATTTAAAGGGCCAAACAGTGAAAATCTAATACCCTCCTGATAATTTGCCCAACTTACAAAAGAGTGCATCATCTCTGCAAAGTAATCATACTCACTCAGAGTTGCACCATCACTAGTCATCCAAGAGGGGACTACTCCGCTAGATGCGATGTAGGGCATTATCCCCCTCTCATTCAAATATCTCATCATACCCCAGCCGTTCTCAAAGACTTTACTCTTATAGATTCTCCTATAATTTTCCCGGTTTAAAGAGGCTGGTCCCAACGCGTTGTCTGGGTCTATCCAATTAGATTTACCGTAGACATCAACTCTAAAGAGGACCGCGCCGAGATCATCTATCAATAGATCCAATATCGGTTTTAAAGCGCCACCACCCCAGTATTTGGAGTTTATATTCACTCCAAAGCCATCGATCTTCTGGTGAATTTGAGATAAATCTATCCTGAAAGAAATGACCTCTAAAGGCTTCATACTAAAAAGACCCCTAGACTTATATCCTTTTAAAGCTTTCCGCATTACGAAATCGATGTTGTAAAATAAACCATCAACTACTTAAAGAGTTTAAGAATTTTACGCAATTCGAGCTTTTCATACAGGCTCTGACAAATGCTTAAATTCACTTTTTGATGTATAGTTTACAGGGTTGGTTTTATGGGTTT
>CAZMSC010000032.1:0-15377 GCA_964568845.1 uncultured Candidatus Bathyarchaeia archaeon | reverse complement strand
GTATTTGACAGGATCCCCATGATAAAAGCCTATACTGATACCCATTCCTACGCGCGGACAACGTGAGAAGCCTCGTATATGTCGCGCCAGTAACAAGGTCGAATTTTGAACGGAAATACGCCTTCCAAACCCAACCCCAGTTTAAATCAGGCTCAAGCTTCGCCCAAGCATCTCTAAGCTCGCTGGCCGCCGTCGAATTAAACCTCATACGCATGTATTTAACCTGGTTGCAGACATTCCTAGCTATTTGAAGAACCTCATAGGCTATCAGCTCACCTTCATGGTCGTTGTCTGTGGCTAGGATTAGAGGACTGTTCAAGTTCTTTAAAACCTCCTTAAGGCTCTTGTAAGTTTTGAAGTCGCGGATCACCCATTTAACAGGAGCCTTAAAGAGTTCTTTGGGGTCTACGGTTCTCCAGTTGTTGTATTCCTCTGGAAAATCTAAGTCTAGAATGTGCCCTTTCAACGCGAAGGTCTTAGGAGGTGGTGAAATAGCTTTACCTATCGCAACTGCCACTGAGCCTTTCTCTGTAATAACAAGCATAAGATACTATAAAATTAGAAAAAGCATAAGAAAAACATTACCTTCCAGTCCTATTATCTTCACTCTGAGGGATCGTTATAAGCGGTGTAGCTCCACCGCCGATTATTAAGATCGGCCTCTCAACTCTCTGAAGCTGCTCCAACAGGACGTATATCCTTAAAACCTCAAGGTCTCCCGTAGCGTTATATATCCTCATAAGGGCTGTTTTAATAGCCTCAGCTCTGAGCAGGATCGCTTCAGCCTCCCCCTCGGCCGTTATAATATTTTCCATAGCGGTAGCGTTTGCAAGAGTTAAAATCCTCTCACGCTCATACTCAGCCGCTATTTTCTGCTGATACGCAGCTATCTTAGCCTCTATAGCCTGCTTAATACGGTCTGGAAGCCTTATACCTCTAAGCATGACATCGTGAAGTCTTATCGCTTTGAGCGTAGGATCGTTTTCTATTCTACGCCTATAGGTTTCTTCTATCTTCGCGGCGAGCTCTTCCCTGTTAGAGATCACCTCTTCAATAGTGTATGAAGCGGTAACGTCTCTGACTATTTGACGCATTATCGGGACTAAAACCTGCTCTTCATAATCGACTCTCGGATAGTTTTTAGCCAAATCCATGAAGAGGTTTGGATCTATGGAGTATGTAAAAGACTCTTCTATCGTTATTTCAACACCATCCCTAGTTAAAGCGGTAACGGGAGGGTAGTCTGCTCTAGCTTCAGTAGTCATATCGATGTAATCTATCGTATAGAAGTCTCTGATTAAACCCTGCCAAGGCGCCTTTAGAAACACGGTGGGTCCAATGTATGGACCGCTGTAGCTTTTAAATAACGGATCGTATACAACTGCAACTTCTCCAGGGCTTAAACTGGTTATACATAACGCTATTAAGATTGTAGACGCTAAGACTATGACCATCAAAACTGCCACGATTTTCCAAATGCCGGTCGAACGCCTACGTTTAAACCTCTCTTCAGGCTCGTAAGACCAATCCAAAATCTCACAGTATAAATATTAAACGACCAAGATTTTATACTTATCTAATTTTAGAAGAGCTTTTTCCTTAAAAATAAAAATACCTTAATCAATGTTAAGAGCAGAGTTAACTTTTACTATTTTTCTTCATAAAAACTTCCGGGAGCACGAGAAATCCCAGTGATGAAAATCCTAGTGTAAGAGCCCAATCCTGAGGGGTTAAAGGCTCTAGATCGAATAAAATGTCGGCGGTCCCTATGTATGGTAGTACGGCGTTTACAGCCATACAGGCTAACACCGATATCAGCAGGTATTTGTTAGACCATGGTTTAACTTTTAGGAAACAGTTGCGTTCTGAACGGCAGTTCCATATAACTATAAGCTCGAAAAACGTCGCTTGTATGAAAGCCAGAGTTCTAGCTTCATTCAAATGATCTCCCCAAATGATATAGGAGATCAGAAAAGAGCCGAGTGTTCCAATCGCTTGAAGCATAAAAGATGCGATCACGAAGAGTAGCATGCCGTGGAAAATGCCCTCTTTTGGACTTCTGGGTTTTCTTTCCATCACATCTTCATCCGGCGGGTCTACCCCTAACGCTACTGCAGGAGGGCCATCTGTGAGTAGGTTTATCCAGAGTAGCATAATCGGCGTTAAAGGTATGGGCAGGTTGAACAATGTGGCTACCGTTATCACGAACAACTCATCGAAGTTACATGCGAGTAGAAAACGTATAAATTTCCTTATATTGTCATATATAACTCTGCCGCTTCGGATCGCTTCAACTATCGTTGCAAAATTATCGTCAGCGAGAACTATATCTGCGGCTTCCTTAGTGACGTCGGTACCAGTTATCCCCATAGCTATACCTATATCTGACAGTTTCAGCGCAGGAGCATCGTTAACGCCATCACCAGTCATAGCTACAACATGCCCTCTTCTCTTCAACGCTTTTACAATCCTATATTTATGTGCAGGGGAAACCCTAGCATAAACCGTTACGTTTTCAACAACTTTCTCAAGCTCTTCATCACTCATCTTATCGAGGTCGATGCCGGTTAAAGCTACGCTACCGTCCTTCCACATTCCTATTTCTCTAGCGACCGATATCGCTGTAAGTTTATGGTCTCCGGTGATCATAGCGACTCTTATACCTGCTTTCTCACAAACCCTGTAGGCTTCTATGGCTTCATCCCTGGGCGGATCGATCATTCCAACAAGTCCAATGAAGACCATACCGTACTCAACATCCTGAATATACGGATCTTCAACGTATTTATAGGCTAAAGCAAGTACTCTAAGCCCTGAAGATGCCATTTCATCATTGACCTTCAATATTTCAAGTTTATCGTCGTAGGTTAAATGTAGAGTTAAGCCGTCTGAGAGTTTTTGAGAACACATCTGTAGAACCACTTCAGGCGCCCCCTTCATGAACACTATGCATCTTCCATCTGGACTTCTGTGCACTGTTGTCATGCGTTTACGCTCAGAGCTGAACGGGATCTCCCTAACTCTAGGCATCTTAGACTCCAAATCTGCCTTCCACAGTCCAGCCTTAGCCGCTACTGTGATAAGGGCGGCTTCAGTAGGATCTCCGTAGATCAACCACTTACCATCTACGTTCTTAAGTTCAGCGTTGGAGCATAAGGCTCCAGCAGTTAAGGTAAGCTTTAAATCTTCATCTACCGTGTATGGTGCTCCATTTAATAGGAAGCTGCCTTTAGGCTCGTAGCCCACTCCCGTGACGTCTATGTGCTTGGAGCCCGTGTAGACTCGTCTAACAGTCATCTCACCCTTGGTTAATGTACCGGTTTTATCCGAGCATATGAAGGTTGCTGAGCCGAGCGTTTCAACAGACGCTAACCTCCTTACGATGGCGTTCTGTTTAGCCATATTCCTCGCGCCTAGAGCCAACGTTACAGTCGTTATGGCAGGTAATCCCTCTGGGACAGCTGAAACCGCTAGTGCAACAGCCACCATAAAGCTCTCAATTAACGGTTCCCCTCTGAAAGCTTCAAGACCGAAGATAGCTATACATAACGCTACTACAAGGTAGGCCACCCTCCTGGCGAATCTATCGAGTTTAACCTTAAGAGGCGGCTCCTCAACCTCCATCGTTTGAACTTGTTCAGCTATCCTGCCGAACTCGGTACGCATACCTGTCGTAACGACTATCGCCCTTCCCCGACCTGAGACTACGTGAGTTGCCATAAACACCATGTTTCTCCTCTCATGTATAGGGGCGTCTTGAGCTAACGGTTCAACCGTTTTCTCAACAGGTGTAGACTCACCTGTTAAAACAGCCTCATTTGTCTTAAGCTCATAAGCCTCTACAAGCCGGCAGTCTGCCGGAATCCTATCTCCCTCTTCCAGAATTATTATATCTCCGGGAACTAGAAGTCTAGCCTCTATGGATTTTATTTCTCCATCTCTTAACACTCTAGCCTTTGGCGTTGTAAGCTTCTGCATTGCTTCTAGAGTTTTCTCAGACTTATACTCTTGAAAGAAGCCTATTATTGCATTTATCAAAACTATCGCCATTATTACTACTGAATCGGCGAGCTCTTCAAGTCCATGTTGCATAGACATAGCGGCGGATATCAATGCAGCTACTATCAACATTAAGATGAATATCGATTTAAACTGGTTTGAAAATATCCTTAAAGCCGAGATCTGTCTAACTCTACGAAGCTCATTGAATCCATACTTGTTAAGTCGGGTGGAAGCTTCCTCTGAGCTAAGCCCTCGAAGAGACGACCCGAGCTTTAAACAGACTTCGTCAACAGTCAAGGAGTGCCATTGAACCTCCATAAGGCTCCAGTTTAGAAGTGGAAGACACCCTTTTAAAACTTTCAGTGCTAAAGGATGTTTGCATGTATGCATCTAAATCATGTACATTCTTCTGGGTTTCGGTCTACGTCGTCATGTGTATACCTCGGTCTTCAACAGGCCTTGTCCTCCTTAGGTGCTCGGCACCCCTCAAACCATGTCAGGTTAAGCCTACTCATCCTCTCTCAAGCTCCTTAAGGCTTGAGGCCATCCGTGTGGGGGGAAGTCTCTTCATCTGAAGGCTTACTCCCATTCTGAAACTGCAAGGAAAGGCTATTGTGACACTAGGTTTATCACCTGTGTTGAAGTACTTCGATGTCTATGTTAACGTTTAATCAGAGCTTTAGGTACCATGCTGTAAAAACTCTCTACTCAATCGATTTGAAGTAAACCAGTTGGAAGATCGGAGTTGGAAGTTAACCTACCATCGGGTAAAACTTAAGGTTTTCCATGAAACTCTTCTGAGTAGAACCTCGTTAACTCTAAATAGTAATAACCATGTTCTAAGCTTGGCTCTATTTCACTGCCTTCATGCCATTCATTCCATGAGCAAATCAAAATCCATCTTGAATCGTACTTAAGAGCAAGCCGCCATGTAGCGTTGTAAGTTAATCCATTCTCTCTTTCAACTTTAAACCCCGGTATTCTAATCTTAGTATCGTCGTAGCCTGGAGAAACGGTAGTACAGAAAATTAGGTTTTCTTGAGCTGCAACATCCTTCATTCTTAAATAGTAGCTTTCGAGTAGATTTTCCCCTCCAGAATGTAAAATTCCACTTGGAGAATACATATAGATACCATCGAAAACCTTTGAATATTGAGTTTTCTCAGGGGAGAAGTCTCCGAGAAAAATAAATTTTAAACCCTCCCTCCTCAACTTTCCTATTATCTCAATCCAGCTCTCTACGGGGAAATATTCGCACGCGTAGATGAAAACCACAGGATAACCGTTTATCTTAAGAAATCTCTCGCTTCCGCCATAACTAGTTATTATGTATCTCAGTTCTTCGACGACTTCGTCTTTCGAGGCGCCTCTGTACTCGTAGCCATCATAAAGTATCGATAGAAGTGTTCCATTATGTTTTTCTGAGAAGTTTAACATCAATTTAAAGTTTCCATCTATATAATCGTTGGGAGGGCCAAACCAATCGAATACGAAGACATCTATACCATACTGTTTAGCCCATGAAAAATGCCTCTCCAAAACCTCTTCCGACCTTACGTCGTAGGGTCCAAGGATTGGATAGTCTGTAGCTCCAATATCCCTCCTACCTTCATAGATGAACTTTTCAGGGTCATGATAAGCCACTATTCTTCCAGTAGAGGTATCCATTATCCAATGGTCCCAATGTATCCACTTCCCACTCGGCCCGTATGGACTGCCATACCATCCATGGTAAAAAGCCATCACATACTTCTGCATACTTTTTAGATCTATTTCTGGCTTTTTAAGAGCCATTTTACGGATCTCGACAATTTCTTGAACCCTCATAAATCCATACACCAATAAACCCACTCCAGCTACAAATACAATAAGTTCAACTATAAATATGGATTTACGCATCAATTAGTCGTAGAAGACTGGATTCCTATTAAAAGTTGCCGTCAGCAAACCTGAACCTACCATAATCACCATGCACAGTCAAACCCTTGCCCTATCAGCAGTTTCAAAATAGATAGGTTTAAATATTAGGTGGTCTCTATAGTCTTTTTGATGGATGAAGAACTCTTACGTCCAAAAGAGGTCGCTAGGATGTTTGGGATATCTGTCAAGACCCTTTGGAGGTGGCAGAAGACGGGGCTCATCAAAGCCGTTAGGCTTCCGACTGGTAAGCTCCGCTATCCTAGAAGCGAGGTTGAAGGATTATGGAGGCGGTTAAGAGCTACAGAATCCCAGTAGACGCTCCTAAAGACCTAGTAGACTCGTATTTCGAGGCTAAGAGAAGAGCTTTAGAAGTTGTCCTCAACTACGTCAAACTCAATGGAAAAGCTCATTTAGACTTCAAAAACGATGATAGGAAGAGGCTTAGGGACGAGCTTCTGAAGGGTTGGAGGTATTCAAAGCACTACGTCGATTCAGCCATAAACTCGGTTATCGGATTGGTTAAGGGGTGGATAACGCTCTACAATAAAGGGAGGGCTGAAAACCTACCTGAGATAACTAAGCGGACGGTTTACGTCAAGAATACGCTTTTCAGCTTCAAGGATGGAATTTTAAAGATAAGTATCGAGCCGAACAGAAGATATCTCGTGGTTGATTTAAGCAGGTATCTATGGATTCCTAAAGACTTTGACGGGCTTGGAGGATTAATCCTAACAGAGAAGGAGCTGATAATCACGGTTAAGAAGAGGGTTGAGCCTAAGGCCGATGAATGGGCTTCATTCGACGTAAACCTGACAAACATAACAGCGTTAATTAATGGAAGAGTAGAGAGGTATAGCCTTAAGGAGCTCTACCATATTCATAGAGTTTACGAGGTTAAGAGGCAAAGAATACAGAGGCTTTCAAAGTTTAAGCCCAAAACATATATGAGCTTGATGCGGAAGTATTCTAGACGTGAGGGGAATAGAGCTAGAGACTTCATGCAAAAGCTGACGACTGAGATAGCGAGAAAGCTTAAGGAATCCAGCTCTGGAGCCATAATGGAAAGGCTTAAAGGGATAAAGCAGAAGATTCTAAACCGTTCTAAAGAGCAGAATAGAAAGCTCTCAAAGTGGAACGCAAGGACTTTCCAGTTCATGCTAGAATACAAGCTTAAGTGGCTTGAACTACCAGTCAAATACGTTAATGCTAAGAATACGTCTAAAACTTGTCCCCTCTGCTCAGGAAGCATGGCTTCCTATGGGGGCAGGCTCATGAAATGCAGAAAATGCAGTATAACAATGGATAGGGATGTAGTAGCAGTTTTAAACCTTCAGATGCGGGGAGCAGGGTTCCCCCAAAGAGCCCCCTATGAGCTAATCGAGAGGAAAGAGTTAAGTAGAGGTAATAACTCACTACTTATCTCTACTTAACCCAGAACCCTTAGAGGCCTTTCCTAAATAGAGGCCTAAAAGCGCGTCAGTTATTATGGCTATGACTACTATGACACTTCATCTGAGGAGTTGGAGATCCACGTAAAAATTAAAGTCTACTTAAAAAGTATTATCTTTTGTGGGATAATGTATGATGTTGAAGTGCCTAGACCTGACTTCGTTAGAAGGACTTGGATGAGCCTTGAGGGGCTGTGGGATTTTAGCTTTGATGACGACGATATTGGGTTGAGTAAGAGGTGGTTCTTAGACGGGTTGCCTGAGCCTGTGAAGATAAGGGTTCCATATCCATTTCAAAGTAGACTGAGCGGGATAGGAGACGAGTCCATACATAATATTGTATGGTACTGTAAAACGTTTAAAATGCGTGAAGACTTTAGACGGGCTAGGGTCCTATTAAAGTTTGGAGCTGTAGATTATAAGGCTACTGTATGGCTTAACGGAAAATACCTAGGTGAACACGTAGGAGGATATTCGCCTTTCAGTTTTGACATAACGGATTACATCAGTTATGAGAATACTCTTGTTTTGAGGGTAGAGGATTTTCATGGAGACCAAGCTAGGGGGAAGCAGGATCCGAGACTTAAACCCTCCGGATGCACGTATATGAGAACTACGGGGATATGGCAGCCAGTTTGGCTAGAGTCGTGTGGAGATGCTTGGATTGATAGATTCCAAATCCTCCCGGATGTCAATTCTAACGGCTTTCAACTATACGCATATGTAAACGGACGGATTAATGGTTTAAAGCTTAGATTGAAAGTCTTCCTAGCCGAGGCCGAGCTCATCAACTTAGTCCGGGAGGTGAGGGAAAACCCTCTACGAGCTTCAGCGGAGCTTCCAGAAGTGTGTTTATGGTCTCCTGAAGAGCCTGACCTATATACGATCGAGCTCTTTATTGAGAAGAACGACGCGATTCTAGATGATGTTAAAGGATACTTCGGTTTAAGAAGTATAGGCGTTGTAAACGGGAAAATAGCGTTAAACAACAAGCCCGTTTATCTTAAATTCGCGTTGGATCAGGGCTTCTTCCCAGATGGGTTATATGCGGCACCTAATGTTGAAGCCTTAAGAAGAGATGTTGAAGCTGTCAAGAAGCTCGGGTTAAACGGCGTTAGAAAGCATCAAAAACCAGAAGACCCTAGGTATTTCTACTGGTGCGATAAACTCGGAGTCTTAGTTTGGGAGGAGATGCCGGATTGGGGTATGAGCCTTGAATATAAAAACCTCGACAACTTCTGGAATGAGGTGGAGGCTATTATTGTAAGGGACTTCAACCATCCGTCGATAATAGCTTGGGTTCCATTCAATGAAAGAGAAACTGTAAGCAACAATATTGAACATCGGAGGTTTGTAGAGGAAATATGCTTAAGGATTAAACGTTTGGATCCAACAAGGCTTCTTGTGGACAACAGCGGCTACATCCATGTGGGGCCTACAGACGTAATCGATATCCATGATTACAGCGGCTGGAAAGGGTATAAACACTTTAAAGACATTCTTCTGAAGAGGGTTCGATCTTTAAAAACAGGAGAGCCGAAGGAGCTTAGAGTAGCAGTTGAAGACTTCAAGTACAATGATCAGCCTATAGTGTTGAGCGAGTGGGGAGGCTGGGGGATCAAGGGATTTAGACCCATTGTAGACCGTGAGGTTATGGTTTACGGTCCTCCAGTTGCAGATGAATACGAGTTTCTAACGAGGTATAGGGGGAATATAAAAGCCATACGTGAATGTGAACCTCTAGCCGGGTTTTGCTATACTCAACTCTACGACGTAGAGGGCGAATTAAACGGTTACATGACGTATGATAGGAAATGGAAAGTAGATCCAGAGCAAGTAGCTAAGGTGCATAGAGCTATTGGCTTCTAAGTTTCATCTAGTTTTTAACAAGTAAATAACGATTTCCTTAACGTTCTAGTAGGTTTTTCTATTTGTGGAAATGTAATGAAGTTACTTGAAGGACTTCAAGTATTCATGGATTGACCTAGCTGCCTTCTTCCCAGCCCCCATGGCGCTTATAACTGTTGCTTCACCAGTAACTATGTCGCCTCCAGCATATATACCTTCGATGTTTGTTCGCATATTCTCATCGACAACTATTGTGCCGTCTTTGGCTATTTCAAGCCCAGGCGTAGTCTGCTGGATGAGTGGGTTGGGTCTTCTACCTATTGCGACTATGACTGTATCAACATCCATTAGAAAGTTTGAATCCTTTATGGGGATTGGTCTACGTCTTCCAGATTCATCAGGCTCGGATAGTTGCATCTTTATACACTCCATCTTTCTAACCCAGCCTTTTGCATCTCCGTGATAGGCTACTGGAAGAGTTAGGAAATCGAATACTACGCCTTCCTCTTCGGCGTTTTCAACCTCCTCTCTCCTAGCAGGCATTTCAGTCCTCGACCGTCTATAAATTATGTGAACCTCCTTAGCTCCGAGTCTTAAAGCACATCTCGAAGAGTCCATTGCGACGTTCCCAGCTCCAATAACTGCCACTTTATCACCAACCTTGATTGGAGTATCCCACTTTGGAAAGAGGTAGGATTTCATCAGGTTAACACGTATCAGGAATTCATTTGCACTGTAGATCCCGCAGAGGTTTTCCCCCGGTATTTCCATAAAGATTGGTGGTCCGGCGCCTGTTCCAATAAATACGGCGTTAAAATCCTCGTCTTTCAGAAGCTCTGGGATAGTGTAAAGTCTGCCGATGAGGGTGTCCGTTCTTATGGTAACCCCAAGCTTCTTCACGTAGTCGATTTCCGCTTGGACGATACGTTTGGGAAGCCTAAACTCTGGAATACCATACATTAGAACTCCTCCCGGCTCATGGAGGGCTTCAAAGACTACGACCTCATGCCCTAGTCTGGCTAGATCCGCTGCCGCAGTGAGCCCGGCTGGACCCGCACCTATGATTGCTATGCGTTTGCCAGTGGAGGGGGGCTTCTCTGGAATCTCGACTCCATGCCTCAGTTCCCAATCAGCTAAAAACCTCTCCAGCCTACCGATCTGTACCGGATCACCTTTCCTACCTAGTAAACAGTTCTTTTGACATTGATCCTCTTGGGGGCAGACTCTACCGCAGATGGCTGGCAAATTATTCTTCTCCTTAATCTTTCGTATCGCTTCTCTAAACTCGCCTTTCCTTAGAAGTTTAATGAATGAGGGGATGTCTATTTCAACCGGACACCCTGGAATACATTGAGGGTTAGAGCATTGTAGGCATCTTTCAGCCTCCATCATGGCTTGCTCCTCACTATAGCCTAAGGCAACTTCATCAAAATTGCGTATCCTCACTTCAGGAGGTTGTTTAGGCATCGGAACAGTTTTAAATCGATCCCATTTGCTCATAATCCTTAACCTCCCACCTTCTTGTTTGCTTCCCAATAGTCTAGAGCCATCTTCTCTTCTGAGAGGAAAGTCATAGAACGCTTTATCAACTCTTCAAAGTCTACTTCGTGGGCATCGAACTCCGGTCCATCTACGCATACAAACCTAGTTTTACCGCCAACCGTCACTCTGCAAGTACCGCACATACCAATTCCATCAACCATTATTGGATTTAAACTGACGATCGTCTTAATACTGTGGGGTTTTGTGACATTAGCCACAGCCCTCATCATCACAGCTGGCCCAACCGCGTAAACTAAGTCGAATCTATGTCCATCTTGGATTAGCAATTTTAAGACATCGCTTACAAATCCCTTATAGCCCCTTGACCCATCGTCTGTGGATATGTAAATTTCATCCGAGAACGCCATCATCTCTTTCTCCAAGATCAACAATTCGGCTGTTTTCGCACCTATTATCGACACTACTCTATTGCCAGCTTCTTTGAAAGCCCGCGTTAATGGGTAAGCAGCCGCTATTCCAACACCACCACCTACAACGCATACAACTCCATAATTTTTCACCTCAGTGGGATTTCCAAGAGGCCCAAGAATATCCAGTATCGTCTCACCCTCCTTGAGCTCTCCCAGTTTTCTAGTTGAAACTCCAACTTCAAGAAAGACTAGGGTTATTGTCCCGCTATGAGCATCCCAATCCGCAATAGTTAGTGGAAAGCGTTCGCCCATTTCATCAACCCTCAAAATGACAAACTGTCCGGGCTGTGCCTTCCTAGAGATCTCTGGAGCAAAGACCTTTAGGAGTTTAATCTTCGGTGCGAGTTCTCTCTTCTCAACTATCTCATACATCTTTCCTCCCTTCTAGGTCTAGAGATTTCGTATAAGCTAGTAGTTTAATTTAATCTTTATCTTATTTATAGCGTGCTAAATTACTGTCTGGAATGCCATATATAACCTTACATCTTATTTAAAAATAGATATAGAAGACATGGAATGCTCGACTGACCTTACTATAGAGCATATGCGTTTGAGCATATCAGCTTATTTTCTTCCAGCCACTTTTTCTATGGTAACCATCACTACTCGTCCATTTCCCCCGGATTTCTCAATCTTAGACCTTTAATTTTTCATACATTTTTTCAAGCGTCCATCTGATGGATGTTCTAAGCTCTCTAAGCCTACGTTTATCTCCGTAGTTTCTTATTCTAATTTCTCTGATAGCGTCACCTTCTATTTTTAACTCATAGTCGAAAACCCTATCTGGGTTTAGCTTCCCTTCTTTAACAAGCTCCAGATCCTTACTTTTCATAGAGTCCAGCACTCTACTAACCAAGAAAGATTGAAACGGCGGTGTTGACACGTACAGGTTTAAGCTAGGTTCGATAACAACATGTGCATCCCTATCAGTCACGTACATTTTCGCCAAGAGAACCCCATCTGACGCTTCAAGGGTAAGCGTCTCTTGAGCCGCCGCCTCGGGCACTTGCGGAGCGGGACCTATTTCAACTTGAGTGGGTTGAACCTGAGGTAATTGAGGAGCTTCAACTCTTCTAAAGCTTTTAGATACTAAAAGCGAGTCTACAACCGATATGAGAGACTCCAAGGTTTTAACTTCCTCTCTAAGAGATTCAAGCTTTTTCTGCAACTTTGCTTTAAGCTCAGCCAATTGTTTAACTTCCTCAGATTCGTCTAAACCCATCTAAAATAGTATTTGCGAAATTCATAGTTAAACTTAACTGAAAATCTTAACCAGTCGACGGAAAATGGAGTTTAAACATAATGTTTTGCAACAATGTAAGTAAAAACTAGAAGTGAGACGATGGCTTTACCAACCTTAACATTCATCTTCAGCAGATACTGTAAGGTTAAACAAATACGTACTGTAAGAGCTTATGCAATACACTTGAATGGCAAAAGTGAACGCTCCGACTGTGAGAAAGATTTTAGAGGCGATAGATGAAATATCAATCAGGTGTTTAATTGAGTTTACTAATAGGTTCGGATATAGGAACTCTAGGTACAAAAACGATTCTAGCAGATTGTGGGGGAAGAATACTTGCATCCTCATTCAGAGAATACGGAGTTTTAACCCCCAAACCCGGATGGGCGGAGCAGTGGCCTGACGTATGGTTTAACGCATTATGCGAAACCATAAAAGAGGTTTTAGACGCCTCTAAAGTAGATCCGAGGGAGATCGCCGCCATATGTGTAAGCGGTCTATATGGCGGCAGCGGTATTCCATGCGATAGAGAAATGAGGCCTCTTAGACCCTGCATAATATGGGCCGATAGAAGGGCTACAGAGGAGTGTAAATGGATTAGAACAAACATAGGAGAAGATAAAATATTTAAAGTAACTGGTAATACCGTAGACCCATACTATGGATATACTAAAATGTTATGGATAAAGTTTAACGAGCCGGATATCTGGTCGAGAACACAGCAAATAATCACCCCTAATGGATACTGCATATATAGACTGACCGACTCAATAGCTTTAGACCTTTCAAGCGCTGGAAACTACGGTGGGATACTGGACATAAGTAAGAGGGATTTCGCCGAACAACTTATGGAAGAGCTAGGAATAGAGAGAGACTTCTTCCCGGAGAAGCTTGTAGAATCTAAGCAAGTTGTAGGTGAAATTCACAGGGAAGCTTCAGAGCTCACAGGTCTTAAACCTGGAACCCCTGTATGTGCAGGGGGGATAGACGCGCCAGTTAGTGCATTAGCGGTAGGGGCTTTAGACGATGGAGATCTGGCTCTTATGCTAGGTACTAGTATGTGTTGCGGCTTTATAAGCCATAAACCGAGGATTTCGATAAAACTCATAAACTACCCTTACGTTGCCAGAGATATAGAGTACCTTTACAGTTTTGCCGGTGTTTCTACAGCTGGCTATTGTATAAGATGGTTCAGAGATCAGCTTGGACAGGTTGAGGCTGAAGCTGCTTCTAAGCTTAAACTTTCAGCTTATACTCTTCTTGATATGGAGGCGGCGAAGGTTCCACCAGGATCAGATGGACTGATATTTATGCCGCATATGATGATCGGCGATAGAGCCCCATACTGGGATGAGTATATTAGAGGAGGCTTACTCGGTTTAACACTCTACCATACTAAAGCCCACGTGTTCCGAGCTTTTCTAGAAGGTGTTGCCTACGGTCTCAAATACAGTGTTGATGCGGCCGTAGAGGCGGGTATGCCCATTAAGAGAGCTATTTTAGTTGACGGCGGAGCTAAGTCAGAGCTTTGGAGGGCTATTTTAGCCGACGTATCAGGGTTATCTATGGACTATATCGCTGAAAACCCGGGAGCCCCTCTAGGCGACGTCGTTCTGGCTGGTGTAGGAGCGGGATTACTTAAAGACTACGATGTGGTTCGTGAATGGGTTAAATCGTCGCAAGTAGTTAAACCAAACCCGAAGAATAGAGAGGTTTACGATAAGCTCTATAAGACCTATCTTGAAGCTCTCAACAGATTAAGAGACGTTTTCAGGGATTTCCCCCGCGTTTAACCCCCATTTTTTATTTTTCTCAGGTTTTTATGTCTCCGGCGGGTGAAAGGCTTCAGCCGGCTCTAGGGCATGTAACGTTTTCGTTCATCATAGCGGCATAGCGCACAGTGATAACGCTTGACCTAGTAGAGCCTGAACCTCCGAGTCTTGAGGGGCTCCGCCCGGAACTCTCCGTTGCAGACTGGACATCTAACCATAGTCTTCGCCGCTCACACTTATGGCATACAAGAAATAGTGAAACCATATATAAGGCTTAACGGTTTAATCCATGTTTTCACGTTGCACCCTCCTCGTTAAAGGATTCTGTAAATACTCTTTCAAAATCCTCTTCCTCTACGCCTGTTGCCGTGAGCTTAGCCAGGGAATCCACCGTTAAATCTTTAAACTTTTAAACCTTAGAAATCTTCGTTAGAGACATGAGCCTCTTAAACGACTTGGCGAAAGGGGTGGTTGAAAACTTAGAAATTTTGAGGAAGAACGGGGTCATTGATGCAAAAGTTATCAGCGACTATTCAGAAATGGTAGAGCGAAATCTTCACAGCTGGTTGCAATACTCAGTGATCGATGCTGCGAGGGGTTGAATCCAATCTGCACTCCAGAAGTTAAACTACGTTTTTCACAACCTTCAAATCCGTTAGATTTCGGCAAGAGTGGCAAGTAGTTTCATTAGAGTCGATCTAGCCGTCTACGAATGGTTTAACCGCCTTCTAGGCTTCGCCGAATGCATAACTTTAGACGAAGCACATGAATGCTTCTCAACGAGAGAAGTAGATTATAAATGGCTAACTATTAGAGGCAAACTTCCCTACGCCATAAGACATTTAGAAGTCAAACACAGTTCGTCATAATCACACTAACTCTCCCAATATATGTAAAGCGAATACCCTGGAAGGTTGGAAGGAAAGAAATCGATGAGGTACTTGAGACCAAAAATACTTTGAAAAACTAAGCCCTAAATGGAAAGAACTGATGGACATAATTAGGAAAGACATAGATGCAAAACTCATCATAAATGAAAATTACACTTCAATCCACCCACAATAAAAACTCGTGTGAGCTACACATTATGGTATAGATAAAAAGAGACATCCCCTCTAAAACCCTTCTAAGCTAGGCTTCTCACCCTCCACTTCGTCGAGCATTTTAAGCA
>CAZMSC010000031.1:0-15804 GCA_964568845.1 uncultured Candidatus Bathyarchaeia archaeon | reverse complement strand
TAGGCGTAAAGCCTACTCTAAACGCTGGAAGCCCACAGGCTTCAGCCGTGGGCAGCTCACGAAAAAGTTTAAGTCTATCCAACTAAACTGTAAGATTACGGTTGAAGCTTCCATTAGTGGGAAAGGATGAAAGCCTTGAATCTGAACGAGTCTATTATAAAACAGGGGCTTGAAGAAATTATAACTGAGGAGAGGCTCAACTCGCTACTTAAAGAGGGTAGACGTTTAAAGGCATATATAGGTGTAGAACCCTCTGGTTTATTCACAATTGGATGGATGATATGGGCTCGTAAATTCAAAGACCTTATCGACTCTGGTATTGAAAGCATTCTTCTTCAGGCTACGTGGCACGCGTGGATAAACGATAAACTCGGCGGAGATATGGAAAACATAAGGATGTGCGCCACATACATAGAGCACTGTCTAGAGGCGTTAGGTGTTCCTAGGAATAGCTATCGAACAGTTTATGCTGATGAATTGGTTTCTTCAAAAGACTATTGGAGCTTAGTGCTTAAAATAGCGAAGGCCCTCACGTTGAATAGGGTTAAAAGGGCTTTAACGATAATGGGTCGTAAATCTGATGAAGCAGTTATGGATTTCTCCAAACTCATATATCCATGTATGCAAGTGGCGGACATATTTTACCTAGACCTTGATCTATGCCTGGGCGGTATGGATCAGAGGAGGGCGCATGTACTAGCAATTGAAACAGCCGATAAACTTAATAAGAAGAAACCCGTAGCGTTGCATACACCTATACTTATAGGTCTTGCAGGCTTGGGTAGAATGGAGGGAAGCGTGAAGGGAGAAGCAATATACGAGTTTAAGATGAGCAAATCTAAACCTGAGACTGCCCTCTTGATACATGATGAAGAAGATGAGATTGAAAAGAAGATTATGAAAGCCTACTGTCCAGCTAAAATGGTGGAGAATAACCCCATCCTTGAGATATGTAGGCTCATACTTTTCTCCGAGCCAGATTTTACGCTTAAGATTGAAAGGAAGACTCATCATGGTGGCGACATCGAAGTTGAAGATTATCGAGAGCTTGAAGACCTCTACTTCAAAGGAGAATTGCATCCGCTAGATCTGAAGAAAGCGGTGTTTATGGCGTTGAATGAACGCCTTAAACCTGTCAGAAAATACTTTGAACATACGGCTGAGGCTTATGAACTTTACAATAGGTTGAAGAGCTTAACGATAACGAGGTGACCTCATTGAAGTGGAATTTTGAGCGTGTAGAGGTTTTAACATCAATCCTCAGAGAACTTTATGAGGTATGTGAAAACGGTGTCTGTATTGTCGAGGGTAAAAGAGATGAATATGCTCTTAGGAAACTTGGGTTTAAAGGGAGAATAGTGGCGCTTAAAAAGCTGAATCGAAGCCTAGATTCCATTGTTGAGAATCTTTCTAGCGAGGAGCGGATCATAATTCTAACGGATTTTGACGATGAAGGTGAAGAGCTTGCCGCGCGTCTTTATAAAGCCTTCAAAAGTCGAAAGGTTGAGATAGATCTAGAGGTTAGGCGAAAACTAAGCTCCCTTCTAAAAGGGGAGATTAAAGGCTTGGAGGAGCTCGAACCTTTAATCTACAGAATTTCCCAACAGTTCAAAATCTCTCCGCTGTTTAATGGAGGCTATTATTAATGAAGTGGTCTTATGCCCCTCTACCTAAAACAGACCTTCATACACATAGCGAATTCTCCGAGTGTAGCATCGACACGACTGTATGCGGCAACATAATAATGGCCATTTTAAACGGTTTAGAGGTGATAGCCATAACGGACCACGCATCACACGTGCTAAAAGTTGGCTTTGAAAAATACATTGAGAAAATTTCGACTTTAAGAGAATCCAACTCCACGGATCTAAAGGTTTTAACAGGTCTGGAAGTTGATATAAAGCCTGATGGAGAACCTAGCGTAAGTCGAAGACTGCTGAAGAAATTGGACATAGTTATTGGGGCTCTACATAGCCTTCCACATGGTGGATTTCCTGCAGAATCTCACCGGGCCATCATACTGAAGGCTTTAAGGAGCAATTGGATTGACATATTGGCCCACCCAACTTATATGAATGAACGGAATATCGATCTTCCAATAGAGCCCATCTATGAGATATGTGAAGAAGCACGTGAAAACTCAATAGCAATAGAGCTTAATTCAAATCATAAAAGTCCTTCCGATGAATTCATAAGAGTATGCGTAGAGACTGGTGTAAAGCTCACACCGGTATCAGATGGTCATGCGTTAGGTAGTATAGGCGTATATAGTTGGCAGCTTCAGACACTTAAGAGGCTTAATGTTCTAGATAGCGTAAAATGGTTAGCCATAGATGACATTCTCAAGATAAAAAAATAGAGGGGTTGTTTAAAACTTAGTGTATCGCCATACAACCGTGTCACCATTAGATAGCCTGTACTGGTCTGCTCCAACTTCTGGCGAAACCTCTTCTCCATCAGGCTTTAAGATGCTATAAAGCCACCAACAGTTAAGCTCTTCAGAGTTTTTAACACCGTTTATCGAATCGACAAAAACACCGAACGGATATACAGTGTATTCAACTTTAGCCACAGTCGTTAAAGCATTTAAGGCAGTCGCCCCCTTAACATCTAAAATTACATCCCTGAATTCCTGTACTGTATTGTTTCCATAGTCTATAGTAACATTCACTTTAACGGTTGAAGCCTCTAGACTCTCCAGAAGAGATGTAGACTTAACGTATTCTGAGTAGTAGTAGACCGCTACGCTCGAAGCCACTATTGCCCATACAGCTAAGACTAAGACCAAAGCCATTAAAAACTTACTTCTCTCCAAATTCAACCCTCCTCACAGAACGTATTATAGATGGTGCTAACGTACCCATGAGAAGTGAGGTGGTAAACTCATGGACTGGACCCATAGGATATGGTGATGGGATGAAAAGGCCGATTAAAACTGTGAACAGTAAAACGTTAGGTTTAACAAACGGAATCATAGTAAGTATGGATGTAGCTAAATCGTAGAAAACCGTAAGTAGAAGTCCTCCTGAAGCAAGCTCTAATCTAGATACGTTACTCTTATCATGCCAGAATAAGCCTGCTAAAAAGCCGTTTAAACCCATGAAGAAAGCAGTTATAGGGCTCCAAAATCCTAAGCCGAAGAATAAAGCATCTGAGATTATCATAGATAAAGCACCTATCAGAAAACCGCTGTAGGGGTCTGTCAGAATACCCACCGTCATCGTAAGGAATGAATTTAACTTGATATTTGGAAGAGCCGATAGAACAATTCTGGACGCTACGGCTAATGCCGTAAAAATAGATATTAAAGCCAGCCTCTTAGTATCCATAGTTGGATAATTATCCAACTATGGATAATATAAAGTTTTCGGCGTTTAGTTCTGACGGATCTTAAAGTTGTTGAGTGTTGAACTTTAAATTACGCGCTTCAATATTAAGCTGTGTGATAGTTAGTCCATGTCTTTAGAAAGTGGGCGGACTATTCCATACCAGACCGCCACTGTTACGAGCACAGCTAAACCGAGGAAAAGCAATGCCACAAAATACGGTAGATTACTGTCTGATAACAGTAAATGTGATGCTAGGATAATGGCTAGAGTTGATAAGACTATGTAGCCTATCTTAAGTTTTGAAGTCAAAGCGGCCACCACATTTGCAATAAAATGCTCTAGAATTTTATAGTATTCTGGGTGGAAATAAGTCTTTCAACTTCTTCTAGATATGGGCAACTATCTATGGGACCAATTCTCGTGACTGATATAGCACCAGCGGCATTTGCAAATAACCCGACTCTACTTAAAGGCCATCCCCTTACCAAACCGACTATAAAGGCGCCGTCGTAGATATCCCCCGCTCCCGTAGGCTCAACCTCTTCAACTTTAAAAGCCGGTATGGGTAACACCTCCCCCTCAGTATATATCGTAGAGCCTTCAGCGCCTCTTTTTAAGGCAACCATTTTAATACCCAGATCTATAAGTATTCTACAAGCCTCATCTGGCGACTTCCCACCCGTGAGCATCATAGCCTCTTCTCCACTGGGCAGTACAAGATAGGCGTTTTCGAGAACTGGTTTACAGATTCGTCTGATTTCTTCTATACCGAGAAGCTCAGGTCTAACATTTGGATCAAGTGAAATTTTAACGCCATGTTCAACGGCTATTTCTAACGCCTTGTAGCATGCCTCTCTACTAGATTGGCTTAAGGATAGTGCCGACCCCATTATATGTAGAAACTTAGCGGATTTTATAAACGTCTCATCTACATCTTCAGGTGAAAGCTGTCCTGCTGCAGCATGTCTAAGATGGAAGATAAACTTACGGCTTCCAGAGGGAGAATACGTTACAAAGGCTGTTCCAGTTGTATAGTTTTCAGCAACTCTCATATACGATATATCCACACCATCTATTCGAAGCCTATTCAGTAAGATTGTGCCAAACTCATCCTTTCCAACAACCCCCACCAAGCCTGACGAAACTTTAAGTCTAGCTACGGCGACTGCAAATATTGCCGGAGCACCGCTTGGAAATGGTCCTACAAATTCGCTGAGCTGTGTGAAGCTCCCCTTTTTATGTTTATCTATAAATTCTACAAGCGGCTCTCCGAGTGTTATAACATCGGGCAAAATCCCACCCCGGTAAACATCACTCACCTATGACTTGTATTACAATCCTCCTCCTTTGAGGACCATCAAGCTCAACAAGGTAAATGTTCTGTCTAGACCCGATTAAAAGTTTTCCATCAGCAACCGGGATTGTTAAGTGTCCTCCGAGTAAGCTGGCTTTTATGTGAGCCCAAGCATTTACAGCGAGTCTACCGTCTTTAGCGAAATAATGGTGGTGGTAGTAATCCCCCTCTTCTGGAATAAGCTTGGAGAGAAACTTCGGGATGTCTTGTTCTAAACCGGGCTCATCCTCGTTTATCGTTAACCCAGTCGTAGTGTGCATCGTATAGACGTGTACGAACCCATCTTTAATATGGCTCTCTTTTAAGGCATTATAAACCTCACCTGATAGGTTTATGAGGTGGGTGGGCATTTCAGACACTACATCTACTGTTTTTGTAAAAATCTTCACGTTTTCACTCCTCCATATCTAGAATCTTCAATGCATTTATCCTCATAATTTTATCTAATACTGTTCTTTCAAGGGGCAGGCTCCTAACGGCTTCTGCCATTTTGAAAGGCTCCATCCTAGGCCAATCAGATCCAAACACTATCTTATCTGCGAGAAAACGTGAGATAAAGCTCGGCGTTAAAGTTCTAGTGAAGACATGGAATATATGTTCCTTAGGTGTTCCGGTGAAAACCCCGCTTAAATCTAAATAAACGTTCTCGTACTTTACAGCCATCATGGCTGCTTCCCAAACCCATGGAAAACCCATGTGTGCTAAAATCACTTTGAGATTTGGAAATGTTGCTGCTAAGTCTTCGACTTCAAGCGGATGACAGTAGGCTAATTCTACTCTTCTAATCCATGAAACTCCCGTGTGGAATAGTAGCGGCATGTTAAGTTGCTGCGCCCTTTCATAGAATGCGTGAAGCCTTCTATCATTCGGTTTAAAGTTTTGAAGCGGCGGGTAGAGTTTAACGCCTTTAAACCCTTCTGAATAGGCTTTTTCAAGCTCATCTACAGCTTCATCTCCCTTGATCGGGTTTAAGCCAGCGAATCCTATAAACGTACCATCGCTCTTCTCTATGATATTTTTAATGGACTCATTGGGAGGCATCACTACTTCCGGCGTAGCTATGGAGAGTAAAACGGCTTTAGATATTCCTGCGGCTTTCAACATCTTTGTAAGCGCGTTTAAAGGTTGAACGGCCGTACCTATATGGTAGATCTCTCTAATCTTCTTCTCAAGTTGTCTATCTCCTAAAAGGGCCTCTTCTATCAAAACTGGGTGGACGTGGAAGTCTACCAGCGAAGTTACCACAGACATATTGAAGTATAATTTCCTTTAAGGAAATATATAAAAGGATTCATTGTCAATCTTAGGTTGAAGATTCGACGTTTAAAGCCATCCTGTAGGCATCAGCCCCATCCCAATAGTAGTTCTTCAAAGTTTTTACTATTTTGAAGCCGAGCTTCTGGTAGAGGTTTAAAGCTTGAATGTTATCGACTTTAACTTCAAGTATTACTCTCTTAGCGCCTAAGTCCTTAAGCTGTTTAACGTTCTCTCTTAGAAGCCTCTCCCCTATACCAATGCCTCTATAATTTGGGTGAACGGCAATGGATATTATATGTCCTTCAGAACCTCTTAAAACGGATGCGGAGTATCCTACTATATGGCCGTTTAAAGACACTACTAGGAACGTTTCAGGGCTTAAATATGCGAGCGTTTCAAGGTATGAAGATGGATAAGGTCTTTCAAATGAAAGACGTTCAATAAGGTAGACGTTTTTCAAATCCTCCGGCTTAACCGTTCTAATCATTAAATTGTTCAATATAAATCAACTCTTATTAAGAGACGATTTATTACACTATCAGAGGATGAGGATTTTAAACTTAAACCTTAAAGAAGGTGTTGTGGAGCTTATACCTGAAAGTATAGATGACCTATGGCATCTTGTGAATATACTGAGGCCTGGAGACGTGGTTGAGGCTAAAACCAGTAGGGTTATCAAAATCAGGGGGTCTAT
This sequence comes from uncultured Candidatus Bathyarchaeia archaeon, assembly GCA_964568845.1. GTDB lineage: Archaea > Thermoproteota > CALKCG01 > B24 > B24 > DTBU01. The sequence goes on along the minus strand of CAZMSC010000031.1, from coordinate 9,170 downwards.
GGGTGAAGTTGAAGGTAGGTCTAAAGTCAGCTTAAAAATAAAACTTAGAGTTGAAGCCGTTCAACTAGACTTATACGTTAAACGTTTAAAAATCTATGGGATTGTTGAAGACTCTAAAGATGTAGAGGGTTTAAAAGGTAAGCGTCATTCCATCAATCTCAAGATAGGTGAATCGATATTTTTATTTAAAAGTAAGTGGCTTCCAAATGAGCTTGAAAGGCTTGATAGGGCTAGATCATGTGAGAGAAAAAGCTTGATAATAGTATCCATAGATAGAGATGAATGTTGCATCGCAACAGTCGGAGAGCATGGTTTAGACGTTAAAGCAGAGATCCCTATAAGGCTTCCGGGTAAAAGGAGCGGTGAACAATGGGAGGTTCACGTTGAGGAGAACTTAAAATTCATTTCAGAAGCTCTCAGTAGACTGGACATCGATGAAGATGTTTTCATTTTAGTTGTTGGGCCCGGTTTTCTATACGAGAAATTAGCCGACCACTTACGTAAAGAGCAGCGATTTAAAGGCAGAGTGAAAACTGGTAAAGTTAGTATAGGAGGAGTGTCAGGAGTTTACGAAGCTGTAAGATCAGGCTTAGTCGCAAATTATCTAGGTGAAATTCGGCTCATATACGAAGCTAAACTTCTAGATGAAGTGTTTAAACTCATCTCAGAGAAGCCCAACATGGTTACCTATGGGATTAAACCGATTAAAGAACTTGCTTCAACGGGTGCGATAAAGACATTACTGGTTTCTGAAAGACTTTTAAAAAATCTATCAGACGGAGAGTTGGACGATATTCTCAAAGCCATAAGAGAGGTTGAACAGAGAAGGGGTGAAGTAGTATTCGTATCTTCCGGGCTTGAAAATGATAGAATATTGGGTTTAGGGGGGATTGCAGCGGTTCTGAGATACCCGATAGCTTAGTAGAGGGGTGGCGGCATCCCATCAAAGTGGGCACCCTCCCAGCCCAAGTATTTCACAAGTCTTCTCAACCCCGCGCCCTCGCAAACGCTTGGCTGCCCACCTTAGGGCTGCTCCGTTCCCGGCCTGACCCGTTTCGGCGGTAGAGAGGCTCAACCTCCCCCTTCGAGGAGGCTACCCCCAACCAAGCCCTGCGAGACGGGATCTCATCGTTGACTTGTGAAACCTCATCTGGCTGTTCAGGCTGCCGCCTTTGATGGTTGACAGATCCCCGCATATAGCCCGTTTCGGGTTACAGGGCAGGGCTAGCTCCCCGATCTACCCGCCACCCCCGATTAAATGATTGTATAGCTACTAATTTAGTTTTACTAAAGTCTTCCGTTAAATTCTATCTCTGACTTTTTCAGAAAGCTCTTGAATAGCGCCCATAGTAGCCTCTAAAGCTATTTTCTTCAGCTTTTCAAGTGTTGTCCTGTCTTCCGCTTCGACGAAGACCCTAAATAGTGGCTCCGTACCAGACGGCCTCACCAGGATCCAGCTTCGTCCATAATAGACTTTAATCCCATCTATGGTGATGATGTTATCGTAATCCCTAGGCAACATCTCTCTAACGGCTTTCACTACGTCATGCTTTATAAACGGATATATGTCACCATCACACTTAACGCTTAATTTAGCCTGCTCATAATTTGGCAGTTCACTTAACAGTTGAGAAAGTGGCCGCTTCTCCCTAGCCATTATATCTAGAACCAAAGCGGCAGCATACAGACCTTCTCTACTCCAAACCCAATCTCTAACAACTAATCCTATGTTTTCTTCACCACCTATCTCAGCGCCAGTTTCCTTCATCTTCTCTACAACACATGATTCACCGACAGGTGTTAAAACAACTTTGGCTTTGATCTTTTCAGCCACATCAAATAGTACAGAACTTGTTATAACAGTTGTAACTATTACGCTTCCAGGCTTCTTTCTAAGATGGTTAAGGCATATGAGTGCAAGTATTTTATCCCCTTGGACATAATCGCCGTTTTCATCTATAAAGGAAGTCCTATCCCCATCTCCATCATGTGCAATTCCCAAGTCTGACGATGTAGACTTAACAGTCTCCATAATTTTTGACAAGTTTTCGGGTCTGGGCTCGGGTTTCCTCATTCTGAAAAAGCCATCTGGATCACAACCTAAAGTTGTAAGCTCACAGTTTAACTCTCTTAGCAATTTTGGTGATGAAAAACAGGCGGCTCCTCCTCCACAATCTAAAACAACCCTGTATCTTCTGCTCTTCAGAGTCTCCACATCTATTCTACTTAAAATCGCTCCCACATATATGTCAGGTATACCTTCAATTCTCCTAAAGCCGCCTATATTACTCCAAGGCACATAGTAGTCTCCACTTCCACGTAGTAGCTCCTCAATTTCCCGATCTTGAGCCCTTGTAAATATTGCCCCGTCGCAATTCCACAACTTAATACCGTTCCACTCAGGTGGATTGTGAGATGCAGTTATCATAACCCCTCCATCAGCTTTCAATATTCTGACCGCAAACGATAGCGTTGGTGTTGCAACAACTCCTACATCTTCAACATTACAGCCACCGCTTAAGAGACCGGATATAACGGCCATCGCAATCATGTCAGACGATACTCTAGTATCCCTACCGACTACAACCCTCTTCCCAGGACCTAGGTATCTAGCCATACATAAGCCGACTTGAATAGCCAGCTGAGGAGTTAAATCACTGTTTGCTATCCCTCTTATACCGGCGGTTCCGAAAGAAGGTTTTAAGGGGTTTACTCTCAAACCCAATCACCTATAACATTAATGATTTAAACTGAGATTATTTAAGAGATTATCGGCAGGAAGTCCCTTCGCGTAAGCTGATGGTGGCTCACGAGATTATCCACTCATAAAGTTCGCCATCTTCTAAAACACCAACTCCCAGTTTTCTAAAAAATTTGTTAATGTTCTTAACATCTCTCTTCAGAAACTCGTGGCTGAGAGGGTGGTCGAGTGAAACAGCTTGCGATAAGTCTATCAAATAGGGTAAACCCCTCCAATACATTATGTTGTATTCGCTGAGGTCTCCGTGGACAAGCTTCGCATCCCTGTATAGCTTCTTCACATCGTTTAAAACCATCTTATAGATCCTCGCTGGATTTTTAACCTCAACGTCTTTTATAAGCGGAGCTGGCACGCCTTCACGCCCTATAAACTCCATGACTAAAACGTTATTTTCAACGTCAACTGGTTTGGGGACTCTAACGTTGCGGTCGTAAGCCTCCTTAAGGTTTTTAAACTCTTTCAAAGCCCACTGGTAGATGAGTCCCCGACGGTCTCTTTTAACGTTTTTAAACCTCGGATCCCCCTCTATATAGATGATCATACCTGCTCTAAACTCAGATGCAACTGTCAGGTAGATTTTTACGGCGAACTCCTCATTATCCGGGCCCCTAGCCCAAAATACCTTACTTTCCTTTCCAGCTTTAATGGCACCGTAGATTTCGGAAATTGTCCCCCGCCTAATCATATTGTACAGGGTTAAAAGAGTGGGCTTATCGAAAACCTCTTCAAGAGCTTCATATTCTTCAGAACGTTTAACTTTAAAGAGCTGTTCAACTATATACCTCTTCTCTCTAAGAAGAAGCTTCTTCTCATGTTTAAGAAGATCGCCCCTTTCCAAGTCAAAAACCTTCCAACCCGCTTTCTAAACCCAGTCTTGAGGAATATATCCATTCTTAGCGAGCCAGTCTACTTGATTATAGGTGTAACGCCACGTTACATCTCCTCTAGTTTCAGATTGAAAATCCCAAGGCGATACGAGAACCACATCGCCCTCCTTGATCCAAACTTTACGCTTCATCTTACCTCTAATTCTACATAGCCTTGTATGTCCATCTACACATCGTACTACAAGCCTATCGTAGCCGAGAAGCTTCTCAACTACTCCTAAAACCTCGCCTGGACTAGGCAATACTAGGGCTTTGATTTCTTCTTCACTGATCACTTTTCTTTTACCCAGATAAGACCAGACCCCCTACCACTTATAGGTGAAGAAGCTGGGTTAATATAAACATTGATTCCTAACTAGACTTTAAGAGGTGGAGGGTTTTAAAACCCATTGGAAGAGTTAAAGTTAAAGTAGCAATCAGTTGATATTCAGAGTTATGAGCGGTAAAGGGTTCAAAGTATATGTTGAATCAATAAAGTTTAACACCAAAGGCGAAGTAGACTTCATAGATATAACGGATAAAGTAGCTGATATTGTCGAGAGATCTGGGGTTAGAAACGGTTTAGCCCATATATTTGCACCCCACGCTACAGCGCTCATAACGTTAAACGAGTATACTCCAGACTTGCTTAAAGACTTCGAAGAGCTCCTTGAACATCTAGCCCCTAGGAGAGCGGTATATGAACATCCTGTTAACGCGCACTCCCACCTCAGATCCATGCTCGTAAATCCGTCTAGAACGGTGCCCGTGGTTGATGGCAGGCTTCTCCTTGGAACATGGCAGTCCATAATATTCATAGAGGCTGATACGCATCCGAGGAGTAGAACGGTGATTGTTCAAGTAATAGGTGAGTAAACCGTTATGAAAAGTACGGTGGACATTAGGCTCTATAGGCTGTTGAGAGACTTAATCCACATGGCTCTATCCATCGTGTCGATATACGTGTATGGCAAGCTCGGTATAGTCGCAGGGTCTCTCATCACGGTCTCCCTCCTACTGATCTATTCACTAAACGAGCACATGAGGGTTAGAGGTTTCTCAACGCGTCTGACTAGGCTCTACAAGCCTATGCTTACCGAGGGGGAAATCGTAAAAATGGCGAAGTCTCCAATGTTTTTAGGTCTATCTGTCTTAATTTTGATGAATATCCTACCGTTTGAGGAGGCTTCAGTAATCGTGTTGATAACAGGCTTAGGTGATGGATTCTCAGGCCTTCTGAGGATTCTAGGGGAGGAGGGGTCTAAAAGCTTATGGCGGTTAAAAACGTCTTTAGCGGGTTTCACGGTAGCTGCTTTAGTCGGTGGTCTATTTTACGAGCCGTATAGTATACTTGTAGCATGTGCCTCATCTACCATGGTGGAGGCTTTGATGCTTAAAATCGACGACAACTTAACGGTACCGTTCACCGCAGGTCTGATGATTCAAATGTCTAAATACGTAGGCTTTAATTCAACTCTGAAGAGCTTAATAGAAGAGCTTGACACCTCCATATATTCAGCGATTAGAGGATGGTGGCTAAATAGTCCGATGAACGTTCTCACACCCCTATTCATGATTTTGGATATAATTCTACCTCTATCCTATCTTATGCTTGCACTTTTTATACTGTTCAGGCGTAAAAAACCGACTGGCGTAGCAATGTTTACGACGTTCACATTGGTCGTCTCAATCCTAGTACATATTGTTAAAGTCTTCTACGGAAGATATAGGCCGCCAGCTTCTATTAAGAAAGATTACAGCTTCCCAAGTAATCATGCGGCCTTGGCTGGAATCTCCACGGGGTTCTTCTACGATTCCTCTAAACGCTCGTCTATCTTCATTTACGTATTATCTGCATTAACAGTTTTAGAAGTTTTAGCTCTTGGAAATCACTGGTTTTCAGACGTAGTAGCGGGTTTTCTCATAGGTCTATTCATAACACTGCCTTTTAGCAGGTTTTCCTAACATAACCATAACAGTCTGAAAATCTTAATATGTTAGGTTTTCTTATATTCTCTGAGAATCTGTAAAATAAGGTTAGAGGTGTTCAAAGTTATGGAGCAAATTCAGCCTGGAACAACTAAGTATGCTATTTATGCTAAGTTTGAAGTAGACGGGATCGTTGAAAAGCCAGATGTAGTCGGTGCCATATTTGGTCAAACTGAGGGGCTTTTCGGGCCTGAGCTCGAACTTAGAGAGCTTCAGAAAACCGGTAGAATAGGTAGGATAGAGATTCAGCTATCGACTAAGCAAGATAAGACGCAGGGTAGAATAATGATTCCAACAAGCTTAGATAGAGCTTCGGTTGCGCTTATAGCTGCTGCACTTGAAAGCATCGAGCGGATCGGCCCTTGCAACGCTAAAGTGGTCTTGGAGAAGATCGAGGATTTAAGAGAAATCAAGAGAAAGCGTATAATTGAAAGGTCGCGTGAAATTTTAAAGAAGTGGGATATGGAGTTGGCATCTGACACGGAAAAACTGCTTAAAAAACTCCTCGAAGAGTCTAGAGAGTACGAGGTCGCTAAATATGGCCCTGAAGAACTACCAGCTGGACCAGACGTAAAATCTTCAGACTCCCTAATCATAGTTGAAGGCAGAGCGGATGTTCTAGCTCTACTTAGAGCCGGAGTAAGAAACGTCATAGCGATCGAAGGCGTTAAAATCCCTGAAAGCGTCATAAAACTCGCAAAGACTAAGAAGGAGGTCATAGTTTTTCTAGATGGAGATAGGGGTGGAGACCTTATACTTAAAGAGCTCATGCAGACGGTTCCAATAACCTATGTTGTGAGAGCACCGCCCGATATGGAGGTTGAGGATTTAACACCTAAAGAGATTTTAGAATTGCTTGATAAAGCTAAGAAACCTCCCACTGAGCCCACTGAGTTTAATACGCATATGGATCATGTTAAAAAAGTAGTTGGAGAGCTTAAAAATAGTTTGGAAGCCGTGATATTTGACAATAACATGGAGGTCATCACGCGAATACCGGTAAGTAATCTTGCCGAAGAGCTTAAAAATATGGAGGGTGTCAAAGCTGTCGTATTCGACGGTATAGTTACTCAGAGAATTGTAGACATTGCTTCGGAAAAAGGTGTAAGCCTACTGGTAGGCTGTAGGGTCTCAGACATCACTAAGAAACCTAAGAATCTCAAAATAATGAGTTTTGAAGACCTTGAAAAATAACGATGAATCTACGAAATGAACACCCGTTGATAATTAACCTTGTAGTTGGGGGAAATGGGTAAAATAACTGTATTCTCAAGGTCTAGATTGGGCTTAGACCTTGCAAACCTTATAGATGAACCTAAGCTGATAGCTGAGTTAAATCCCAGCGACGTGAATATTTCGTATAAGGTTCCAAGCGGTAGTTTATGCGTCCTGTGTAAAGGAGCTAGAATGCTTTGCGGTAAGTCTAGATGCCCGATAATAGTCAGGCTTTCACATTACATGAGGACTTTGGTTAAAGTTAAAGGGTTGAATCTAGATGGGTCAAGTCCACCGAGCGTATTCGTAGGTAGATTTGGATATCCATACGTGTTTGTAGGTCCTCTGACCCCTCCAGTCCACGGAGATACCTCTATAATGGATGCCCCGGAGCTTTGGCTCGGTAAGTCGATAGATGAAATAGCCGAAATTAGGTTGAGTCTTATTAGAGGCAATTTTAGAGTTAAAGTCGATCAACCGACCGGATCGAACAGACTTCTAGATGAAGTTAGAGATCTAGCTCTCTCAAACCTCTCAGTCGAAGTTGAGATGTTCTTTAAGAAGAAGCCGAGCGGCGTTTTTCTAATGGATGATGAGGTTCAGCCTTTCGGAGCTTCAGCTCCAATAGAGTCTCTTAAAATCGGCTCCCTCAGATTAGATCATAGGCTTGATAAAGCCTATCACGATTACGATTTAAAAGCTTCAGATGCTGTTTTAGAGCTTTATAAAAGTAGCATACCTGTTTCCAAGATTCAGAGGGCTTTCAGCGTAGGGGCTTTTGGAGAATATAAGCGGAGGAGACTTGTGCCAACTAGGTGGAGTATAACGGCTGTTGACAGTATTATTTCAAATGCTCTAATGGAGAATGTCAGAAGGAATCCCATTATAAATGAGTATAGAGTGTATGAGTCAGACTATTTAGATAACAGGTTTGAAATACTGATGATTCCAGATGTCTGGTGTTATGAAAGCATAGAAGCATGGTACCCTGGAACCGTTTGGAACCCTCAAGGAGATAGAGTGGTCATGTATGGCGACTATGAAGGTTTCAGCGGGAGGACGACGTATGCCGACATGGGTGGATGCTACTATGCCGCTAGACTTGCTGTTACAGAGAGGCTTGTAGCTGAACAGCGTCAAGCCTCAGTATTGATACTTAGGGAAGCCCACCCTGGATATATAATGCCTGTTGGCGTCTGGCAGGTTAGAGAAAACGTTAGAAACGCCCTTAGAAAGCCTCCCTTGAAGTTTAACAGACTTGAAGACGCCCTTGAATACATGTTCTCTAAGCTAAGCATACCGAGAGGGGTTTGGATGCGGAAAAGCACACTACTTAAACAGGTTTTACATCAAAGAAAGATTACATCTTTCTAATAAGCATGGTTTCTCACCTAAATGATCACCGGTATACGAATACAACGTTATTTGCGCTGGCGAACCCTAATCAATACTTTTTAAATTAAATCCTTTGGGTAAAGGTCTGAGAATTTAACTGTTCCATTAAAATCTTAAATACTCCTTCCTCAATAGAACTTCTCCAGTGAGAAAAATTGAGTGAAGAAGTGAGAGCTGGTAAAATCCCTTGGATCCCTATAATCTTGGCGACGATAATACTGACTTTCATAGGTGGACTGTGGGTCATGTTAACTGGGAATATGCGAAGCTTCTACAGTTTAGGTATAATCCTCTGTAGCATAGCATTTGCAACGTCCTTCTACATACTACATATACTCCTCGGGAGTCTTACGCAACTAACAGGGTCAAAGTGGTTGGCTTCTAAACTCACAAAGGAGAACATGGTATACATGTTCGTAGTAGGGTCATGCGTAGCATGGTTTATATCTCCCACCGGACTACCGTGGCAAGCCTACGGCGCTTTCATAGGAACAAGGCTTTCCTATCCCGTTGAAAGCACGAGGTTATTTCCAACATTTGTCGCCCCAGACCTTGAATTCTGCCGTCCAATGTTAACAGGAGGAGCAGCAGTTCCATGGGACGTATGGGCCCCCTTCATAGCCTTTTGGTGGCTATACCTCTATGGAGTAGCTCTCTTCCTAACCGCTGCCGCTACGATCCTAAGAAAAGACTGGATAGAGGTTGAAAGAGTACCATTCCAACAGGCCATGATACTTTACGAAGCCATTAGAAGGATGCCTACGCCTGAAAAGCCTAAGTTTAAACTGAGTCCAACTTCGCCGTTTAGCATAGGCGTACTACTTGGAATAATATTTAACCTTCCAATACTACTAACTTACCTATTTCCGTGGTTTCCAGACATCTATGCCTGGCGTACAAATACATGCGGACACGGTTCAATAACGAGCTTGTCCGGCACCCCA
>CAZMSC010000030.1:0-15845 GCA_964568845.1 uncultured Candidatus Bathyarchaeia archaeon | reverse complement strand
CAGTGGAACTATTAGAGAAGGCCTAATCCTAAACTCTTCAAATTCACTACCCATTTTTCACACTCAGTAGTCAATTTTTCTCTGGATATATACATATGTTTTCACATACCATCGATACAACGGCTAAAAGTGGGTCATAATTATAAGTAGGATTACACCATCACAGTCCAACCAATCAAGGAGGAAAACGCGTAAAACTCCTTCTATAGCGTGGTGTAGTAGTACGTTAAGTGGAAAAGGTTAAATCGAGCTTTCTGAAGGTTTAGAAGGGGTGGCAAGTATACGGTATATGCTTCAATAAAACTCAGAGGCGTGGCTATAATAGGTTGCGGAGCCATAGGAAGCTATTTAGCTAAAGCGTTGGACAGTGACGTAGTGGATGGTTTAGAGCTTAAAATCGTATATGATAGGGATTTAGAGAAGGCTAGAAAACTTGTAGACTCTCTAAAACGTAAGCCTAAAATCGCATCAGACATATCGGAGGTTTTAAAGGAGGATGTGGAGCTTGTCATTGAAGCCGCTAGTCAAGAAGCTGTTAGAGAGTACGGTTTGTCTATACTAGAGGCCGGTAAAAGCCTCATGGTTATGAGCGTTGGAGCTTTGGTAGATTCACAGCTGTATGAGAAGCTTAGAGAAGCTGCCTCACGTAAAAACGTTGAGGTTTTAATACCTTCAGGTGCTATAGCTGGTTTGGATGCCGTTAAAGCCGCTGGAACGGCTAATATATACTCTGTCACGCTTACCTCTAGGAAGCCTCCCAAGGTCTTCATAGACAACCCCTACGTTAAATCGAAAGGCTTAGACCTAACCGGGTTGACTGAGCCCATAGTTTTATACGAGGGGACGGCTTTAGAAGCCTGTAAACTATTCCCATCATCTATAAACGTAGCCGCCACCTTAAGCTTAGCCTCTATGGGTCCTGAAAAAGTGAAGGTTAAGATAGTGGCTGATCCACAGGTTTCGGGAAATGTACATGAGGTTGTTGTCGAGGGAGAATTCGGTAGATTATGCTGTATAACTGAGAATAAGCCTACGCCGGAAAACCCTAAGACTAGCTTCCTAGCCTCTCTATCTGCTTTGAGGATGCTGAAGAAAACGGTTGAAAAAGTACACATAGGGACTTAGTATTTCATCAGTAGTTGAGCGTAATGCTTTTTAACCTTCCACATCTAAATTACACTGTGTGGTGTTATGCGTACTACACCCATAGGTATAGTTATGCTTGTCGATGAGAGGGAGCACGTACATCGCCAATACTACGCAGAATGTATGGAGGTTCTCCATAAGTGGGCTGACGTTATACGTAAGGGTGTGAAAAACGTAGATGGGTCTTCACCGGAGGTCGTCGTAGGGTCTGAGCTCATAACATCTGTGAGAACGGCTCAGAGGGTGGGTGAGGAGATTGCCCGTGCAAACTGTAAACAGGTTATTCTTTGTTTCTACGTCTGGAACTTCCCATTCTTCGTGTGGCCCTTCATAAACACCGTAGGTAGAGATAAACCTATACTCTGCCTCTCAAACAACAGCGGTAAGTTCCCTGGAAACGTCGGGCTTCTAGCTACAGATGGAGCTCTACGTCAAGTCGGGATTAGAACACACCGTATTATAGGCGACATAGAAGACCCTGATACTAGAGCTAAAGTCATAGATTGGGTTCGTGCTGCACAGGCATATACAGTTATTCGGAATGAAGTCTATGGGATGTATGGTGGGCATTCCATGGGTATGGAGACCGGATACTTCCATCTAGTTCCAATCATAAAAACCTTCGGAGTGACTGCGCGTCAAATAGACCAGTTGCTTTTAGTTAAGAAGATGGAGGAGGTTGATGAGAGAGATGTTGAAAAAGGATTGAAGTGGTTTGAAGAGCTTCTGGGAGACCGTATAAAGTATGATGGTAAAATGCTTACACGTGAGACGCTTAAGACGCAGGTCCGCCTATACCTAGCCATGAGGATGGTTAACGAGGAGAAGGGCTTCGACTTCTGCGGTTTGAAGGGACAGCGTGAGTTAACCGAATACGTTTGCCTCGGCGACGTAGCTGAGATGCTCATGAACGACCCATACGATTGGAATGGGTTTAAAGAGCCGACCGTATGTGCTACTGAAGCCGACTCACTGGCAGCAGTCACGATGCAGCTTTTAAAGTACATAAGCGGCGGCCTTCCGGTACTGTTTATGGATGTTAGACTATACCATCCAGATAGAGACATATGGGACTTCTGCAACTCTGGAAACCACGCAAGTTGGTACGCCTCTAGAAGCATGGATCCGAGGGAGAACTTCAAGAAGGTGACTTTCCACCCGGCTCTAGAGTACTACTTTAAAGCTGGCGGGGCATCTGTAGAGTTTGACGCGGCTCCAGGTGAGATAACCTTTGCACGATTAGGTTTGTGGGAGGATAAGCTCTACATGGTTATTGTATTAGGCGAAGCAGTTGAACTTCCGCCTGAAGAGCGTAAAGCCTTGAATGCGCAGACAAACCCGACATGGCCTCACGTACATGCTAAACTACACTGTAGCTTTGAGGAATTCATATCGGTATTTCCATGTAATCATGTACTTGGTGTTGCTGGAAACGTAGTCCGTCCATTAACCTACCTCTGCGAGATAGCCGGGGTGACTCCGATAATCCTTGGACCCGAATCTGAGAGAAGAATACCACCTATCTGGGAGCACATATCTAAAAAGTGACTTCACCGCGTATCCCTACATGTTTTCAACCGTTTGAAGACGGATGGCCATTGGGGTTTTTCATGGTTAAGCCTAAAGTATACATAACACGTATGTTGCCTCCTCCGGCTTTAGACATCTTAAGAGAATACTGTGAGGTAGAAGCAAACCCCAGAGAAGAGCCACCGTCAAAGAATGAATTAATAAGTCGATTGAAGGATAAACATGCTCTGCTCTGTCTGCTTACGGATAAGATCGACGCTGAAATCATGGATGCTGCACCGAATATACGTGTAATAAGCACTTACAGCGTAGGCTACGACCATATAGACGTTGAAGAGGCCACTAAAAGAGGCATATACGTGACTAATACGCCCGGTGTATTGACAGATGCCGTTGCAGACTTCACATTGGCCCTCATGCTTGCAATAGCTAGAAGGGTTGCGGAGGCCGATAGTTACGTTAAAAGTGGAGGGTGGAGGGTGGCATGGTCTCCTACGCTTTTCCTAGGATATTCAGTCTACGGTAGGACTCTTGGAATAGTCGGGTTGGGACGTATAGGGATTGCCGTAGCTGAGAGGGCTAGAGGATTCAATATGCGAGTAATCTACTACGATGTCCAGCGTCCACCCTTAGAGGTTGAACGTAGACTTAATGCTGAGTATAAACCCCTTGAAGAACTGTTACGGGAGTCAGACTTCGTAACGCTTCACGTACCTTTAACTAGGGAAACCTACCATTTGATAGGTGAAAGAGAGCTTAGATTGATGAAGAAGACTGCCTTCCTAATAAATACCTCTAGAGGCCCGGTTGTAGATACGCGTGCATTGGCTAAAGCGCTTGAGGATGGCTGGATCGCCGGGGCCGCTTTAGATGTATTTGAAAAGGAGCCTATTGAGAAGCATAACCCTCTTCTGAAGCTTCCAAACGTTGTTTTAACACCTCACATAGCCAGTGCCACGGTGGAAGCTAGGTCTAAGATGGCTGAAATAGCGGCTTTAAACATAATATCCGTTTTAAAGGGGGAGAGGCCTCAGTATCTGGTTAATTTAAACGTGTTGAATGTTAAGCCTTTGGAAAAGGTTAGGATGATTTAAAAATAAAGTAGGTTTAAACATACCCCTCCATTATTTTGACATCCTCCAGCCTGCCTTTAAATGCAGCATCCAATAAAGGCTTCATATAGTTCTCTATATCGCCTTTATCAGGGTTTAATGGTATAGGCATGTTTAAAAGCTTCATTCTGAGCGCTGGGTCTTTCGCGGCGTCTAACATTCTATTCATATGCTTTACACCAGCTCCGGCATTTTCTAGAGACGTGGGTATTTTTAAGAACTCTAGAAGCCGTGTCAAACCTTTAGCAACAGCCATGCCGAGGTTTAAACCTTCAAGCTTTGAAACGTCTTCCGCTATGAATCCTTCCTCGGCTAGTATAAGCCCTAGAGTTTTAAGCTGTTCTTGGATGACTGGGGAGAAGAAAAGCGTATAGTATATATTTAGAATGCCGCAGGCCCTCCCATGGGTTAAAACGTCTACTAGAGAGAAGCTTCCGAGGTGTGGGCCGCTGGTTCCTCCGACCATTATAGCGTATCCTCCTAGGTCTGTTCCAAGGCCAAGCCCAACCCTGGCCTTCAAATTCACCGGATCATTCCTCAAAGTCTTTAAGCCTCGAATTATAAGTCTAACACCCACCTCTACCAGTTGTTTAGCTTTTTCAAAGTACGGCTTATTGGAGGCGCCCATGAAGACCTCCCAGAGGTGGGAAATACCATCCAACCCACCATCAACCGTCAGACTTTCAGAAGTCGTAAGCGTCACGGTATAGTCGAAAACGGCACGTTTAGGTGTTATGGCTTCATCCACTATGAGCTTCTTTTGACCAGCTACAGGATCTGTCACGTTTGAGTATTTCGTTAAATGTGAGCCTGAGCTTGAGGCTGCTTGAACAGCCACCATTGGAGTTAAACCTCTACCAGTAGCCTCCTTCATCTTACTTACGACCCCTGTTCCAAAATATGGATCTATTGTGCAAGCCTCGCTCCAAGAAACGCCTAGAAACTTCTCAACTTCATAAGGTGTGAAAGTAGCTAGAATGTTGGAGGCTTTAACCGCGTCGAGTGTGCTTCCTCCGCCGAATGCCACTACGGCATCTGGCTTATACATAGCTATTTGAAGGGCGATTCTGTAAACGTCCTCGCGGGGGGTGTTCGGCTTCGCCCCTGAGACTTTTAAGTAAGATAGGCCATTCTCCTCAAGGCTTCTAACTATATCCTCCATCGATTTAAGAGCCCATTTGGAGCTGCTTCCAACCAGTAGTACTGTCTTACCGAATTCCCTCGCAAGTTTTCCCACCGAGTTTAAAACGCCGCATCCGAAGACGTAGTGCTCCTTCTTCCAATCTTTTAAAAGGGCTTCAGCCTCCTTCATCAATTCTTCCGTAGCTTTCACGGCGAGTCGCCAACTTTAACTCAATCAACCGCCGTATTTAAAAGTTATAATGAAGCCATGGAATTTAGGAAAGCTTTTTACCTTCGATTTAACGATAATTTGATGTTAAAATGAAAAAACCGAGGGACTACTTTAAAGATTTTCTCAACGGAGAGTCTAGGAAAGCCTCAGTTTCATATGAGAAATCCAAGCTTTCCTGGAATTACAAGGATGTTAAAGACGAAGATGTTGAGAAGTTGCCGCGTTATCTTGAATCTCCATTTTTAGATCAAGTGGCTTCAGAACCAGTTATTTTAACGTCTAGGGAGCTTAACACCATAAAAGAGCACATCAAGCTTTTAGACGCCAAGGTTCTTAAGCTTCGTAAATCTAATAGGTTGCTGAAAATAGCATGTCTAATACTTCTACTGCTTCTAGTGGCTACTGTTGTCATGAATCATGTGGGAGGTGTGCCGTTTGAGCCTTAAAAAGGCCGTTTTAAAGCTCAAAGAGGAGATAAATTCTAGGTTTGTAGGAAACGAGGAAGTAGTAGACATAGCTATTTTAAACCAGCTTCACAGGAGGAGTTCAACCCTCATAAGAGCTCAGAGAGGTGTTGGAAAATCTACGCTTATGCTTCTAATACTTAGAGGGATAGCTGGAGAAGACTACGTGGTGATATCTGGTGCCTCAGAGGTTAAGAGGGGGGAGGTTGTAGGTAGACTTCACATACCTTCGCTTGAGAGGGAGGGTGTTGAAAAAGTCCTATGGGCTGCATTCGTACAGGCTAAAGGTAAGGGTATAGATGAAGTCAATAGATTAAACCCGTATACAACCTCTAACATCCACCATATGATGCAGTTCGGCGAAGTGTGGGCTTATGGGCAAAGGGTCAAAGTTGGAGATTACGTTCTCATAGCTAATGAAAACCCGGCCGATCCCACGACCTTTATACACCCCCCTCCATTCTACGACAGATTCGACATATGTATATACTTGAACTCTTTAAGTTTGAGTGACAAGTTTAAGCTTCAATCTCTTTTAGAGAACTACGAAGGGGAGCTTGTAGAATCTATGCCTCAAGTCCTCACGTTTGAAGAGCTTCAAAGTATAAGAAAGGAGGTAGACGATGTTGAACTCGACAGTGAAACTGTAGGGCTTATCAACATGCTGGTCAGAGATTTCCAAGCATGTGTAAGGGGTAGAGAGTTTTCAGAAGTGAAGCCTCCGATATTATGCGAGGGGTGCCACTTCCTCAAAGACGTGTGTAGCAATATAAAAGACCCGCCTAGTGAAAGGTCCACAATAGTCTTAACACAGCTTGTTAAAGCTAAGATTTGGCTTGAGGGTAAAGTCAGCCAAGACGATATACTATCCCTTGCTCTATGGGTCTTCCCACACAGGATGAACCTTGTTAAGACTAGAAGCCTTCTAAACGATATTAGAGAGTTGCTGATGCGTGAAAGAGTGAAAATGGATGAGAGGGTCAATAGGAGACAGTGGCTTATACTCAGCAAGCTTATGAACGGCTTCGATAGGGGGTTGTACACGTATGCTAGGGAAGTAGCCGTAGAAGACCCTGTATTCGCAGAGGAGCTTATGAAGCTTGAGAAGACTTGGATTAGGGAAGGCATACTCAGAGAAGAAGATACTCTAGGAGTGTATTTGAGATGGAGGTAGAGACAGTCAAAATAGATCCTACGATGCTGAGGGAGATATTCGTCAAGGTTAAATCTGAACTGTTTTTCCCACCGATCCAGTTTAAATTAAATGATAGGCTTAGCATACCCGTGAAAGTGTTGAATGGAGAGTTGCATGTAAACCCAATTCTCTTAAGCAGATCTAAAGATCCCCAGCGTCTAATGCTATGGCTTTTAAGGCATACTCTCGCCCACATGCACTACTGTCCCTATGATGCTAAAACCGCCTACTACCTGCAGAAAATAGCTTATGGTGTTCTTCGAGATAGTAGGTTGGCGTACACGGCTGTGGCGATGTTTTCAGATTTCCAAGTAGACTGCATCTACCTTAAAAATAGATACGGTGAGACGCCGTTCCACCTATATGATACGCTTGATAGGTGTAAACCGGTGGGGTTGGAGTCGCTGATATTTGCGGTTTATAGGGAGTTTTTCCCAGACATCCCTTATAAACCTAAAGACGATGAGGTTGAAATACTCGGTAGACTATTAGCAGACTCTATAAAGCCTCCGAAGTCTTGGATAAGTAAAATCAGGGCAATATCGGCTGTTCTCTTAAGAGCCGACACCCAGGAGCATAAGCGTACTTTAAAGAAGCCTTCTAAAGACAGGCTTGGGTTGAAGTTCATCCCGCTGATCGAAGACGCGCATCCAGATGCTGTTAAGAGGATAAGCCAGGTTTTAAGCAATATCGAAAACGAGAAAGACGCTAAAACATTCTACGAGGTTTGGATAAAGCCTAGGATTGGGGAGGAAGACGTTAAGAAGCTGTCTGATAAAGTCAGAGAGGCGTTGCGTAGATCTGAAGAGGCGGATCGCATGTACACGTCTAAGGAGTCTGGGAAAGCTTATAGGGCGTCTGCTGGAAGAGGCTATGGAAGGTTAACGCTACCCACGTCTATCAGCAAGCTTCTGGAGAAGATGCCTTTAGACGTTAAAGACCTTTTATGGAGGAGGCTCTGGTATAGGTCGAGGGCTGAAAACATTCTGATAACCTATTTAGCTTCGAAAGGCGAGGTTAAGCCAACCTGGACTATACAGAGCTATCCTGAAGAGTGGTATGTTGAAGATGATATAGAGTCTTTAGACGTAGAGGCGAGTCTAGATGAAGGCCCTATAATACCTGAAGTTACGACGATTAAATGGCATATGAGGTCTGCTGGTAGAGGTGGGGAGTTCCATACGAACATCATACCGTCTGTTCTAGTCGTTTTAGATACGAGCTACAGTATGAGCAACATACTGGATAAAGTATCCACTGCAGGTTTCATAGCGTATCTAAGCGCTAAATGGGCTGGCGGAAACACAGCTATCGTGAATTTCTCGACAAACCACATAGCGGCTGATTGGAATGCGGATGAAGATTTTAAAGAGCTTACGCTCTCATCGAGGTTTAGAGAGTTGACGATAATGCCTACTAAGACTATAGCCAGGCTTCTAAACGTGGCTAGAGAGCAGTGTTTCGTAGTCATCATAACAGACGGCGGATGGCAGAATTTTAAAGAAGCTCTAGAAGACCTTAAAACGCTTGGAAATAAGGGGCATAAGATTTCAGTCTTCTATATAAAAGACTGGGATTACCCGGAGGAGGTTAAAGCCTTGGTGAAGGCCCCGTATATAAATATGTACCAAGTCAACGACCCGGTGAGAGACCTTGAAGGCTTAATCCTATCAGAAGTTACAAGCATATACGCTGAGAACATTAGACCTTTAATCCAGAGCACTTACTGAAAATTATAACCCATGAAACCGCTTTTATGCTATGGAAAGGTACAGGATCCAATAAACAGTGTTATACATGGCTTATGAACGCTTAAATAGTTGGCGGGTTGAATTTTAAACGTGTTCCCATGTCCACCATAAGGATGGTTGAAGCATATCCACTTAAAATACCGTATGTGAGGTCTTTCGTACTGTCCAGAGGCGTCGTAGGTAGACCTGGAGTCCCTGGAGACCACCTATACGTCAAAATCGAAACCTCTAACGGTACTGTGGGTTGGGGTGAAGCTAGGCTAATGCATACTTGGATGTATGAAACGTTGGAGTCCGCATACACGTCGCTGGTGAACTATATTGCTCCGGCTTTGAAAGGCATGGACCCGTTCAGTTTAAACTTAATCCTAAGAAAGCTCGATAAATTGTTAACACCAGTTGTGAGCTCAGGCCAGCCGTTTGTCAAATCGGCTGTTGAAACAGCACTATTCGACATAATAGGTAGGACTACTGGTCAACCCATCCATAGGCTCATAGGAGGCAGGATATGCGACCACGTGGAGCTTTCAGCTATGATGAGCGGCGACCCTGAAGCTATGGCTGATTACGCTAGGGATATGGCTTCAAAAGGCTATAGGTGTTTCAAGGTTAAAATTATGGGAGACCCTGTTGAAGACGCTGAAAGGCTTAAAGTCGTTAGTGAAGCTGTTCCAGACGCAACCATATGGGCTGATGCTAATCAAGCCTACACGAGCTTCACTATAAGGAGGCTTCTAAACCTCATAGCAGACATGAATATTAAGAGAATAATATGTCTCGAGCAGCCAGTTCCCACTTGGGATTACGAGGGGCTTAAACGCATAGTTTCAGAAAGCCCTATACCGGTGGCGGTTGACGAGTCTATGTTCAGCCATTACGACCTGATTAAACTAATATCTGCAGATGCGTTGGATTTAATAGTTTTAAAACTCGCCAAATCTGGGATAATCGGTAATCTTAAGATAGCTGCTCTAGCCGAGGCCGCAGGCATCGACCTATTCGCCAGTGGCATGACTGAAAGCGGAGTCGGCTTTACGGCTTCAGTACATCTATTCAGCGCTCTGCCCATAGTGGCGCCGATCGATATAAACGGTCCGCAGTTTCTCGAAAGCCTCGTAGTAGATGGTTTAAGTTTTGAAGGTGCTAAAGTGAGGGTGCCGGATAAACCAGGCTTAGGAGTTGAAGTGAGAGAGGATAAAATTGAAGAATATAGGGTTGAATTGAAAATTTGAAAACTGTGGATGTGTCATGGTCAACCGTTTAAACCGCCGTGTTTTTAAATACGTGGATCCTAAGGAAGACTTGTTTAGAGCTTGTTCTAAATACTTTAGATTGAGGATTGCCTTTGGGAAAACCGTACTTTAAAAGGTGGGCTTTAAAACTGCTAGTATCTGTAGCCTCCACTTTAATTATCGTGGTGACTATTATGTCCATAATGAAGCCGTCTGTGAAATTAGCTTATATGGGCACGGATACGGTGGCCAAGAATTGGTTTCTTAAAGGCGAAGAAGCGAAGGTATACTTTAAAGTATTCAACCCCGCGGTCGCTGAGAGCGATCTTGAAATCTATTTGAAGCCTATGGACGATCCATCTAAAGCGATTAAAGTGTCTATTTTAAAAGTCAAAGCTATGGAAAATAGGGTGAAAATGGTGACTCTGGATACAAGCTCTTTAGAGCCCATGCTCTACCTGCTGGAGTGCCATTTTAATGGCAGGGTGTTCAACGGGGTTCCAGAAAGTCCAAGGTATAACTTCGAGTTCTATCCTTGGCTGTTCGCCGTCATCGAGGAGCGTAACTTCTCAAAAACCATCTATAAACTTGGAGTTAACATACACTTCATAGCTCCTAGGGAGATGGATCTAGACATGATGAAGTATGCTGGTATAAACCTGATCAGAATGGACTTCCTCTGGAGTGAAGTGGAAAGAGAAAAAGGTGTCTACAGTTTTGAAGAATACAGGAGGCTTGTAGATGCTTTAAGGAAACGGAGTATAACGGCTCTATTTATACTCGACTATGGAAATCAATACTACGATGATGGAGTTGCACCGCATAGTGATGCTGGCAGGGAGGCTTTTGCAAAATTTGCACTTGAGTCCTTCAGAGAGTTTAAAGGTGAAGATATAATATGGGAGCTCTGGAATGAGCCTAATCTTTCTCAGTTTTGGAAGCCTAAGCCTAACCCTGAGGATTACGTTCGACTGTTGAAAGCTGTCCATTCAGCCGCTGGAGAAGTCGGCGGAGTTAAACTCATAGCCCCTGGTATAAGCGGCTTCGACTTCAAGTTTCTAGAAGAAGCGTTTAAACTTGACATGTTAGATTGTATAGACGCGGTCTCTATACACCCATATAGGAGCGTGAACCCCGAAACCGTAAGCCTAGACTACGCTAGGTTGAGAGAGATGTTAGCCTTGTACGGCTCCCCCTTAAAGCCTATCGTTTCGAGTGAATGGGGCTATTGTACTGGTGGCTCATACGGTAATAAGGTCTCTACTGTAACTCAAGCAGAGTACGCTGTTAGAATGTTCCTGGTGAATATAATGAACGGGATCGATGTGAGCGTTTTCTACGATTGGAAAGACGATGGATCTAATATCCAAGATTCTGAGCAGAATTTCGGCATAATCGCAGATTATGAGGGGCTTAGGTCGATCTATGGGAGGCCGACTTATTTCATTAAACCAGCATACTACGCTATATACACTCTCAAATCGCAATTAAACGGCTTCCAGTTTAAAGGTAGGTTTGAAACCGAAAGCAGAGACGACTATATTCTGATCTTTGAAAATGAGGATGGTGTTGAGAAGTACGTGTGTTGGACCACCGGACATACGCATAAGGTTAAGCTGAATATGCACGCTAAAACCTTGGAAATTGTGAAGCTCTTCGGCTTGAAGCATTCTCAGGAGAGTGAAGACGGCAAATACGAGTTAACTTTAACGTCATCTCCCATATTCATACTTCCAACATCTTAAGGAAGGTTAAGCTTATCTTTAACTGTGAGGGTATAGGGGTTTAATCTACCTACATGCTTCCATTAGTCAGCTTGCCTTTAAAGGCATCTAGGCTAAGAGATTGTCTATCCGTGACTGGCAACAGGCTTTATTAAGGGGTTTAACTCTGGAGCGATAATGGAGAGGCTTAAAGACATAAACCGTAAGATTCTAAACGGCTTTAAAGGGCAGAATAGGAGGCTCTCAAAGTGGAACGCAGAGGCGCTCCAGTCCATGTTAGAATACGAGCTTAAATGGGTAGGCTTATGATGCGTGAGAAATACGTCCTCGTAATGGACATGGATGTCACATCGGTTTTGAACCTTCAGATGAGGGAGAAGGGTTCCCAAAAAGCCTCGATGAGCTAATCGGAGGGAAGGGCTTAATAGAGATGAAACACTATGAATACCTACTTAACTCAGAACCATATAGCCATAAAAGGTAGACTGGTTAGACCTCCTGCTTGTATTCTGTAATGTGGTGAACATAAGGATTACCCTTCAGCTTCGTCAAAAGTCTTTCATCAGCCGTGTAAAAAGGCCTATCTTCTACTTCTGCGAGCGAGATGTAGGACGAATCGTATATGGTTATACCGTACTTAAGAGCGTTCTCTATTGTTCTTTCAGCCAGTTTTCCCAGTATTGGAAAAAGCCAGATGCTGTATTTCACTAATGCCTCTGCAACTTCTTTCAAGTCTTTTTCTCCGAATCCCGGGTTATATCTAAGTGCATTAAGAACTTCAAAGGGCAGTAGCTCCGGAGCAGTTATATCTATGAGATGGGCTACGTAATCATCTCTTATTTTTAACGCTTCAGTAGAGTATTCTTCTTCCACGAACCACTTCGTAACTATGGAAGCATCGACGACTAAAACTTCCTCAGTTCTCTCCATTTCCTTATCTCCTCTACGCTACTCCATGAAGGGGAAGGTCTTCTTACTCTATCGGTTATTTCCGCTGCTTCTTTAAGCATTTTTGGGTCAAGCGTTCTCTTCTTACTTTCCTCTTCTTTGATTTTTTGGAGGATTGCTTGTCTTATTACTTCGCTCCAGTTTAGATGGGTGAGCTTCTTCATTTTGCGACGGGTTTCTTCATCAATTCTTACGCTTATAATACTCATGAACTATGTAATACTAGTATGTATATAAAAGTTTTACTAGATAAATCTTATATCAAGTTTAAACATCACATCCCTGGGAAATAGAATTCATACATCAATATACTTCTCCTTCTCCCAGTCCGTTATTTTCCTACACGTATATTCTTCCCACTCTCTGAGTTTAAGGTTTAGAAGGTTTTCACCCACTTCTCCTAAGACGTTGCTTACAACGTGGTCTCTTCTGAGAGATTCCAATGCCTCTTTTAGATTTGACGGTAGTGTCGGCAGG
This sequence comes from uncultured Candidatus Bathyarchaeia archaeon, assembly GCA_964568845.1. Classification (GTDB taxonomy): domain Archaea; phylum Thermoproteota; class CALKCG01; order B24; family B24; genus DTBU01. The sequence continues at coordinate 2,912 of CAZMSC010000030.1, read as the reverse complement.
CTCTTATATAATCCCCCCTCATATATGTCTTTTTCAATGGGCTCCGGAGGCTCTAGGTTTCTCTCAACGCCGTCGAGCCCAGCCGCAAGTATGGCTGCGAATAGTAGATATGGGTTTGCAGACGGATCTGAAGCTCTATACTCTATTCTAGCTGAATTCCTACTGGTGAATTCTGGAACCCTTATCAACGCGTCTCGATTCTTCATACCCCAGTAGATGTATTTAGGCGCTTCAAACTCTCCAAGCCTCTTGTAGGAGTTTATCGTAGGGTTGGCTACGGCTGTTATGGCACCCGCATGCTCAAAGACGCCCGCTATAAATCTTCTAGCTAGATCTGAAAGCCTGTAAAGCCCCTTCTCATCGTAGAAGATGTTTTCACCTTTACTCCATAGGCTTAAGTGGATGTGCATACCGTTTCCAGGCATACCGTAGAAGGGTTTAGGCATGAAGACAGCCTTCAACCCTTCAGATTCACATATGAGCTTGATTATGTTCTTGGTTAGAAGTATCTTGTCGGCAGTATTTACAGCGTAATCGTGCAATATATCTATCTCGTTTTGACCGGGTCCAACCTCGTGATGGCCACTACTCCACTCTATACCAGCTTCTGTAAGCTTCTCAGCTATTCGGATTTTAATCAGGTTGGCTTTATCCCTTGGAGATACGTCGAAGTATCCTCCAGTATCAATAGCCTCGCCGTTCCTGAGGACGTAGAATTCAAGCTCACCAGCTGTGACGAATCTAACCTTGTAGCTCTCCTCAGTTCTGCTTAGAAGCCTCTTCAAAACTATACGGGGGTCTCCATCGAACGGTTTACCAGCCTTATAGACTTCACAGAAATATGTTTTAACACCGTTGATCGTATAGCATGATGAGGCGTCAGGTATAAGCCGCATATCGCTTTCAAACCTTCTTGCAAACCCCTCTATTGAAGAGCCGTCAAACCAAATACCTTCAACGTTGGCCTTCTCGAAAAGCCTCTCGGATATTATAACTTCCTTCAAAGTCCCATTTATATCCGAGAACCTTAAGCTTACTATGTTCACGTCCTCTCCTTCTTAAAATCCCCACTATTATACTTTTTTATCCCCTTCACCACAATTATGTGTTGCATCTTCACATAAATCGAAGAATAGACTGTTTAGAGGCGGTAACATCGAAAGGGGAATTTTATAAATGGAGTCTCGGAAATGGTTGTAGGGGTTTTCCATAAATCTTCTCTCGAAGATACATGTAGATTTATAGTTTCACCATACTTTAACTGTTCTATTGCAAAATTAAAAATACTTAATTGGTTATGATTGAATGGTATCTTTAGGTAGGTATTATGGAGGCGGTAGATTTTACTCTATCATGGGATGAAATTATAAGCCTAAGCGAAGTGCTTAAGTTTGAAAGCCTATACGTGAGATGGAAATATGGGCCTCCGAAAAATTTAGATTTCTTTCCACTTTGCGTGTGGCTTCAAAACCCTGAGAATGCTGAGAAATATAGGGAATTGGGTATAAACGTATACGTCGGTCTTTGGAAGGGGCCTACTGAAGAACAGCTTAAAAGGTTACGTGAGGCTGGCATGTATGTTATCTGTGATCAGAATGATGTCGGTTTGAGTCATATAAACGATCCTGTGATAATTGGGTGGATGCATGGAGATGAACCTGATAATGCACAACTGCTTCCAGATAGGAGGGGTTATGGTCCACCCATTCCACCCAGCGAGGTAATTAACAACTATGTGAAGATGAAGACGGCCGACCCTTCACGGCCAGTTTTACTAAATCTGGGTCAAGGTGTTGCATGGGACGGTTATTACGGACGTGGAGTGCGGAAGAATCATCCTGAAGATTACCCGGAATACATTAAAGGATGTGATATTGTTTCCTTCGACATATACCCCGTCGTTCATGAAAACCGAGCGATAGCTGGAAAGCTTTGGTACGTTGCCAGAGGAGTTAAACGTTTACGTGAATGGTCAAACGGTCAGAAAGTCGTGTGGAACTGTATTGAGACGACGCGTATCCACAACCTCCACGTCAAGCCCTCACCTCGTCAAGTAAAAGCCGAAGTCTGGATGTCGCTGATCCACGGTTCAACAGGCATCATATACTTCGCCCACCAGTTTAAGCCGAAGTTTATTGAAGCCGGTTTATTGGCGGATGTTGAAATGGCTCAAGCAGTGAAAGAGATCAATGGGCGGATTCTCAAACTGACTCCAATCTTAAATTCGCCAACAGTTTATAGAAGAGATGCGGTAACTACAGATGGCTCAGATAAGATCTTAGTATCACCTTTAGCTTTGATGGTTAAAGTACACGGTGAAACGGCTTACGTCTTCTCTGTGAATGTTGAAGAGAAACCGGTGAAGATGAGGCTTACCATAGAAGGCATACCCAGCGGTTATGTCGCAGAAGTTTACGGTGAGAATAGATCGATTATACCTGAATCATCGACGATCGAAGATGATTTCACTGGGTTAGAAGTCCATATATACAGGTTGGCAAGAAAGCACAGAGACAACAGTTAAAATAAAGCATCCATCACGATATGGAGTGATCATAGAAACGGAATAAAACTTCCAACGTCAAATACGATATAAAAAAATTGGTATGCAGTTGGGTCTAGGTATGTTCTAGCAAACCTAATGGGTATGGCATTCTCTTCACACAATTTTAAACCCCCCTTATTCTCATTTTTACTTAACCCCCTTCTACAGACGCAGTTGGGCTAAGTATCAGCTTGAGGGGCATAGTTTCCCTTTAATAGGAGATTTTTACTGTTATGTGTTTAGTGGTTGATGGTTGTATTCGAGGGATAGGATTATCGCCGCTGTAAACTGTGAAGAGCCTGATCGCGTGCCTATATATCTTAGACCGTTTGAGAGGAACTATCTAATAGATAGTGGTAAAGTCTGG
>CAZMSC010000029.1:0-17170 GCA_964568845.1 uncultured Candidatus Bathyarchaeia archaeon | reverse complement strand
AAAGTTGAGAACGGTGAATCCCTACTCTTCATAGGGCATAACGTCTGCTGGTTCGGCAACCGGGGGGCATTCGATTACGATGAATGGTTTTCAGCCATGAATAAATCAGGGGAAAACATAACTAGGATCTGGATGGCGCCCTGGGCGTTTGGAATAGAGTGGAAGAAGCTCGGATACTACGATCTATCGGAGGCATGGCGTTTAGACTATGTGATTAAAAAAGCTGAAGAGGAGGGTATTTACATAATCCTATGCCTTATGAATCATGGGCAGTTGCAGTCGGGCGGATTAACTGGACAGTGGAACGACAACCCGTATAACGTTAAAAACGGTGGACCGTTAAGTAAACCTGAAGACTTCTGGACAGACGAAAACGCCATAAGACTGTTCAAGAAACGTTTAAGATACATAGTCGCTAGATGGGGCTATAGTACACATGTTCTCGCATGGGAGCTTTGGAATGAAGTTGAATTGACAGATAACTACGACTTCGACGTGGTTGCTAAGTGGCATGAGGAAATGGTCAAATACATAAGGGGAATAGACCCTTATAAGCACTTGATTACGACAAGCTCAGACCCTAGACTGGGAGGCTTAAACGGGATAGACTTTGTAACGGTTCATAAATATGGGCCTCAATCTTTCAAAGACATTGCTGGTGTAATTCCAGAAATAGTTGAAAATTTATGGATTAGCTATGGTAAGCCAGTTTTAATCACGGAGTTTGGAGCGGATTGGAGGTGGTTTGACAACCCATACTACTATAAGGATGTTGAAGGAGTTGAACTGCATAACGGAATATGGTCCTCCGTACTCTCAGGCTCAGCATCTACATCCATGCTTTGGTGGTGGGACAACTACATCCACCCATATAACCTCTACGGGCACTTTAAAGCATTAAGCAACTACCTTAAGGGTGTAAACCCGGAGAAGAGTAGATTCGTCAAAATTCAAGCTAAAGTCTTAATTCCAAGCCCACTTAGGAGGGAAGATTTAACGGAAATTACCATGTATCCAAGTTTGGGATGGGTTAAGCCGGAAGTCAACGTATTCAAAATAGAGGTGGACGGAAAAGTCGCAAACATCTCACAGCTTTCATCCTTCATACATGGCAAAGCCCACCCAGAGCTTAAAAACAATCCAACCTTCATAGTTTCACTCCCATATGGTGGAGAAGCACTAATACACGTAAACTCCGTAAGCAGGAGCGGAGCTACTTTAGACGTATACATAGATGATCTTCTAGTGGAGAGCAGGGTTTTTAAAGATATTGACGGTAAGAACGACGCTGAAGCCGAAGAGTACAATTTAGACGTTAAAGTAGCAGTTCCGCCTGGAGTTCACGAATTAAGGTTCGACAATTCCGGTGGAGATTGGCTCACATTTGACTGCATAAAATTTACGAACGCCGTAGCTAAACAGAGCAAGGTGAGAGTGATAGGTCTGAAGAATGATACTGTGTCGCTTCTATGGATTCAGAATAGAGACCATACATGGTGGAATGTAGTTAACAACATACCTATAGAGCCCGTTGAGAAAGTCGAAATTGAACTATGCGACTTTAAAGATGGAGGTTACATTGTTGAATATTGGGATACGTATACTGGAGTTGTGGTGAAAACTGAGGAAACAGTTGCAGTAAACGGGGAAATCCATTTAACAATTGAAGACCTTGAAAAAGACGTGGCTTTAAAAATCTACCGTAAAACCTTCTAAAGTGGAGATCTTCAATCAGCTTTTCACATAACTCGTAGATATTTTCCATATCTTATTCTAATTTAATGTTAAAACCTCTCTAGCATAATTTAAAGTAAATAGGTCGGTTAGGAGTTAGCCTTAACTATTTATTGTTAATCTTTTCCATTCGCACAGAAACCGATCTATTTTAACGATTTACGCGCGAAAAATAGGTAGCCCGTATGGCCTATCATAACTGTTTCAGGCCTTGTTTCACCAGCTTTAACTTTTAAATGACGTTCTAAGCATTCAACAACCTCTATGGATGTGAAGCCCTGCATCCTGGCGGCTTCAACGGTCTTCTCCACCTGATTTATAGTTGGGCTGAAGCTTACTAAGACGCCGCTATTTTTCAAAGCATCATAAGCCTTAGGTATAACCTCCCAAGGTGTTGGGAGGTCCAAGACTATAGCATCGATGTCTTTCTCATCGAAACCTTCTCTGACATCTTTAAGCTTAAGCTCTATGTAATCCATTAAACCAGTATATGAGAGGTTTTTCTTAGCAATTTTAATGAAGTCTGATCTAATTTCGTAACCGTAGACTTTACCATTGGGTCTAACGTAGTATGCGAGGAAGGCCGTTAAAGCACCAGAACCAACTCCAGCTTCGGCAACCTTAAACCCAGGCCCTATACCAGTGTGGGTTAAAATCAAACCTACGTCTTTAGGATAGACTATTTGAGTCGGCCTCCTAAACTTTTTAAGTATGAACTCTCTAAGAGCAGGTTTTAATATTGTAAATTCTACGCCTATACTGCTTTTAACGCGTGACCCGTAAGGTTGACCTATAAGCTCTTTAAGTTTTAAATATCCCCTATGTGTATGGAAAACTCTATCTGTAGCCTCAACTAGGAAGCTTCTCCTACCGTCTAAATATAGAAGTATGTAGTCTCCCTCATTTACAACATCCAAAGATTCTAATCACCAAGACATAATTTGCAACCGATGTTTCTAAATAAACCCTTCCTTTTGACGATTATACAGTTTTCGCAGACTTCCCGACCGCAATTGGGGCATTTAACGGTGCGGTTTTGCCCTACGAAGCCTCCGCAGGACTGACATTTAACAGCGTCATCGCTACATATCGGTTTACCGCAGACTTCACAAATATGCTTCTCCTCGTTTGTGCAGAAGCTTTTACCGCAGACGTTGCAAATCCAAGCGTGATCCGGGCAAACAGGCTTACTGCATTTAGAACATTTAACTACGCATGAAGAACATAGGGTTTTACCGCATATAGAGCAGATGTTGGCAGATTTGATACATACTTCTTCACCGCAGACGTCGCACCACGTTAGATGCTCTTTAAAATGCTCCTTACATAAGCTTAAACCGCAGTGAATGCATTCAACAATATCATCCGGACAGTAGGCGGCAGAAGGATCGCATTCTACACAGTTCTTAACGCATTCGCCGCAGACAAGTTTTGAGCACAAGCCACATGTATGTTTCTCTTCATTATCGCACAGCGTCCTACCGCAAACACTACACTTCCAAGAATGTACTGAGCATATCGGTTTACCGCAGACTTCACAAAAGTGCTTATGTTCGCCACATATAGGTTTAAGGCAGATCCAGCATAATAGAAATTCGCTTGGAACACTTATAGTTCTGCCGCATTCTACGCATTCCCCGTAAAGCCCTCTACCGTTAACAGCATTCCAAGTCGCAACCATAGTTGTCTTAACATCACCTGAAGAAACGGTTAAAATAGCTTTAAACGTAGGCACCCATACAAGCTGAAGGAGGGTTATCTCCAGCTCTTTGGAAGAGGGCTGTATGACATAGCTTCTCACAGCAGTCTTCTCGAGATTCATATACTTATCCTTTATAGAATTCATCTTAATATTCCAATCTTGCACTAATGCATCCTCATATTTTTTAAGCTCTTTTAGCTCCTCCTCCAATGAGGCGACCCTCTTCTTAAGCTTTTCAATCCTCTCCTCCCTTGCTTCAACCATCGTTTTAATCCTCCTAACGGGTTTACTCGTTCTACGGGCGTCGCTAAGCTCGTTTTTAAGCCGTTTAACGCTTTTCGTAAGTTCTTCAAGCTCATCCATGTTCTTCATCATAATCTCCCTCTTACGCTTATATTCTTCCCTCACATTCTCCAAAATCTTCTGAAAACTATCAAACTCCTGCTTAATCTTCTCCTCTAAGAGGCGTTTAGCCTCTCGACGGCACTCCTCGATAAATGCCTTCTTATCCGAGGTTTGAGAAGCATATCCCAAGCCGGGATGATAGTAGACCACTTGAGCAAGCCTCATAGACGTATTTACCTTTAAGCCTCTGAGAAGCCTCTTAAAGCCTCTCTCAGATAAATCTACACCTGGCTGAACGTAACGCCCCTTAGACGAGGGCTCAGTTAAAAGTGTAGTGGAGGATAGTTCGTCAAGAGATACTCCATAGGCATCCATACGCGTTAAATTGAAGCCTTCAGTTAATGGTGTAAAACCGACCAAATCATGCTGAAAATTCACATTAGGCTCCCGTCTGTTAACTTGAGCCCGCACTTCATATTGAAGCGCAGGTTTATATTCAAGCTTATAGTCGCCAAGCTCTATAGACAAATATGGGCATTTGCTTGAAAGTTCGTCAACGATGGTCTTCGCTTCAACCTTCATCGGTAGAAAACCCTGAGGTAGATCTGGAGTTATATCTGGAGGAGCATCCCAGTACTGTTCATCCCTCTGCCTACTGATAAGCCTACGCTTAGTATCTCTAATATGCTGTGAAATCTTATCCTTCAACTCGGGCTCGGCGAAATCGAGAGGGTTGAAACCTGGGGCTCCATGCATAGTCTCCCTAGCCCTAATCTTAACAAGTATTGGAATTTTTTCAACAACCTCCCCCGTAACGACAGCCTCACCCTTATCAAGCCATTGTATTATCTCTTCCCACTTCTTCCCTAAACCCCCACTTTCTAAAACTATCTTAATGTCATTTGGATCTGTCACCCTATGTATTATCCAAGTACCTACAAGACCCCTAACAGTAGTATCTAAAAGCTGAGGTCTCTGAGTAACCACTACAAGGTTTGCTCCAAACTTTCTACCCTCTTGAGCAAACCTCTTAACAAACTCCGTAGTAGACCTTTTCTCCTTACCAGCAAACCTGTGTGCTTCATCCATAAAGCAGTAGAACGGTTTAATCCTCCTGGTTATGGAGGCTTGGAAAAGCTTATCTAAAACCTCACTAACCAATGCAACCTGCTCTTCTTCAACAATGCCTCTGAGGTTTATAATCGTACACTGACTAGGTACGACTAGGTCTTCAGGCTCAGCAACCTTTAAAGAATCTAATCCAACGTCAACACCGGGGTTTATCTGAGGGTCTCCAAACTCTAAAACCTGATTCACATAGGATCTGGCTTCAACCTCAGAACCGGATGATGGGTTTGGAATTTTCAGACTGGAGTATTCTCCATGCGGATCTATTATGACGACTGGAATACCCTTCTTAAGAAATTCCTCTACTATAACACCGACTGTGTAGCTTTTCCCAGAGCCCGGTTTACCAACTATGAATATCCTACCCATACCTTTAATAGGTAGAAAGACTTTACAACCGTAGCCTATCAAACGGCCTATGTATATGCCCTTCTTCTCATCGGTCGTTAAACCTAGGCTTTTCCTAAGGTTTTCCTCTGAAACCCTATACACCTTTGACCCAACGGGTAGGGGCTTTCTAGGTCCTAATCCTATGAGGCTACACTCACATAGGATTCCGTCCACGGTTCTATGGACGTTTGTAATCAACGCTACGTAGCTCTCTCCCTCATATCGGAGTTCAACATAATCGTTCAGCCCCACGTCTTCAGTTAAAGCTTTAAATTTAAATCTCGTGACAGATATATCTCCTTCGACCACTCCGATGGCTTCTTCCCCAGACAATTCGACTCATTCTAACCATATGCTAACTTCCTAAAGAATTTTCTTACACTTCTTCGAGTTGAAGAAAGCCATAAGCGCTTCAACAGTTTATCACAGGTAAACCTATATAAACACATTTAACGTAAATTTTCTAGGTGGAGATTGTTTAAAGTCTTCAAAACGGTTGAATTCTACATTTTACAGGATGAAGTTAAGCCTTCATCTATATCTCTCGCCATACATACGCCTCAACCGGAAACATACGGCTTCACACCTGAAGACAGGATAATAATTGAAATCGGCGGGTTTGAAGAATGTTCTTTTAAAGGCTTCTACCCTATGGAGCCGGAACGCGTAGAAGAGTTTAACGGGAGAATTAGGCTATCGTGGCACTACGCAAAGCCCAAGTTTACAGGTAACCCTAACTTCCTTTGGGGTGTTTGCTTTAAAGTAGATGGTAGTGGAAAAGGTTCGGTTAATGACTTTTCCGTGATGGAGTGGCGTTTAAAACCAGAGGAGACAGATGGGAGGGGTCTAGTAGACCTTTGGCTTAAATACAAGCTTAAAAACGACGCTGTTTCAACAGCTATAATCGGGCCGATACCTTCAGAAAAGCCTGGAGCGAAGTTTTTCTTCGAAAGAGACTTAGAGCAGTTTACTATAGATGTAACTCCGTCGAAAACAGCTTATGGAGATATTCAAACGCTCGTATCCCGTAGAAGACCGCTCCAAGGTATAGTAGACTTAAACGTAAAGATAAGAGTTAACGCTTGGAAGAGGGAGGAGCTGCTCATAGGAGGGAGGGTTGAAGTTGAAAGTGAAGATTATCCGTTTAAAACCTTCATTGAAAAACTAGGCCGAGAGGTGGAATTACCAGGTAAAACAACGCTCATGTATGGTCTGCCAGACTTGAGAATAGTCTGTAAGCCCAGTAGCTTCCACCCTCTGATGATTTAACTTTGAAAGAAAATGGGGGATAATACTAGAATATCTCTTTCTCACCTAACTTCTTCATTAGCTTGCTTCTAACTTTAATTTGAACATCTAATTCTTCACTAGGCTCTAAATCCTCAGTTCGCCTTTTAATCGTTAAACCACATACGCCGTCATTCAACAGTTTGTTTCGAATACAGCTGGCATAGTTACATTTATATCCGACACAGTAGTCGTTTGTATAAGTGCACCATGCACTTCCTCTACCGGTTTTTAAGGATTTCTTAGCACATCTAAAGAATTGGCAGTCGGGAGAGCAATACCTTAACTCCTTCAAGACCAACCCCAAAATACGCGGCCAGTAAAAACTATTATTTTCTAGGTTTTAAACTTTTCCATTTTACCACAATACTGTTTTCCAGTTTTTCATCCTATGAGCTACATAATGTTTTTAGTTAAGTTCCTAGAATGGTTAAGTGGTGTGTAATTTGAGTGAAAAATCTGAAAGTAGAACCTTCATTAAGAGGAGTGAAGTCGTCGGTAAGCAGGTTGTTGAAAAAAGAGGCTATGTGATAGGTACAGTTAAAGACTTGTCATTCACCATAACGCCTGAAGGCGTAGAACTAGCAATATCCGTAGACAGTGCAGGTAGAGAATTGAATATACCTTGGGCTGAAGTTCAAGCCATAGGTGATGTTGTACTGCTTAAATCCCAGTATGAGAAGCCTGCGTCAGCTCCAGCTCTAGTAGCTCCACCAGCTGTTCCAACTCCAACACCCATAACACCTGGATTAGAGAAGATATGCCCCTACTGTGAGTTTAAAAATCCACCTGATGCAAAATTCTGCGTACGCTGTGGGAGAAGACTGCCAGGTTGAAAGCCACGTATTTCAACCGCTAAACGGGGGTGGATCTGTGAAAATACTGTTGGTTATATGTGATGGTTTAGGAGATAGGCCTATCAGAGAATTAAACTATGAGACGCCTTTATCTATCGCTGAAAAACCGAATCTTGAAAAACTCTCGTTGATTGGCATTAAGGGGATCATGGATACTATAGCCCCCGGTGTAAGACCTGGAAGCGCACCAGCTCACCTAGCACTATTCGGCTATGACCCGAAGAAATACTACACGGGTAGGGGAATTTTCGAAGCCTTGGGTTTAGGATTGGAGCTTAAAGAGGGAGACATAGTATTCAGGTTTAATTTTGCGACGGTAGATGATAGAATGGTGGTTGTCGATAGGAGGGCTGGAAGAATAGGTGAACATACGGTAGAACTGGCTGAGGCGTTGAATGAGATTTCCATCCCAGGAGTAGAGCTGGTTTTTAAAGAAGCCGTTGAGCATAGAGGGGTCATTATTATGAGAGGTGAGGGGCTTTCCTGGAAGGTTTCAGACACAGATCCAGGTAAAACAGGCTTAAAGGTTAAGAAGTGTGAACCTTTAGATTCATCCCCCGAGGCGCTTAAAACAGCCAACCTAGTCGATAGTATTGTCGAAGAATCCTACAGGATTCTTAAAGACCACTGGGTTAATAGGGATAGAGTTAAAAGGGACTTGCCTCCGGCCAACGTAGTGCTTCCAAGAGGGGCAAGTATATTAACTAAGGTTGAAGAATTTAAAGAGCGTTACAAGCTTAAAGCGTCATGTATAGCTGGGGGAACCCTCTACAAAGGTGTGGCTAAGTTTGTCGGGATGAACGTTTTAAACGTACCGGGAGCAACGGGCACCTATGAAACAAACTATAAGGCTAAGGTTGAAGCATCTCTGAAAGCTCTCAGAGAGTCCGACTTCGTCTTCCTCCACTTTAAGCAAGCCGATCTGGCGGGTGAAGATGGAGATTATAGGAGGAAAATTGAAGTGATACAGCATATAGATGATGCTCTGGAGTCTCTTACAACCTTAGGGGATACTTTAATCGTCGTTACCGCAGATCACTCAACACCATGCTCTATAAAAACGCATTCAGCCGATCCAGTACCAATAATGATGTGTGGTGAAGGAGTCAGAAGAGATTATATTGAAGGCTTCGATGAGGTTAAAGCTACTAGAGGCGGTCTAAACCGTATAAGAGGGCTCGACCTTATGCCAATTATATTGGACATAGTAAATTTAGCCGAAAAGTATGGTGCATAACCCCTATTATTCTCAACCTCCCTACTATATCTTAAAATATAAGCTCCCGCTATATACTTACTGATTTTAAAGGAGGGGGTTAATGGACCGGTATAGTGAAATCTACGAGCTTGAACGGGAGCTTATGCGCAAGGAGCGGCAGATAGAGTATCTACAGATGGAGTTGAGGAAGTGCTACCAGATCATTGAGGAGCTTAAGCAAGGTATGAAGCCTATTGGAACGGCAGTAGACGTTAAAGATAATAGGGCTTACGTTAAATTCAGCGGTCAAATGTATGAGGTATCCATCTCACCCGAGTACATTGGTAAAATCTCACCGGGCATGGATGTGGTACTTTCACCCAATCGGGGGACAATCATAGGTATTGTCGAAAACCTCAAAGACGCCTCAGCTTGGAGCTATAAGGTTGAGAGGGAAGTGAAGGTATACTACGACGACGTCGTAGGACTTGAATATGAGCTTAATGAGCTTAGAAAAGTCGTAGAGTGGATTTTAAACCCAGTTAGTAGAGAGCGGAGAGAAAACCTTCTCCTTGATAAGAGGCTTTTAGAAGAAGGCGGGTCCGTACTACTGTATGGTCCTCCAGGTACCGGGAAAACCTACATGGCTAAGGCTATAGCTGGCACCTGTACGCTGTATGGTCATAAAACCAGCTTTATAAAAGTTGATGGATATGAAGTTGTGTCTAAATGGCTTGGCGAATCTGCTAGAAATATTAAAGAGATTTTTAGACTCGCTAGAGAAATAGCACCAAGCATACTATTTATAGATGAAGTGGATGCTATAGGTAGGTCTAGAGTTGACGTAACTACTGATGCGGGTAGAGATGTACAGGGTATGTTAAACCAGCTTCTAGTAGAATTGGGGGAGGGATTTGAAACAAATAGGAATATTGCCGTGATATTTGCGACAAACTTCCCATCTGTAATAGATCCTGCCCTGCTAGATAGGGTTAAGAAAATACTCTACGTTCCCCCTCCTAAGACTAGAGAATCTGTTAAACGGCTGTTCGACTTCTACACTTCAAAGATAGCTTTAGATCCAAGCCTTAAAGACGGCAGAGTTTTGAAAGATGAGGTGTTTGAGAAGATCTGGTCTATTATTAAGCGTAGGAAGATTATATATGACGCCTCAATACCTAGGAGGGGTGTAAGCGTTAGAGACGAATATAGTATAACTCCCAGAGACGTCAAAAACATAGTGCTTGAGGCAGTAGATGAAGCCTACTCCACTGGTAAGAAGGCTGTAAACGAAGAATGCCTACTCAGTCAAGTTGAGAATTTTGTAAAGGAGGAGCTCCGCTCCCAATCCATCTAGATTCGACGTCATAACCAACTATAGATGCTGTGGGTTTTCTGGCTATTTTTGGTAAAATTTAAAGAGTAATGCGTTTTAATTATCAGGTATGAGCCTGCCTTCATATATTCTAGGTGGTTTAGCTGCACTACCATACTATCGTGAGTCTTATCCGAGGAGGGTTTCAAGCTACGATAGAACAGGCGGCAATAGAGACTTTATAACGGTAAAGCCTTGGGAGACTAAGGTTTTAGCAAACATAGATGGGACTGGCGTGGTCAGACATATATGGTGTACAATCGCCTCAGAAGACAAGTATTACTTGAGAAACATAGTCCTCAGAATGTACTGGGATGGAGAGCCAAATCCAAGCGTTGAAACACCGATAGGAGACTTCTTTGGAATTGGACATGGTGTTGCTAAACACTTCATATCTCTTCCGTTGACAATGACATGTGATAGAGGCTTAAACTGCTACTTCCCCATGCCTTTCTCCAGAAGCGCCAGGATCGAAGTCGAAAATCAAAGCGATAAACCTGTTAACGCATTCTACTATCACGTAGACTATGAAGAACTGCCTGCCTTAGATAGAAACATGCTCAGGTTTCACGCAAAATGGAGAAGGGAGAACCCCACAGACGCCATCTACTATCCGCCAGGTGAAGAAGGGAAGAATATAAACGGTGAAGGCAACTATCTGATACTTGAAGCCTATGGGCATGGGAGATACGTCGGGTGCGTCTTAAGCGTCTACGGGTTAAAACCGGGATGGTGGGGTGAGGGGGATGAGATGATCTTTATAGATGGGGAGAAGTGGCCTCCATCGATACATGGGACAGGGACTGAAGACTACATTGGATCTGCTTGGGGCTTTAACAGGGAATTTTATGGGCCATTTCACGGCTTCCCACTCATGGGAAAGCCTAATTGGACAGGCCCATCTTCAATGTACAGGTTTCACATAGAAGACCCCATATTCTTTAGTAAGTCTATAAAAGTCACTATTGAACATGGACATGCCAACGATAGAGGCGACGACTGGTCTAGTGTAGCCTATTGGTATCAGAATGAGCCCCACTATGAGTTCACTGAGCTCCTACCGCCAGAGCTTAGAAAACCTAGAGAATCTACGTAACTGGCATGTGGTATTCTAAACCGCCTGGATGGTAGACGCCTTTTATCGGTATACTCCACCCGCAATTCGAGCATTTCTTATCTTTCGTTAAAAGCCACCTAGAGATGTAGAAGCCGAATCTTTCGATAACGCGTTCACCGCAGTTTGGACAGTATGTGTGCTCATACCTATGTCCTGGTACATTTCCAAGGTAGACGTATCGTAGACCCACGTCTTTAGCAGTTTCATAAGCCTTCTCAAGTGTGTTTAAAGGGGTTGATGGGACGTCTGTAAGCTTATAGTCTGGGTGAAACCTCAGTATGTGGAATGGCGTATCCGATCCAAGGCTGTCTCTGACCCAGATGGCTAGCGTTTTTAAGTCTTCCATAGAGTCTCCATACTTAGTAACTATGAGGTCTGTTATCTCAATATGCACGTTTCTACTCTTCAAAGCCTTTAAACATTCATATATAGGCTCCACATCTGGCACAGCGGCCATGTTTCTGTAAAACTCCGGGTTGGCTGAACCTTTAAAATCTACGGTAGCCGCGTCGAGAAAGGGTGATATTAATTCAACGGCTTCCGGGGTCATGTACCCATTTGTTACGAAGGTATTGAACAGACCATTCTCTTTAGCTAGTTTAGCTGTGTCGTAGGCATACTCCATGAATATCGTTGGCTCTGTGTAGGTATAACTTATACCTTGACAGTCGTACTCTAAAGCCAGTTGGACGACTTTACTGGGTGGTAAATCCATACCTTTAACCTCCCTATCTTGACTTATAACCCAGTTATCACAATATTTGCATCTGAAGTTGCAGCCTACAGTAGCTATACTCATCACAGATGAGCCTGGGTGGAAGTGGTATAGAGGCTTCTTCATAATGGGGTCTGCTGCCGTAGCTACGGCCCTACCGTAGACTAAACTGTAGAGCTTGCCGCCTAAATTTTTACGGACACCGCAGAAGCCTATTCCTCCATCTGGTATAATACATCTCCTAGCACATAGATGGCATTGAACTCTACCGTTTAAAGAACTGTATAGGTAAGCCTCCTTCAAAGAAACATCTCCCTCTACATATAGAAATGGGAAGACTTACTATTATTGATTTCGAACCCATTAAACTTCAAACACGTTCTAGGTATAGGTTTTTAAGAAATGTTGAAATCTGAAATATACGTCAAATCCGGAAGACGGTTACAGCTTGGTGAGGGTTGAAAATTGAGCGTTAGAGTGATTTTCCTAGGGACGTCTGGAAGCGTACCTACCACTAAGAGGGGTATGCCTTCTCTAGTCGTTCAAAGAGAGGGTGAGCTTTTAATGTTCGACTGCGGTGAGGGGACGCAGAGGCAGATGATTAAGGCTGGACTTGGGTTTGGAAGACCGATGAAAATATTCGTATCCCATATGCATAGCGACCATATCCTTGGATTGCCTGGCCTTCTTCAAACGATGTCTATGATGGGTAGAGTTAAACCGCTTCAAATATATGGTCCTCAAGCGCTTAAAGACTTTTTAGAACACGTAATTGAAACGGTCATCGGCGAGCTTAACTATCCATTGGAGGCGCACAGCGTCTCGGAGGGGGAGGCTTGCAGAGGCTTAGATTATGCTGTCCAAGCCGTTGAAACGGATCATACTATTAGGAATCTCTCCTACGCTATAGTGGAGGACCTTAGGCCTGGTAAGTTCTACAGGGAGAAGGCTTTAGCTCTAGGTATCCCTGAAGGGCCCCTCTGGAAGATGCTTCAGAAGGGTAGATCTATAACGCTTGACGATGGAAGGGTGATAACACCTGAAAGCGTACTAGGTCCTCCTAGAAAGGGTTTGAAGATAGTCTATAGTGGTGATACACGTCCATCTATGAAGCTTGTAAAGCTTGCGGCTAATGCGGATCTACTCATACATGAAGCTACCTTCGATGGAGAGCTTAAAGACAAGGCTAGAATTGAGGGACATAGTACTATAGTTGACGCCGCTGAAATAGCTAGGTTGGCGAACGTATCTAAACTCGTCGTAACGCACATATCCGCCAGGTATAGTGAAACAGAGCCTCTACTAGAGCAGGCTAGGAAAATATTCAACAATACGATTATAGCTGAAGACTTTATGGAGGTTGTTATTCAAAGGTCTAAGTAGCCTCCTCCTTAGATGTTAACCACTCTATTACAGTCTTAGGCTCATCTGTTTCAATCTCCACCCTTATTGGTCCTAAGGGGGATTCCCCATAGGGTTCTGAGAACGATATGTTCCCCGAAAATGCCACCTGTTTATTGAAAAACATAACTGCTCTATTCGGCTCCATCCACTTCAACATAACTACTCTAGCGGCGTCTCTTATGCGTCTTGCCTTAAGCTTGGCTTTCATATGCTCTAAAGCCTTTAAACCTTCAGCTTCTCCAACGAGGTATTTGAAGCCAGCCTCTTCAAAAAGTCTTATGCGGGCTGATGGAACTATGTTACGTATGGCCTTTTCCACTTTAGCCACATCCTCCGTCGGGTTAAGCTCGACTTTAATCTTTATTTTAACATCTTCATACATTTTCAATAGAATCTTCACCCCGATTCCTATAGAAAAACGTTATCCCAACAGTCCAACCTGACTGCGTCTTTAAGAATCTGCTCAAATTCTTCTAAGGCTTTCTCAGGCGGCCCCTCATTCACCACCACTTTATCTCCATTCTTCAGAAGCTCCGTTAATCCAAGGGCCTCCTCTGCCCTATCTCTATCTTCAAGGTCTTTAATGCTCTTGGGGTCGTCGCTCCTCCCCCGTTTGGAGAGGCGTTTAAACCTTTCTTCTCTAGAAGCGACGACAACTACCAGTATGAATTTTTTAAATCTCTCTCTGAAGAATGACATCTCATCAAACGTTCTAAGGCCGTCGATTACAATCAGGCTCTGCTCGATGCTTCCGATCTTATCTAAAATCCTCTTAGCTATTGCTAGAGGGCCTTCTTCAATTCTAAGCTTCCACATGAGCATAGCCATATTTTCCCTACTAGGTGGAAGTCCCCTTCTCAGGGCTTCCTCTCTGAGGACGTCTCCCATGTTTAAAACGGGTATACCTCTTCTCAAGGCTTCTGAAGCTAGGAGGGTTTTACCAGCGCCTGGATAGCCGGTAAGCCCTATACATACTTTATCGATCCTCAACTACAAACACTAATAAGCATCCTTACTCTTCAATATAAAACTAAGCATAGTACGACTGGTGATTGGAAGCTTGACAGAGGTTATTAGATGCTTCATATCAGTCGACGTTGAAGATAGCGGTATACTACAGGTTATTCAAAACCTTCAGAAGAGGGTTGAAGAGACTGAGAGTATAGTTAAAACGGTTGAAATGGAGAATCTGCATCTTACATTGAGGTTTCTAGGTGAGCTTCCACAGTCAGCCGTAAAACGTATAATGGATGGGTTGAAGGGTTTAAACTTTAAACCGTTTAAAATAGAATTTAAAGGTTTAGGCGTCTTCCCGAACATCAGCTACGTAAGAGTTGTATGGATTGGTGTTGGAGAAGGCGTATATAAGCTTGAAGACCTACATAATCAAGTCAATGGTATTCTTAAGAAGCTCGGCTTCGGAGGGGAGGAGTTCTCACCCCACTTAACAATAGCTAGGGTTAAAGCTATTAAAAATAAACCCGGTTTGGTTAAGCTTCTAGATGAATACCGCGACACCTCTTTCGGCTACATGGACGTAACATCTGTCAGGCTTAAAAAAAGCACTTTAACTTCTAGAGGACCCATTTATAATACTATTATGGAGGTTAAGGCGAGCTTGTGACCCTTGAAGAGCTTTTAAATGACATCCTTAGAGAGATTAAACCCAGCTCTGAAGATGAGCTTAAGGTTAGGGAAATCTCCGAGAAGATTACGGACGCCTTAAAATCTGAAACTAGAGCTTTAGGATTGAATGTAGAAGTTGAAATATACGGTTCTGTGGCTAAGGGGACGTGGCTTAAAGGAGATGTAGACTTAGACGTTTTCCTCATGGCTGATGTGGATGTGCCTAGGGAGAAGCTGATATTGGATGGATTAGAGTCTGCTAGAAAGGTGTTTAAGAGCTTCGGAGGTAGGTGGGTTGAAAGATATGCTGACCACCCCTATGTAGAAGGATGGATCGACGGAGTCAGAGTGGACGTTGTTCCATGTTATAGAGTAAAGCCTGGTGAGTGGCTTACAGCAGTAGATAGAACGCCATATCATACGAAGTATATTAAAAGTAAATTGGCTAGTGAAGCCTTGGACCAAGTTAGACTTTTGAAGAAGTTTACTAAGGGCGTTGGCGTTTATGGAGCCGACATTAAAACCGGCGGCTTCAGCGGTTATCTTTGTGAGCTTTTAATAGTCAACTATGGCGGCTTCATTAAAACATTGGAAGCTGCTTCGAAGTGGGGTAGGCGAGCTATCATAGATGTCAACAAGTACTATAGCGGTAGGCTGGGAGACCTTAAGAAGAAGTTTCAACATCCTTTAATAGTCGTAGACCCGGTGGACCCAAATAGAAACGTCGCAGCTGCCGTTAGATTGGAAACCTTATGCAACTTTATAATAGCTTCAAAGTGCTTCATCAAAAAACCTTCAAAAGTATTCTTCAACCCCCCTAATCCTATAAAGCTTACGGAGACGGCTTTCAAAGAGAAGCTTGAAAGCCTGGGTCTAGACCTAGTAGCCGTCAGCTTCGGAGCTATTGAAGCGGTTCCAGACGTCCTCTGGGGACAGTTGTATAGGACGCTTGATTCTCTGAAGGCTTTACTTGAAAACTGGGGCTTCAAAGTGTATAGGGCTAGGGCGTGGACTGATGAACGTGAATTAACTGTTTTCATGTTTGAGCTTGAAAGCTCCATCTTAAGCCGTTTGAAGGTACACATGGGTCCACCCGTATTTTCAAGAGAGCTTTGGAGCTTCCTAGATAAACATCTTAGAAGAGGAAAAATTTCAACTGGTCCCTGGATTGAAGGCGATAGGCTGGTTATTGAAGTTGAGAGGCGTTTCAGAGATGTGAAAGACCTGTTCGACTACTTCCTCAAGGTGGATGGAGGGGTTTCGGTGGGCGTTAGAGGTAGGGTTGCCGAGGCCATTGGGAGGGGGTTTAAAGTGTTAAGGAATATGGAGCTTTGGAACCTGATGGGTTCAAACGTAGACTTCAATATGTTTGTCTCTGAGTTTTTAGACGGTTTACCCACGTGGCTGAAGGCGTGGCTGGAGGAGGCTGAATTTGATAAAACCCGTAGTGTTGAAGCCTGACAGCCTACTGACGTTTAAAGAAGGTCTTGTACTGACGTATCCCCGTAGAGACTTTGAAACTTTGAAGCGTAGAGTTGAAGCCATTAAAAGGTTTGGAGTAGACTTAATCGAGTTTACAGGCTCTAAGGAGGTTTCAGGTGTAAATCTGCTCGGTAAAGGTACTAGAAGCATAGTCGTTAAGGCTTGGGTTTCAGGATATGTATACGCCCTTAAGATTAGACGGCTAGACTCATCGATACCCAATCTTAAGACTGAAGCTGAGAATATGATGATAGCCAACAGCATGTCTGTAGGTCCGAAGCTCATATTTTACGATGACGATATGATACTTATGGAATTGATAGACGGAAAACCTATATTGGATTGGATAAGTGACCAGAAGGACCATAACGTTGTTAGAAGGGTTCTGCTCAAGCTGATACTGGACGCGTATAGGCTAGATATGGTTTGGCTTGATCATGGAGAATTAAGTAGAGCTCCAAAACATATACTTGTCAAATCCGACGATGAGCCAGTAATCTTAGACTTCGGCTCTTCAAGCGTTAACCGGAGGCCTTCAAACGTTTCATCCCTAGTCAGCTACCTATTCATAAGGAACACCCTGAGAGATGCCCTCCATAAGGTATGCGGACATACCAGTAAAGAGGAAATAGTAGAAAGGCTTAGAAACTATAAGAGGAAACCATCTGAAGAAACGCTGAAAAACCTAATAGAATCACTCAACCTATTAAACGGTTAACTGAACACGAAAACAACCCTTATAAACCTCTACAGCCATCTTAACAGATTAAGAGTGGGGCCGTCGTCTAGCATGGCTAGGATACCAGCCTG
>CAZMSC010000028.1:0-17312 GCA_964568845.1 uncultured Candidatus Bathyarchaeia archaeon | reverse complement strand
ATATCTTACTCTGCTCCTCCTTTATAGCAACTATCTCCATCCATATCTTAGTCTGTTCTTCTCTAAGCCTCACCTGCTCTTCAGCTATCGCATCAAGCCTCTTTAGAACCTCAGATAGCCCCAGATAGCCGGCTACAGCATAGCGGAACTCTAAATCCTTCTCAAGCAGCTCTAGAAACTCACGCCTAAGAGAACCCATAGACGGTAGTAGAAGAACAAAAAAGCATTATTTAAACATATATCATGCTTCTACTCAGTTATTCAAGGATTATGAGAACCATGAGAGATGTCGGACGTGTGAACTCCTCTACACTGAAGAATCAATGCGGAGGAGCCTCTATCAGTTGAGTTAACAGCCTTCAACTATGCATTTTTTTAGAGCTGGAAGTATTGGAATGTGCTATAGAGTCTAGGAATTTACGCATATTTCTGAAGTGGGAGCCGAGCCAGTAAACTTTCCCACAATTTACGCATACCCAAAACTTCGAATATCTACGTAGAACGCCTTCCGGCACTAAGCCTGCAACTTCTTCTTTAGAAGCCTCTCTTATAGGGCTGTTGCAAACCGGGCATCTACTTCTCGACGGGTCTATAACTGGTTTTAATCTAAGCGTCTTCAACAGGAAGCCTATTCTCTCGGCTTCAGTCTTACCGACAACTTCTATCGCGTTTAACCCAATGCTTAAAGCCCTGGAAACGAGAGCTTTATCCCTCGTAAGTATCACAGCGTTCACCTCTGAAGCCGCTTTAATCAAGTCTTCATCTGTCCAGGATGGGTCGTATAAGACGTTTAAACCAAGTATTCTAAGCCACCTAGCGGTTCGCCCAAGCATTAGGTCTACTACGAAAACATCATTCAATCCTAAACCCCCGGTTTAAGCAGTTTGCCAACCCCCGGTCTACTTAAAACCTCGCCGTTTAAAACGACCGGCTCACCATTAACGAAGAGTCCTTTAACAACCCCCCTCCCCCTCCACCCCTTAAATGGGCTGTGCTTAGCCTTAGACTTAAACCTCGAAGGATCCAATATGAACTCTTCATTTAGATCGACCACTGTTAAATCGGCCCAATAACCGACCTCAATAGACCCTCTACCCGCTATTCTAAATATTTTAGCCGGGTTCTGAGAGGTAAGTCTGATCAGTTTGGATAGGCTTAACCAGCCCCTGTTGACGCAGTCGAGCATAAGCGGTAGAAGCGTCTCCAAGCCTGGAAAACCCGTTTTAACGTTCCAAACACCTCCAGTAGTTTTCTCTTCGAGGGTATGCGGAGCGTGGTCTGATGCTATGCAATCCACCACGCTCTGTCTAACACCAGCCCATAGTCCTTCAACACAGGCTTCAGACCTTAAAGGCGGGTCAACGAGGCCGTATATTCCAAGGTTTTCATAGCTTCTCTTTGAAAGCAGTAGATGGTGGGGTGTAACCTCGCATGAGACAGATAACCCCTCGGCTTTAGCCTCAGCTATACGCCTGAGAGAGACGTGAGAGCTTATATGGCAAAAGTGCAACTTCACCTGTTTAATTTTCCTAAGCATAGCTGTAAGCTCATCTACAGACTCGTTTTCAGAGTGATCGGAGAGAGCTGCTTCAAACGCTTCCAAGCCACCGTCGGGATTCTCACGCTTCACAGCCTCATACACTTCTCTTTTCTCAGCGTGGACAAGTATAGGTAAGCCGGCTCCACTGATGAGCTTAAACGGCTCCCTCAAGTCTTCTAAAACGGCGAATCTATACCCCGGCATGACTCTATGCATGAACACTTTAAAACCGAAGACACCCTCAACGATAAGCCTACGGATTTCACTCAGCCTCTCCGGTATGAAGCTGTAAAACCCTACGTTCACATATACCTTAGGCTTAGCCGCTTCAACCTTAAGCTTGAAAGTTTCAACGCTTTCAGTAGCCGGCTCCGTATTAGGCATGTCTAAAACCGTTGAAAGCCCTCCGAAGGCAGCCGCCAGCGTTCCAGTATCGTAGTCCTCCTTGTATGCTAGGTTAAGCCCCCTCAGATGTACGTGTACATCTATGAGGCCGGGTATGACGAGTAAACCTTTAAGGTCTATCACATTATCAACCGGCTTGTCTATCTTCAACTTGGTTAAACGCGAGATTTTACCATCCTCGATGAGGACTTCAACGTCATCGATCACAGACCCTCTGTAGAAGATTTTACAGTTTCGCAGTCTAAGGCTTCTCAACAAGCATAGTTTAATAGAAATCCCTATTAGAGTTTACTTTCCCGATTTCTCGCTACTTTCACAGGCGAGCGTTTACTTCCTCTTACCGAAAAGCAACGCCCCGCTGAACGTGGACATATTCGAAGCCTCCTCTATGCTACTTGTGGTTTTACAGTAGAACTCGTCGTTTTTATTGGAAAAGTCTGGGATAAAAGGGTCTATAAGAGTTTTATCCATCCAACCCCACCTATCATGATATAGGAAGTAGTGCTGCTTTCTAAAACAGCCTCTCCAATACTAGTCTGCAAAACGGGGGAAGCATAGGAGTTTAGCCTGTCGAGGTCGATGCGAAGACGCTTCACACTTAGCTTAGTCTAAGAAGATAGACTAGAAATTTCAAAAAAGTTAGCAAAGGCTTATAAATTCATAGATAGGTAGGGGAGGAAAGGACGATTCTTTTGACTTTTCTTGTCGTCACTAGATCGGCTCCGCAAATGTTTTGCAACACTATTTGACCCATCTCTACGGGTGCTTCAACCTCCACATTTGCGGTAGCTTTCATGATTTCAGAGATGCATTTCTTTGGCACAGGCTTGCTTGTGATAACAGACACTGTGGGTATACCTCCGTGCTTTACTTTAACAACGGACATCACATATCTCAGTGGATTTGCCGCCTCATGTTTTGCATAGTCTGCTCCTCTAGAACACAAATTACCTGACACCTTTATCTCCCCACTGGGCTCTACAGCAACTTTTAATGAGCAACTTGCTGGACAAACTATGCATATAAGTTCTTGCTCAGCCAACGGGAACCACCTCTAACGTGATCTTCGATTCGTTAACAGCCTTCGACAAAGCCTCTTTCTTTAGATCAAGCTTTATCATTTCTGCTGGTCTAACAGCTATGTGAAACTCTTTAACATCAATCTCAGAAACTCTAACAAACACCTTTCTCTCGGGCTTCGCAACCCTACTAAGTATTGTAACATCTCTCTTACCGCTGATATAGTGTGGCACAACCAACCTCACATTCCTACCCTTGACCACGGACTTCCAATCTACGGTGGAAATTCCGTTGCTAGACACAAATATGTAGGCTCCTTTAACCGCCAGCTCACCTTGTTCGACAACATAATCCACTAAATCGTTTATAACAAGAGCATTTCCTGCAACAAACACGCCAGGAACACTTGACTCAAGCAACTCATTTACAACGGGACCACCTGTAGCAGAATCTATTAAAACGCCGAGCTTCTCCAACAAGTCTATATTAGGCCTCAAACCGGCTGCTATAACTACAGTATCACATGGTATTTCAAATTCCGTTCCCTCTATAGGTCTAAAGTTTTCATCCACCTTAGCGACAACAACCTTCTCAACCCTTTTCCGTCCAACAACTTTAACAACATCGTGGCTGAGCAACAACGGTATGTTAAAGTCTTTCAAACATTGAGTAACATTTCTCATTAAACCACCCGGATAAGGAAGAATTTCAATAACGGCCTTCACCTGCGCTCCCTCTAAAGCGAACCTCCTAGCCATTATAAGCCCCACATCCCCCGATCCTACAATGACTATTTCCTTCCCAGGCATAATACCATATATATCCATCAATGTCTGAGCCTCGCCGGCTGTATACACACCATCAGGTCTATCCCCCACTACCCCAATTTCAAACAAATGTCTTTCACGAGCACCAGCTGTATATATGATCGTCTTAGCATTTAGTTTCATTACGCCATTACGTGTAATAACATTTACAATCTTTTCGCCATAGTCTTTATATTCAATTGAACACACGTGGGCTTTTAGTAGACACTCCACCCCCAGTTTCTCCATCCTATCTAATAATCTATGGATAAACTGCGTTCCCGTTAAATCTTCTTTAAAATAGTGTATACCAAACCCGGGGTGAACGCACTGCAACGGAATCCCCCCTAACAAATCTTTGTTCTCTATCAATACTGTTTTAAGACCCAGTTCAACAGCTTTTATAACTGCAGCTATTCCAGCAGGCCCCCCACCTATAATCACAGTATCGTACTTCCTCTCGATCATTCTACACACCTATCAAGAATCTGTTTGCAACATTGCCCTCAGAAGCACTTTCACATCACCTATGCCGTATGTAGCCTTCTTCACAACCACCTTATCCAAAGGTGTATTGGTGTACTGGGATATCAGCAAAGCTATTCTCCACCTGCAGAACGATCCTTGGCACCTACCCATACCTGCACATGTTCTAAACTTTACCCCATCAATAGTGATGGTCTTCACCCCAATCTTCTTCATCCTTTCTACAGCCTCCAAGATCTCAGCTTTAGACACCATCTTACAGTAGCAAAGAACCTCACCATAATCTGGATTCTTCTTAATCAACTCATCTATTTCATGAAGAGAGCTGCCATTCAATCCCACAATGCCTCTTCTATATGGATTCCAGTTCCTCTTCTTCAAAAGCCTTATATCAAATAGCTTAACCATCTGATCCAAGATGTAATATGCAATAGCAGGTGCTGCCGTAAGACCTGGAGACCTCATGCCAGCAACATTAACAAAGCCCCATGGATCATCATAAGCCTTTAACAGCCAATGCCCATCAGGAGGCTCGGGCCTCAACCCTGCAAATGTCCTTACAACCTTAGAACGTGGAGGCAGCTCCATAAGGATCTTACCAGCCTCTTTCCACATCTTTTCTAGACCACCGGTAGAAGTTGATGTTTCATCCTTAGCATCTAGCGGTAGATCCTCTGCTGTAGGTCCTATCATCAAGTTTCCATGAACAGTTGTTGTAGCATAGACACCTTTGGTTATGGGGGTTGGTGTTGTATGCAAAATTCTAATAGGTTTTACCTTCACATCTTCATCGAACAAAAGGTACTCTCCTCTACGTGGCCTTATAAAGAAGTTTGGTTCAACGCATGCCATATGAGATATTTTATCAGCGTGTAACCCAGTAGCATTTATAAGTATATCGCCCTCTATAAACCCTCTATTTGTTTCAGCACCTACAACTTTCCCACCTTGAACTCTAACCCCTTTTACCTCTGTCTCCGTTAACAGTTTAACACAATTATCCACAGCATTCTCAACAACAGCAATAACAGCTTCAAAAGGCGATATGGCTCCTGCTGTAGGAGCATACACAGCCCCTACCGCATCAGGGTTCACATAGGGTTCCATATGCTTAAGCTCTTCTCCATAAACTATTCTAACACCCGGTATCTTATTGATCTTAGCAAGCTCCACATATTTTCTCGCACTTTCCTCCTCTTCTTCATTAGTGAATACCATCAATTCCCCAGGCCACTTCGCCGGAATATCTAGTTCTCTAGCCCACTCTCTCCAAATCTCACTCCCCTTTTTGCATAACTCGGCTCTAAGCGGATGCGTATTAGGATCCTCTTCATGACCTGGGTGAATTATTGAGGTATTAGCTTTACTAACACCCCACCCAACATCGGGTTCCTTTTCAACCAACCTCACATCAAAGTTTCCATACATACTTAAAATACGCGCTATTGACGCACCTACTATACCAGCACCCACTATAATGACTCTGTACTGGATCGTCATTGCCACCAAACTCTACAATGCTAAGAATATAAAGGAAAGGGAAAAACGGTAGATTAAGGGTTTTGATTTTTAGTATCCATAGGCCCATGACACCTCCCTTGCCCATCCAAGTGCTCTTTGTACAGCTGCTTTCCATCCCTTGTAGAGCCTTTCCCTCGTTTCCGGATCCATTGCTGGCGCGAACTCTCTCTCCTTCCTCCAATTCTTCCTAACATCCTCAAGATCTTTCCAGAACCCTACTGCTAAACCAGCCAAGTATGCTGCACCGAGCGATGTCGTCTCGAACACTACTGGTCTAATGACCTTGACATTCAGCATATCGGCTTGAAACTGCATTAGAAAGTCGCTCTTAGCAGCACCGCCATCAGCCTTTAGCACTGTTATCTCCCTACCCGTATCGGCCTTCATAGCTTCGATAACGTCTCTTGTCAAGTATGCTATGGCTTCGAGCGTAGCTCTAGCAAGATGCTTTCTCTCAGTACCCCTCGTAATGCCTATTATCAGACCTCTGGCATAGTGGTCCCAGTAAGGTGCGCCAAGACCTACAAACGCTGGAACAAAATACACGCCGCCAGTATCACGTGCTACTTCAGCTAGTGGATTAACCTCGGCTGAGACCTCTATTATCTTTAAACCATCTCTTAGCCACTGAATTGCAGCACCTGTAATGAATATGCTCCCCTCTAACGCATATACCGCTTTACCTTGTTCTAGACCATAAAACACCGTCGTTAACAACCCGTGTTTTGATGGAATAGGCGCTGTACCGATATTAAACAATACGAAGTTTCCTGTACCATAAGTACACTTAACATCACCGACGCCAAAACCTGCTTGACCGAAGAGCGCAGCCTGTTGATCGCCCGCATCACCAGCTACCGGAACGCCTACTTCACCAAGCAACTCGGCTACCTCGGGGCCTGTGTAACCATAAATCGCTTCATCACTTGAAGGCCTTGGTAACGGCATCAACTCACTAGGTATCTTACCTTGTATTTCAAGCAACTCATCATCCCATTCTAGCTTATGGATGTTAAACAGCATTGTCCTAGAAGCATTAGTGTAGTCTACGATGTGCGCACCGTATCTCTCCGGTGTTAATACATCTTTAGACCCTCTCGTTAAATTCCATATTATCCATGTATCCATCGTGCCAAATAGTAACTCACCCTTCTCAGCTCTCTTTCTGACATTAGCCACGTTATCTAAGATCCACCATATCTTTGTGCTTGAGAAGTAGCAGTCTGGTACAAGCCCGGTCTTAGATTTTACTACATCAAAGTAATGTTCTCTCAAGTAGTCTATTTGTGGGGCAGTCCTCCTATCCTGCCATACAATAGCATTGTACACAGGCTTCCCAGTCTTCGGATCCCATATAATTGTTGTCTCACGCTGATTAGAAACACCTATGGCGGAGATCTCTCTTAGGTTAACCTTCGTCTGCTCCAAGAGCCTTTTAATAACAATCTTTGCCTTCTCCCAAATCTCTAGAGGGTCGTGCTCAACCCAACCTGGTTTAGGGTATATCTGTGTATGTTCTTCATATGCCCAGCCACCTTTAACTGGAAGACCATCATGTGTAAACAGCATTGCCCTAGTTCCGGTGGTGCCTTGGTCTACGGTCAAAACATACTTTCTCTCCACAGCCATTACTACTCTAGATGTTACGGAGTTTTTTAAGCTTATATTACGTGTTTATTGGCTTTGAATAGGCTAGAGAATATAAACATTCACGCCTTTTAGTCTACACGTAAGCTTCTTTCCCTGTGCTAGTTGACTCGATGAAAGCTTACTAAGCTCTTTTCCCCAGGGCTTTGGGTCTTCAAGGTTGTTGAGGTGGTGGAAGGCTATGGGATTCTTTACACGTGAGGCGTGTGAAGGGGTAGACTTAAGCTAATCATAGAAAAATAGGGGTAAACGCGGGGAAATCCCTATATTACATAACGTTTCGGAGTACGCAGAAGATAAAAAAGAAAGGGCGGGGGATCATTTAAAGCGTGAGAAATCTCTGTAAACGATAGAAACTCCTATAAGAGTTTCACCGTTTAAATTATTAGTGCTGGAGACCGGCATGAATTTCAATTTAACAGATGATGAAGGAGTGTTCCTAGTTAGGCTTGCGAGGAGAAGCATCGAAGAATACCTTATGAAACGTGTTAAAATAAAGCCGCCCGCTGAAACGCCTGAAAGCTTGAAAGCTAAACGTGGAGTCTTTGTAACGTTAAACAGCCTGATTGGAGGGGTTAAAGAGCTTAGGGGGTGTATAGGTTTTCCATATCCGACTGATCCTTTAGTTGAAGCGACCATTGAAAGCGCTATAGAGGCGGCTGTAGGAGACCCGAGGTTCCCACCCGTAACCCTAAAGGAAATGGACAATATAGTAGTCGAGGTCAGCGCTCTAACAAAGCCCGAGCTTATAGTAGTCAGTAATCCTAGGGAATTGCCTAAGGCCATTCGGATAGGTGTAGACGGTTTGATCGTTGAAAGGGGGTTCTACAGGGGGCTTCTGCTCCCGCAAGTACCAGTTGAATGGGGTTGGGATGAGGAGGAGTTTCTAAGTAATGCGTGTATGAAGGCTGGTTTAACCCCAGATAGCTGGTTTCTAAAAGATACCAAGGTTTACAGGTTTCAAGCTGAAATCTTCGAGGAGGAGGAGCCTAGGGGTCAAGTTAAACGTAGGGTTTTAAGGTAGTAGCTATGAGCGTATACTTTGGAGTTTGCGGAATAGGCTTAGGTCATGCTGGGAGATGCATACCCATAGCTGAAAAACTCAAGGAGAAAGGTATAGACGTGGTTTTCTCATCTTATGGCAATGGCTTGAACTATATCAAGGAAAAACGGTTCAATTACAGGAAGGCACCTTCCATAGGGTTCGCCGTCAAGACAGATGGAGGAGTAGACTTCAGACAGAGCACTGTAAACCCTGGACCGTTCATAGCCTCAGTAAAAGTTCTAAGACAAATAGCTTTCGAGTTAATGGCCATCGGATATTTCCAACCTAAGGTTGTGGTCTCCGACAGCAGGGTTTCAACAATATTGGCTTCTAAGATTTTGAAAATCCCGTGCATAGCAATTCTAAATCAGTTTAAAATAATCATACCTAGGAGGAGGCGTTTCTTAAGGTTATGCCGGCTTGTAGATGCTGGAGCGTTGGCTTTAATCGGTAGAGTATGGACTATAAGCGACTACGTTCTCATACCCGACTACCCCATGCCCTACACAGTTTCACTGGGAAATCTTGAAATCCCACCGGTCTACTCCAAGAAGGTTTTCCTAGTGGGCCCCATAGTCCCGGTGAAACCTGAGGACCTACCTTCTCAAAGAACGCTTAAAGAGAAGCTGGGCTATGATCCAGATAAACCCTTGATATTCGCACCTGTAAGCGGCTCTTTTAAAGAGCGTAAATACCTAGTTGAACTTTTAACGTCTGTATTTGCTGAGATCGATGACTATAACATAGTCATGTCTAAGGCAAACCCCACCGGAGCTCAAAACCCCGTTAGACTTGGCTCTTTAACAGTCTATGAGTGGCTGAATAATAGGTTTGAGCATCTTAAGGCCTGCGACTTGGTCGTTTCAAGAGCTGGACATGGGACGATTACGCAGAGCATGCTCTACGGTAAGCCGATGATCCTCATACCTACTCCTAACCATACCGAGCAAATAGGCAATGCGTCTAGAATTGAGGAAATGGGTTTGGGGTTAACTCTAGAACAAGAGAAGCTTACTAAAGAAGCGCTCCTAGATGCAGTTGAGAATATAATAAACGGTGGTTTTGTAGAGAGAAGCATGGAGGCTTCAAAAGAGCTGAGAAAATACGACGGATGTGGAAAAATAGTATCAATAATGGAAGAGTTCCTTTAACCGCTAGCTTTTACAACTTTAAGTCAAACCAGCCGGCTTAAAACTGTAGATTTTCATACGTCTATTGACCTTAAGAAGCCCTTTGGACGCTTTCAAAATCCATGAAATTCATGATTTAATATGGAAAACCTTATATATATCATGGATATCCATTTTCTCACGGAGTGATGGAAAATGGCTAAGTGTCCAAAGTGCGGTGCTGATGTAGCTAAGCCAGTAAAAGAGTGGGATATTCAGCCTAAGCAGAAGAAAGGGCCCAAAGTCCACATAACCCTATACGAGTGCCCGAACTGTAAGACTAGATTTAGAGAAGCAAAGAGGCTTGCGTAAACATGCTCTGAAGAGCTGTTTAAACACCCCCCCATTTTTTCTCATTTTAAACCCAAAACCGAGGCTACATAAAGTTTCCAATTGGAAGCCCAGAAGATCGGCAAATTTATGAGGCTTAACGTAGAAATTCTCAGAAAAATAAAAATGGGGGTTTAAAATGGTACGAAGAACCTTACGACCATCAGCAGTCCACCTATGAAAGACACCAATACTGCTCCGACGATGAAGCCTATTGCAACTGGTACACCGACTTCTTCATAGAACTTGCTTCCACCAACTCTAAGCACTATGAGCTTAACAGCCCAAGCCGCCGTTACAGTCGTCCACAGCCCCTCTATCAAAGCATGTCCATCCGTGATTATCAAGAAGCCTATGGGGTCTAGTGGGAACCATAGGAATTTAGCGTGAAGATAGCTTAGCGCACCGGCAAGCAGAATGCCGCCTAAGAAGTATGGTATCCACTCCCCTCTAACGGGCCTATTTACAATACCTTGAGGGTCTGCCCTATACCATACAGCACCCCACAAGCTCGACGGGAGTTTTGTAGCTCCGAAAGTGTAAAGCCCCCATATGTAGCCTAGCTGCGCCAGTAGCGGTGCTAAAATACCCACGACCAGTGAAACCTTAAATATCGTTTTACTGTCCATCCCCATCATAGAGCCCATTTTATAGGATGATAGAGATGTTATGAGCGGTGTTCCCCAGCCTTCTGTGAAGGCTTGACCCGTAGGATGCATCATACACATCGCTAACACCCACTCCTTATAGTTCGCCTCAGTCGGCATACTTCCCATGACCAGTTTCATAGGTCCATAGTAGAACCAGCTTCCAGCCGGAGCATTATAACCCACCAGTGAGTAGACTCTCGTAGATGCGAATGTGCATATGAAGTTGCTTAAGATTAGAACAACTATCGGCGCTAGCGTTAATCCCACCGAGCCCCAGAGAGCAGCTATGACTACCACGGCTAAAATTATCATGAGGAGAGCCATCCTGTAGTTGATAGGCTCGCCCTTTACTTCCTCGCCTCTAACAGCCCGTCTAAATATTGAAGACATAACACGCCAGTTTAAGATGAAGTAGAATAAGACTATTCCAGTGCTCACCCCAGCCGTTGAAAAAGCATCCCATTTAAACGGTTCACCGACTCTGTAGCTTATCGTACCGCACCAGACTCTACCACAGCCATCTAAACCGAGGATTCCAGAGTAGTAGCCTGAGAAATATGCCACCTGCATGAGTACCTGGAAGATTATATTGGTGATCACCGCGCTCGTGAGGACGGATAGTGGAGCTAGGAAGAATATGGCCGCGTGTACGGCGCTTTTATTCAGCATAGCCATACCTGGAAGCTGAGCTAAAGCTGAGCCGGATGTGAGCCAAACAGTTCCATGGTTGCACGTATTCGTCCTCCACCCGTAGATGTCTGGAAACCATGGATATAGTGCGGTGAAAAACAACGGGATCTGATACACTAATCCTAGAACGATACCTACTATGAGCGGAGTACCGAGCTTCTTCCTTAAACTCCCCTGCTCCAAGAACCTGTTGGCCAACGTGACGCTGACGATCGTCTGCGGAAACGGAACCTTCTCAACATCTATATAGTGGTGGCGGATTAGAGATGCTATCGCCAAGTAGAAGACCGCGTAAGCAGCCATCATAAGCCACCAGAAGATTATAAAGGGCATTAAAGCACCCCATGGGACAGCGGCGCCACCGCTGACAATAGGTCTAACTACGTCAGCCGGAGGAGCAAATATGGAGGGCCAGTTGTCTGATATACCCGGCTCTACAACCCTACTGGCGAGAAAGCCGGTATATGTGTCTTGAAGGGGCCACCCATCGTAACTCAGAAAGACCACGAGACCTATCGTAGCCACGTATAGAAAAGCGAAGGCCGTCTTATCAGCCGATTTGAAAAGCCCGATTTCCCTTAAAATGCCTAGGAAGAATATCAAGACGGTGGGTAAAACCGGGACCCAAAGCTTACAGCCCACTGTTCCAGCGGTGTACCAGTTTGTAAAGCCTCCAGGAATCATAGTAGTCCAAACCGGTCCGAAGAAGCCGAAGATGAATAGTATGATCAGTGTAAAAATCCATAGACTGGTGCTAATAGGTTTATACTCGCTAGACAATTTCCCACTGAGATTCACTCTATATGAAACAGTTTAAAAGTCTTTTTATAGAATGATGTTTTAAGAGGACGTTAAGAAAGATTAAAGCTAAAGATTTTTGATGAATTCTGCCTTGGATAGCCCAAGTTTCCTACTTAAACATGCCTTTACAAACCCATAGTATGGTGGTGACGGTTTTCCAGGCCTACTCTTGAACTCCGGGTGGAATTGCGTACCCATGTAGAAATACCTGTCTGGAAGCTCGAAGATTTCAACACGTGTACCATCTATGGAGAAGCCTGAGAAGACCATTCCATGCTCTTGTAGAACACCCCAATATTTTACGTTCACCTCCCAGCGGTGTCTATGCCTCTCCGTGATGACGTCTCTACATCCGTATAGTTTGTATGCTGTTGTCCCAGGTACGAGTTTTACCGGTTGAGCCCCAAGCCTCATCGTCCCTCCAAGTTGCTTCACCCCCCTCTGTTCAACCATGAGGTCTATGACTGGGTGGCTGCTCTCGGGGTCGTTTTCAGTGCTATTTGCGTCTTTAAGACCGCACACATATCTTGCGAAGGCCACTATAGCCATTTGAAAGCCGAAACATATGCCCAGTAGCGGTATGTCCATTCTCCTAGCGTAATCTGCAGCTAGAATCTTACCCTCTGTTCCCCTCGCGCCGAAGCCGGGGGGCACTATGATACCGTCGTAGTTTAAAAGCCTCTCAATGTTTTCCTCGCTTTCAAACTCTTCAGCCTCTATCCAGTCTATCCTAGCCCTGGCGTTACAGTAGGCGGCTGCGTGTTTAACGGCTTCGTTAATACTGACGTATGAATCCGCTAAGGTAGCGTATTTACCCACCATCGCTATTTTAACCTCATACTTTGCCGTAAGGAAGGAGCCCACTATCCGCTTCCACTCAGACCAGTCTGGTTTAACCGGGTTTAAGGCGAGCCTTTTAACGACGTACTCACCCATACCCTGCTCATCCAGTATAAGGGGGGCTTGGTATACGCATTGAAGAGTGTAAGAGCAGAAAACAGCTTCCCTAGGTATGGTGCCGAATAATGCTATTTTAGCCTTCGTCTCCTCTCCGATATTCCTCACGCATCTAGCCACTATTATATCTGGTTGAATACCTATCCTTCTAAGCTCGTTAACACTATGCTGTAGAGGCTTAGTCTTCTCCTCGCCAGTAGTATCTAGAACTGGGACGAGAGCTACGTGGACGAACATAGTGTTCTCATATCCTTTTTCAAGCCTTATCTGCCGTATTGCCTCTAGATAGGGTAAACCCTCTATATCCCCCACGGTGCCTCCAACCTCGGTCAGGAGCACATCTATCGGCTCCCTCTCTGCTACCGTGTATATTCGACGTTTAATCTCATCCGTTATGTGTGGCACTATTTGGACACATTTACCTAAATAGTCGCCTCTCCTCTCCCTCTCTATAACAGTCCAGTATACTTGACCAGTTGTTATGTTGTGGTCCTTAGTCAAGTTTATGTCTAGAAACCTCTCGTAATGTCCAATATCGAGGTCTATTTCACCCCCATCATCCGTAACGAATATCTCCCCATGCTGGTATGGGTTCATAGTTCCACAGTCTACGTTCAAGTAGGGGTCGATCTTTATAACCGAGACCTTGTACCCGCGGACTTGGAGAATCTTACCTATTGAAGCTGTGACAACACCCTTACCTACACTAGATAAAACTCCTCCGGTTATAAATATGAATTTAACCAATAGAAGCCTCCCTTTTAAACAAAAAACTTTTCTCTAGAAAGAACTTAATAAAATTATCATCTAAAGCATGCACTTTTAAAATGGAGATGGTGATGTATGAAGTCTTTAAACTATCCAGTTGTAATCGTAAACTTTAAAATATACATCGAGTCGACAGGTAAAAGAGGACTCGAATTAGCTAAAATAGCTGAGAGGGTTTCCAAAGAGACAGGCATATGCATAGCAGTAGCACCTCAGGCAACAGATATAAGATTGATCGCTGAAAATACAGACATACCGGTGTTTGCTCAACACGTAGATCCAGTGGCTCCGGGTGCGGGAACCGGAGCTGTTCTAGCTGAAGCCGTTAAAGAGGCCGGTGCCATAGGGACGTTAATAAACCACAGCGAGAAAAGGCTTACCCTAGCCGATATAGATGCGTGTATAAAAAGGGCTAGGCAAGTGAATTTAATAAGTTTAGTTTGTACTAATACCCCTGAAGTCACATACGCAACGGCTGCTTTAAACCCAGAAGTCATAGCATATGAGCCTCCCGAGCTCATAGGAACAGGTATACCTGTAAGCAAAGCTAAGCCTGAAGCAGTTACAGAAGCACTAAGGCTCGTTGAGAGAATAAATCCAAACCTTCCGGTTTTATGCGGAGCTGGAATATCGACTGGTGAAGACGTTAAAAAGGCTTTAGAGCTGGGCACCAAGGGAGTCCTCTTAGCCAGCGGCGTAGTTAAGGCTAAGGACCCATATAAGGTTCTACTAGATATGGCTAAAGCCTGCCTTTAAACGCCGACCTCCCCCTTTTCCTGAGTATGTCAGTAGACTGATATCTTTTTCACACCTTCTATTTCAAGGATCTTCTTCAACGCTTCCCCAGATGTAGGCCTTTCCAAGACTAGAATAAGCTTGGGCTCGGGTGATAAATCCGGGTCTTCAGCTACGGCCTGCCTTATGCTTATGTTTTCAGATGCTACGATGGAGGCGGCTTTAGCGAGTATACCCGGCTTCTCAGAGTCCGCGTAAATCTCTATGACTGAAAAGCCCAACTGCTTAGCAACCTCAGAAAGCAACGGTCCAGATGGTTTAAGAGACATGAATATTTCTCTAAGCTCAGGGTCTCTGAGAATAGATACAACAGTCTCTTTTACAACCCTCCTATCGACGTTTAATGCTCTGGCCATTTTCTGAGAGCTCTGCTCTACTGGACCACAATATATCTTCCCGTCTTTGGATATTCTGAAGCCAAGCTCTATTATGGCCTTAGCAACTTTAACCCTGGCGGGGTATGAGGCAAATCTCTCAAGTATATGACGCCACATACATTAAACATCATACCCGTAGAAGCTATTAAATAGTACTATCAACCGTATGCTACGAAGCCGTATATTAAGGGGGTTATATAAACTTCTATAAAAGCAGCTACGGCAAGCAGAGGTGTGATCACCTTGAAGAATATTTTCAAACAGTTTATAGTAGTGGCTTTGACACGACTTTCCATGCCTAAGACGCCGACCCAGGCTTCCCATCCAACGTTTAAACCCAATGCCGAGGCTATTAATATCGAAGGTATCTCTATGATGCCGTGAGGAAGCAGAGAAGCCAAAGTACCTGCGAGCCCAATTGAAGCAAAGCCATACTTAGCAACCACGCCGAGTATCAAACCGTTGAAAGCCAGGAAGACTATGGGTGGGATCCCTATGAGAAAGCCCAACAGGATGACTAAGAGACTTTTAACGAAATTGTTTAAAAATACTAGGATTACGAGTATTGGAGGGGGGAAGCTCGTTAAAAACCTCGACAGCTCCGCTAAACCCTCTATTATCGATATGATCGCGGTGTCTGAAACAAAGCCTATAAATATGGACACTGCGAATAGGATAGAGCTTATTAAAATGCTTATCCACACTCTACGTTTTCCGATAGAAGCCACCCCTTTCAAGCTAAACGTTAATCAACTTCGAACGATATTAACATTTATGTTATCGTCCGTTCAGATAGCTTAAGCATAAAAGTCACCTTTTCCTCATCCACCTATCAACGTCTCGACTTGAATATTTCTTAATCGTCTCCTTAAACGCATTTTCCAAGTCTACATTATAAAAGTTTGCTAGACAGATCAAACTAAATAGTACGTCCGCGATCTCTAAGTCCATCCTTCCCTCAGGTTCCGTCTTCTTTCTAACTTTAATTTTCTCTCTAGCATTTATCTCCCTTGCCAATTCCCCGATTTCTTCAACCAAACAGGCTAACATAGCTAGAGGGGGCCAGTAGCCTTCCTCAAACTGGTTTATCCAATCATCAACGACCTTTTGAGCCTGCTGAATGGTCAATCCACCCATTTAAACCACCTATTTCAAATCGGGTCAATAAACTATTTAACTATGTGAGCCGCTTAAAAGTCATTACGCAAATGGAGTAGAAGTATTTACGTTAGATACCCACGTCTAATGAACGTGGGCTTCCTTGCGGTCAACTGGTGATTGAAAAATGTAAAGCTTCAGGTAGATGCTTGAGCCTTGAGATATGGC
This sequence comes from uncultured Candidatus Bathyarchaeia archaeon, assembly GCA_964568845.1. Taxonomy (GTDB): domain Archaea; phylum Thermoproteota; class CALKCG01; order B24; family B24; genus DTBU01. The sequence continues at coordinate 979 of CAZMSC010000028.1, read as the reverse complement.
TGTAGTCCCTACGAGGCAAACCTAAGAGAGGACGTAAAAACGCTTTCTATTAAAATGGTATACAGTTGAGGCCTATACATTTCCAAAACATACCGGCTTTTATCGGATTAGGCCCCATTGGCTTTAAGAGATGCGAGGCTTAAAGTAGCCACATATCGATTCGAGCCTACAGATAGACGAAAAATATAAGTATAGTGCTCGCTCTAAATCCATAGTAAACGATGCAGATCCCTAAGCTCAAGGCACGTATGAGTAGCAGCGACCGCAATTTACATGAACTGGTAGATATATCTATTGTAATACCTACTCTAAATGAGGAGAAGTATCTTCCAAGACTTCTCAAGTCTATCAGAGCGCAGAAGACTGAGTGTAAATTTGAGGTGATCGTTGTAGATGGCTTTAGCAAAGATAGAACAGTAGATGTGGCTAAACGGCTCGGAGCTAATGTTTTAGTTGCGAAGACAAATATAGCTGAGGCTAGGAATATCGGAGGGCTTTACGCAAGGGGGAGGTTTCTACTCTTTCTAGATGCAGACACGGTGATCCCTCAAGGCTTTTTGAACGATCTTAAACGTTTACTTGAAAGCGGGGTTAAATGCGCGGTTTTCAGACCGGAGCCATTGGAATATGCGAGGAGTTTATTTGCGAGAACAGGTTACACGTTAGGATGGATTTTATGTAGATTCCGTCTTACAAATCCATGTTATATGGGTTTAGCTATCGATAGAATTATATTTAAAAATGTGGGGGGTTTTGATAAGCATCTCGTTTACAGCGAAGACTTGGATTTCTTATGGAAAGTTTCAAGAGTTGTGAGGGTGCACTATCCAAAACGACCTTCCATATACAGCAGTACTAGGAGGTGGATGAGGAATGGAAGGCTGAGGCTTTCAGAGTGCTTTAAAATGGCTCTCAGAATCGTACAGTATCTGGTTTTACGTAAAAGCGGTATGGAGTACCCAATCTACAGGTGATGGAA
>CAZMSC010000027.1:0-17505 GCA_964568845.1 uncultured Candidatus Bathyarchaeia archaeon | reverse complement strand
CTATCATTTTAGCATTCCTGAATGCAGATGTTTTAGCAGAACCCTATGCGGAGATAGAGCAAGCGCAAGATGACGGATGGGTCTTCAAAGGGAAGAGGTTGAGGCTTGAAGAGCTTAGAGAGCCCACAGCAGAGTACGCTCTACTTCTAAGAGGAGTCCCGATGAAGCTCGAAGACCTAGACGGCTTCATGCAGTTGCTTAACCAAGCCGCTAAGGTTTCAACTAGATTCGTAACAGTGGATTACTTAAGTGTGGGTAGCTATCGTTTCATGCTTGTACTCGAGTTCGAGGGCAGGAAGGCATACGCCCTTATCCAGCCAGAACTCATAATAACTGAGGTAAAAATTAGAGGTGCCCTGCTGCCAGCTAAGGCTCACTTATATGGACCGTACTCATATATCATGCAGATACAGGTATCTCTTACATTGAGTCCGACTGATCAGGTGGTAGATGTTGGGATATTTGATGCTGAGACTGGTACAGGTTCGTACAGGAGGCTTACAGGAGGATCAGGGTCGTACAGCTCTCCAGTACTAGATGAGGCAAAAAGCTACTACGTGGTCGTAGCAAGCCCCTCCCTCTAAACACAAAGATCATAGCTTATGACGGAACGATATATTTGTATTCGTGGTAATTCCTTGCGCGTATGCTACGTGCATGGTTAGTTAACTTAGATTAAGAATTAGCCTATTCAACATTCTCATAAACGCGGGGGAAATCTCTATCTGTTGGTATTTAAGGGTTTGGGCTTTCCAATGGTGGCCATCTTCGATATATTTGGGAACTATATGGACGTGTTAGCGGTGTTTACGTTTCCGCCGTTTAGTTGAGGATGTTGATCTTATGATAGCCGCTACAACTATGAGCATTAACGTTCCGAACAATATCAAGATTAGCTCAGGCTGTACTACGATTAACCTATACTTAACAGTCTCTGTCGATTCGCCGCTGCTTCCAATCACTGTTATCTCATATATTCCAGTTGGCGTTGAAGGGGGAATCCTTACCGTCATCGTACTTGTAAACGTAGGGGTGCCGAAGCTCGGGTTGAAGTATGCTGAAATCCCACCTGTCTCTTCTAACATCGATAGGGAAACCGTTTCAGCCGAGCCTTCGACAACCGCCACCGTAACCGTCGCTGATATACCGCCTCCTGACAATGTTAAACCGCTACTGGGTGAAACTGAAATAGTGAATTTGAAAAGCCTAGTGAAGACTGCGGTTTCCACTATAGGCTGTTTAATTGTTATCGTTATCGGATTCGCCACGTCAGAGTATGACCCTATCCAGCCGTTAAATGTATACCCTGAGGAAGGGGATGCAGATACCATTACGACTTCTCCTTCATCATACCAGTGTAACCCCTCAGAAGGATTTAACACTCCAGCACCAGCCGGGTCAACTTGCAGTTGAAGTCTGTACTGCGTCTTATACACGGCTACTATGGGACCTCCTCCAACTGGAACCGTTATAGTTCCATTTCTACTAGTCGAAAGGCCACTTGATGAAAGCCAAGTGTACCTTTTACCATATCCGGCGTCTATTGGATCCATCCATGAGAAGCCGATGCTGGAACCGACTGTACAGTTAATGTTTAATGGGAGTTGACTATACGTATAGTCTACTCCATTAACCGTCAGAACAGTTTCCGACGCGTCTGAATTCAGCCCGACTGCTGAAAACGTTACAGTGGCCGTAGCTGTTGAAGAAGCGTACTCCAAGTAAAATGTGTGAAGGACGTCTGCTATCAAGTTCACCGCGAGGTTTAACGATTCTCCAACCCTGTTTACGAATACTGGGTTGCTCCAATTGTAGTTTCTATCCATCCATACGCATGTTAAACCTCCATCCGGGTCAAACGTAGTATCGTAGGCGAGGATTAAAGTAGTGTTATAAGCTGAAACGGTCTCCAAGGCTCCGTCAAACTTCAAGTAGATGTTGAAATCATCGTAGTAGCTGTTTGTTTTACCGTTAACATAGGTCTCATAATCGCTGTGATGTTGCTCACCACCCCAGTCTGTGTTTGAACCCATTACGTGGCTGAAAACTGCAACATCAGATATGTAGTGTGTCATAGCGCCTAGTCTCATGGAGGCATTCACCCAGTCCCCGCTCTTTGCATACGTGAGAGCCGTTATGTACTCCTCCTGCGCTCTAATGGCAGATGCATCATCCTGTAGAGAGCCGTCTGCACGATAGTACACGTGGTGTTTAGGTGTATCTCCAATACCATAAGGTGATCTAGAACTGTCAGGTAGTTCAGTGCCGTAGAGAAACCATGCGAGATTATTGATGATAAACCGCTTCTCCTCAGGTGGAAGCCAATCGAGCGCGTGCTCCGCGATCCAATCATGAGTCCCATATTTTACATTCTCCGGGTCTGAGCTGAAACCGCCGTTACTCCAAGCATCACAACGTACTACAGAAGTGGATAGAAGCAACGTGATGCAAAACATTAAAGTGAATCTCAACCTATACCTCATCTAAACCACTAGGGAAGTAGTCGAACAAATGTTAAAAAGCATTACTCATCGAAGACCTGCTCCATGAAAACATATAGGGATCAGCGAATATCGAATACAGCATTCTTGTATATGCTTTAGTCAACGTAAAGACATCCATCAAAACAGTGAAGAAACACTGCCGTCTCCAACATAAACACAATACCTAAAACCTTAACTTGCGTTCTCGCTAAATTTTCCAACACGGCTTTCTAAGATCAAAAACGTCTATTTGAAATTCCCTAAGTATAATGCTTTACATCTCCCCACCAGAGCCACAACTTCATAAGTGGAAACTTATCAATTCTCTCAGAAGGACTCTTGTATAGCCCGGGGGAGATTCGAACTCCCGTCGGCGGGGTTCCCCTCCGGGAGTTAGATCCAGAGCCCGCCATGCTTGGCCGCTACACCACCGGGCTTCACTATAGCTAAGTTTTCTAAGCCCTTCTTAAAGATTTTCTCTAAGCTAGGGTTTGTTTTAGCTCTCTAACCCCATCTTCGATTATACGTAGCGCCTCCTCGATTGTTTCCTCTTCGACCGTTAGGGGAGGTGTCAATCTTATGGTTGAAGGCTTTTCAAAGCCGACTATTAAGCCTCTCCTGAAGCAGTACTTGGATAGAAATTTTGCCTCGTTATCTGCAGGGGTTTTCGATTTCACATCTTTAACAATTTCAAATCCAACCATAAGCCCCAGTCCTCTCACATCGCCTTGAAGGTCATATTGAAGGCTTAATTCCTCAATTCTTTTTCTCAAGTTTCTCCCAAGCCTATGTACCTTCGACAGGAGAACACCGTCTCTGGCTTTTTCAATAGTTTTTAAAGCTCCCATACAACTTAAAGCCGAAGCCTTTAAAAGCTTAGGTTTCCAAATAGCCAAGTCTTCCTCTACTGCGATCAGTCCTATTGGAAGCCCAGACGCTAAACCATCACCTAAACATACGAGGTTTGGTTTGACTTCAAGGTTCTGAAACCAGAAGACCTTGCCCGATCTACCAGGTGAAGCTTCAACTTCATCGCATAGAACGGGTATTCCAAATTCACCTGAAGCTTTTATAATCCTCCTCCATACCGCTTCAGGGGGCACTATGCATCTAGATGGATCTACAGGTTTAAAAACAACTAGGGATATTGAGTCTCCCAATTCATCTAACAGTTCTTTGAAACGGTCCACACATGCATAATTGCATTCAGGCTTTTCAAGTTTAAACGGACATCTGAAACAATACGGGTATGGTACTTTGTGGGCTATCAAAGGCGTCAAGCCGATCATATGGGTGTCTTCCACACGTCCATGGAAAAGCAGAATAGAGTTTAACTTGGAGACTTCAAACATCGAAGTTAAAGCCGACGTAAAGGCCTCCAAACCAGACGGCGTCAAGCGAAACCTATAATCTACATCGAGTAAAGGCTTTAAGGTATTTAAAAGGTCATATTCAACTTCTAGGAGAAAGCCATTGACTGGTTGAACCGTCTGCATAACTTCAACTGGAAAATCGTCTACTGTTAGAGTTATGGAGCGGAGGCCATGGCCACCATCCATATCGATGTATGTATTTCCATCAACGTCTATGAGCCCAGACCCTTTAAACTCTTTAACCACAATCGGGTATTGCATATATATTGGAGAAGAAATCTTATAGAAACCCTCGATTATACGTCTAGCCTCAGGCCCCGGAGGTTTAACCTTTAGACTTTGAGACATATATTAAAAATAAAAATAAAAGGAGGAAATGATGTTTTCTACTTCGGCCTTGTTAAGACTATCTCCATAGTTGAAACATTGGTTTTCTGACCGTTTTGACCTGTAAGCTCTTGCGTACCTATTGAAATGTTTTTAATAACCAAGTCTTTTATGAATGCTCTTCTTATGAGCTCAACAGTATCTACGGCTCTAGATATTGCTCTACCTCTAGCCTTTACCACCACTTGTTTAGCTCCAGCGTTGAACAGCGTCATACACGCTACGACGTAGTTCATGACAGGTTTCTTACCTATTAATACTACTGCTTCACTCTCAGACATTCTAGACATCCTCCAAACCTATCTATCTACCTCGGAACACTGGTTTTCTAAAGCGCGTCAAGATTAAGAATTGACTTGAGCCCTTTATATATTTTTCCTAATCGAGGGAAAGCTTTAACCTTAAAAGTGACAAATTGTAAAGTGAGAACGACCGTGAACATTAAAAAGTTCTCTGAAGTCTTATTTGAAGAACTCTACGAGCCTAGTAGGGAAAAACCCGTATTCATAATCGGAGTGGCTGGTATCGGTGAAGTAGGTAGGATCACGGTGGAAATCATTAAGGAGCTTGCGGGTGCACAGCTCCTATGTAGGGTTTACAGCCCATACTTTCCAGACCAGGTTCAAGTTGAAAAAGGGATGTATGAGCTTTTACACTACAAGATACATCACGCTAAAACTGGTGGTAGAGACGTATTCTTACTCTCAGGCGATTTTCAACCAGATTTCACGGTTCCAGAGTCGAGCTATACTGTAGCTGAAGGCATAGTAGACTACGTTGTGAACCTAGGCTGTAGAAGGATTCTAGTAGTTGACGGTTTTATGGATTCGAAGAGCATAGCTGTGACGTCGAACGACCCGGATATTTTAAGCAAGCTTATCGAAGCCGGGGCTAAACCATATAGAGGCTATTTAAGCGGTTTGGCTGGATTAATACTGGGATTGTCTGCTTTAAGAGGAGATGTCATATGCGTAGGGGTATTGGCTGGATGTAGAAACTTTAAAGGTGATAAAGCAGCTTCTTTAAGAGCCTTAAAATTTATAGATAACATACTTGGACTTGACCTCAACATTTAAACATAGACTCCTAACCTGGAAAACCGTATTCTGCAGCCTACTAGCGTTCGCAATACTGGGTTACATATTTGCCATTCCGTATTTCGTAGAAGTAGTAGACGTACACTATTCAGTAGAACAACGTATACCGGAGTATTTCAGGTTGACTATAGCAATCGAAGTGAGGAGCAATGCCCTATTAGATGTCACGGTCGGAGGAGTAATAATACTGCGTTGTATTTTTATGAATGGCTCTAAGGGAGATATAAACTATCCACTTAATAGTCGAATAGTTAAACCACACAGTTCAGAGACTTTAGAGGCCGTAATACTCTTCACATTTACGACGCCTGAAAAGCCTGAAGCCATATACGCGTACTCTGTAGACGCCGTCATATCTATAGCTGGAGCCTTATCGTCAAGAACAATAGAGGTTAAATCGATATACAGTATAGGAGAAGTTTAACACGGTGAGTGTTAGACTTATAAGGAAATTGGACGTTAGCCTAAAATATGATTTATATGCGTAAGCCAAAATTTGAGAGGCTACTTAAGGCTTTGATGCTGGAAGAACCCGATAGAGTACCTTTCTACGAGCTTTTCGTAGATCAAGAGGTTATGGAAGCCATCCTAGGGGTTAGGTTTGGGATAGACCCATCTAAGAGGGAAACGGTAAAAGAGTATTGTAGAAGACTTGTAGAATTCTACAGAAAGCTTGGCTACGATTATGTACCGTTCTCCGCACCGCTGAATCTCCCAAGATCCAACATTCTAACCGCTAAGGATACCGCCCTATACTCTAGAGGTTTCAGAAGCTGGCAGAATGAGCATAGGGGAGAAATAGAAAACATTGAAGACTACTATGAGTACCCGTGGCCTGAGAAAGGGCATGAAATCCTACCAATAGGGCTTGAAACTTTTAACGAGCTTAGGAAAACCCTGCCTGAAGATATGAAAATACTCGCTGGAGCTGGTGGAGGGGTTCTTGAAAACGTCATGTGGCTTATGGGTACGGTACCCTTTGCTAAAGCAATCTACAGGGAGCCTAAACTCATAGAAATGATGTTCAACAGCGTAGGCTCTATAATTGAGAGGGTTGACGCGTACCTTGCAGAGTTCGACGAAGTTGGTGGAATAGTCATGGGAGACGACATGGGTTATAAACGTGGAACCTTCATAAAGGTTGAACACATGAGGAAGTACGTTTTCCCCTGGCAGAAGAGGTGCGTTGAAGTAGCTCATAGGAAGAGCCTCCCCTTCATACTTCACGCATGTGGAAACCTAGAATGCATCATGGAAGACCTTATAAGTTACGTGAAGGTGGATGCTAAACATTCCTATGAAGATGAATCGACGCCAGTGGTAGAGGCGAAGAGGAGATACGGCGACCGTATTGCTATTCTAGGTGGAGTAGACGTTGATAAACTTGCCAGATCCAAAGTTGAAGATTTTGAGAAATATGCTCTTGAAACACTTAAAAAGTGTGCCCCGGGAGGGGGATATGCTTTAGGCTCTGGAAACACCATAGCTAATTACGTGAGGGTGGAAAACTACCTCGCCATGCTCAGAATCGGAGAGAAATATGGGGTATATACACAAACGGCTTAAACATCCATTTACTAAACGAAGAGAATTTATACTGATAGATGACATCGATACTTAAATGGAGAACAAACTTATTAATCTGGAGCAATGGCTTAACTACGACGAGCTCTTAATACTTCCAGGCCCCTCTACGATAGAGCCCGATGAGGTCAACCTTAAGTCTAAAGTTACGAAAAGTATTCCGGTTAATGTACCCATAGTGAGTTCCCTGATGGACTATGTCACTGAAAGCCGTATGGCTATTGAAATGGCTAAACTCGGCGCTATAGGTACAATTCATAGAAATATGAGCTTAGAAAGAGAGGTTGAAGAAGTTGAAAAGGTTAAGAGGATTTACGGTGAGGAGGGGGATACGGTAGATGATCACGGTAGGTTGAGGGCGATAGCATCCATAGGCCCCTTCGATGAGGAAAGAGCTGTAGCGTTAGATAGAGCCGGCGCAGATGCAATTATGATAGACTGCGCTCACGGACACAATTTGAGGATTGTGAATTTTGCCAGCAAAATAAAAAGACTGATATCGTGTGATCTAATAGTTGGAAATATCGCCACCCCAAATGCCGTAGAAGACTACGCAGATATAGCAGACGGTTTAAGAGTAGGCTTGGGGAGCGGTTCAATATGTATAACTAGAATCGTGACGGGGGTTGGAGCACCTCAGGCGTCAGCGGTACACTTCGTCTCTTTAGAGGCTGAGAAGAGGGGGATTCCCGTGATAGCTGATGGAGGGATAGCAAGTAGCGGAGATATGGTTAAAGCTTTAGCTTTAGGAGCCGACTCCGTAATGTTAGGCTATTTTATAGCTGGTACAGATGAAGCGCCTGGGAAAGTAATAGATGGATCGGCCATAGGGTTGAGAGGGCTCTTCAAACCTTACAGGGGGATGGGCTCTAAAACCGTGATAGATAAAACCGACAGATACGGTAAAAAGGTTAAACGCACCGCTGAAGGTGTTGAAGCACTCATAGAGTACAGGGGGAGTTTAAGAGAAGTTCTGATGGAGGCAATAGACGGTGTTAAACAGGGTCTAGGTTACATAGGTGCTGGAAACATCGACGAGCTTAGATCGAAGGCTAAGTTTGTAAGAGTTACCTCAATGGGTAGAGTTGAAACCGAAAGACTCGTAAGAATAAGTGTAGAAGATTGGAAGCGGCTTGTTGAAGAATTCGGCGACGGCTAGGTTTTCTCCCCTCTATAATACGGCTTTCCCAATGCGGAGGGCGCTCCCAACCTCCTCCTCAGCCGACCACTGCTGAAAACTATGAGGACAGCTATCGTAGAAACGTAGGGGAGAGTCTGAAGTAGAGGAGGAGAAAAGCCATACGGTTGCAACCTGTACTGTAAGACCCTAACTCCGCCGAAAAGATATGAGCCTACAATGGCATACAGTGGATTCCACGCTGAGAATATCACGAGGGCTAAAGCTATCCACCCCTGTCCCGCGGTCATACCTTCAATCCAAGCCGGTGTGTAGCATATGCTTAGATAGGCTCCACCCAGTCCCGCTAGAGCGCCACCTAAGAGAGTGCAGGCATACCTGATGACTGGAACGTTTACTCCGGCCGTATCCGCTGCTCTAGGGTTTTCACCGACCATTCTCACGTAAACCCCAATCTTAGTCTTAAACAAGATGAACCATAACAATACTACTATGAAGTATGATGCGTATGTTAAGGCATTTTGCACGAAGAAACCTCCAATAATAGGTATGTCCTTTAATAGTGGAACTTCAAACCTACTTATAGTGTACTTTAACGGCACACCTATGAGGCTTTTACCTATTAGAGAGCTTAACCCTACTCCAAGCATTGACAGCGCCAAGCCAGACACCACCTGATTTGAACGGATAGATATGGAGATAAATGCATGTATAAATGCAAGCGATACACCAGCCAATGCCGCTACAATTAATCCTAAAAAAGGCTCCTTCGTCAAATAGGTTAAGTAGAAGGCTGTTACAGCTCCTAGAGCCATCATTCCCTCCACGCCTAAATTCAATACACCTGATCGTTCAGCATATATTTCCCCTAAAGCCGGGAGCAGAAGAGCTGTACCCGCGCTTACAACCATAGATATTAGCTCTGTGACGGGATCCATTATTTCCACCTCAACCTATACCTTCCGAAAAACTCCGAGATCAACAGAGAGAAGAGAATTGCTCCATTGAAGACGCTGACAACCCCCGAGGAAAGCCCTAGAGAGACTTGTAAAATATCTCCACCAGCTAGAAGGAAAGCTATGAAGAATGCTGACAGTAAGGAGGCTATGGGATGGAGGCCGCTAAGCCAGGCTACTATTATCCCAGAATATCCGTATCCTGAGGAGATGGCTGACGCATATCTCAACCGGCGGTGTATTCCACAGACTTCTCCAGCACCAGCTAAACCGGCGAGTGCCCCACTTATAGCCATACTTACCATCAGCGCCTTCGTATAGTTCATTCCGGAGTATTCCGCAACTCTCCTACTCTGACCGCAAACCCTCATTTCAAATCCCAAAGTCGTTTTAAACATTATGAAGAATACTGTAAAAGCAACTACGGATGCTATTAGTAGAGTTGGCCAGTGTATCCTTGTGCCCGGTATTGCCGGCAACCACGCTGATTCTGGAAACTTATCCGTGTAGGGGAAGCCCCACTCCTTAGACCCCTTCCAAGGCCCGTAAACGAGGTAGTTGACTAAGAAACTCGCTATATAGTTCATCATAAGCGTCACTATAACTTCATTGACTTCAAGCTTAGCTTTGAGAAAAGCCGGTATAAGAGCCCACGTAATACCGCCGACCATGCTTAAAGTCAGTATTAGAGGGAGGCGGGTGAAGTCTGGAATATCTAGGAATAGAGCTACCCAAGTAGCCATAATTGCCCCTATTAGGAGCTGCCCCTCTGCCCCTATGTTCCACATACCCGATTTAAATGCAACTATTAGACCTACCCCGCAAAGCTCAAGCGGTATAAACTTAGTTACAACTTCACTTAAACCATATAGAGTTAACGATTTAGAGAACATTATTGAGAAGGCATAGATTGGATCAATACCATAGCTTATGAAAATGGTCGCCGATATTCCTAAAGCCAGAAGAACGGCTACAATCTTCGTGGCGATTTTCACAATTAAAGATGGCTCTCTCCTCTCTTCAACCTTAATCAACTCTAACTCCCCCCATCATTAAACCTATTTTCTCAACATCGGCCTCCTCAGAATCTAAGACGTCTATAAACTCCCCCTTGTACATGACCCCTATTCTATCGCTCAACTGGAGAACCTCCTCAAGATCCTCCGATACCAGAAGTACAGCCGCCTTCCTCCTAAGCTCAAGTAGAAGCTTCCACGTTTCCTCAGTCGAAGCTACATCTAAGCCGAATGTTGGATGGACAGCTACTATAAGGCTACATTCTGTAGAAGTCTCCCTCGCTAAGATAAGCCTAGCTAAGTTTCCCCCTGAAAGCTGCCAAGCAGGTGCTTTAAGAGAAGGCGCGATAATGCTGTACTTATATATTAAACTATTAGCATACTGTTCAAGCTCGTTAAATTTCAGAAGGCCAAACTTAGAGAAACGTCTGTAGGATGTTAAAACGAGGTTTTCCAAAACGCTTAGAGATGGGAGAATGCCCATTCCAACCCTATCGTCGGGTATGTGTGAGGCGATTCTTCTAAACTGGAGGTGGGAGGTTAATTCGCTTCCACCGATTATTATTCTACCCTTCTCCACCCGTCTAAAACCCGTTAGCGCTTCAACCAATTCCTTTTGACCATTCCCAGATACTCCGGCTATACCGAATATCTCACCCTTTCTGACTGAAAAGCTCAATCCTTTAACAGCTAGTCCACCTTTATCGTTCAACACGTGCAGATTTTCAACTCTTAAAACTTCTTCACCTAGAATCGTTTTCCCCTTCGCATATTTTCTTAAAACCATTCTACCAACCATCAGTTTTACTAGCTCCTCTTCACTCGCCTCTTTAGTATTCAAGGTTGCGACAACCTTACCCTTCCTTAAAATGGTAACTCTATCAGTTAACTCTAAAACTTCTGGAAGCTTATGCGATACGAATATTATACCCTTACCTTCTCCCCTCATCTTTCTAACGGCTTTGAATAGAAGATTTACCTCATTAGGAGTTAGGACTGTTGTAGGTTCGTCAAGGATGAGGATTTTAACCCCACGTATTAAAGCCTTTAAAACCTCAACTCTCTGCCTCTCTCCAAGCGAGAGATCATAAACCATTGCTTCAGCATCTATGGGAAGTCCGTATTCCTCGGCAATCCTACGGATTTCATTAATCCTCTTCTTTCCTAAGACCTTCTCTGGAAAGAGGGGGGCGAGGTTCTCAGCTACAGTCATGTTTTCAACCAGTTCTGGGAACTGAGGAACCATTCCTATTCCTAAGCTTATAGCGTCTTTCGGAGATTTTATATGAACAGGCCTCCCCTCTATGTAGATTTCACCCTTATCCGGCTTATATACGCCGTAGAGAATGTTCATAAGTGTAGTTTTACCAGCCCCATTTTCGCCGAGGAGGCCGTGAATTTCACCATGTTTAAGCTCAAAGTTTACTGAATCGTTAGCTACTACGTTTGGAAAGATTTTAGTGATCCCGACCATTTTAACGAGCATTTCCCTCTCCATTTCTACCCGCACCTACTGAAGCTTTAGAGGCTGATTTTGAAGAAAAAATAGGAGGGGGATTTAAAAAGCTACACTGGAACGGTTGCGATTATGTTGTCTACAAACCAGTCTATCGTCCAAAGCTCATCATGAGTCATTCTTCTACCGGCTTCAACTCTTAAATTGCCCTTATTATCATATATCGGGCCTGTGAATGGGTCGAATACAACAGTGTCTTCGGACATCTGGCTTAGCCTCTTCATAACGAGGTCGTAAACGCTTAATCTACCGAACTCGGGATGATCTATATACGTACTGCTCAGTATCGGTATGAACTTCGGGTTTATTGGAACACCATATTCTCCTCCAAGCTCTACAGCCTTCTCTCGAAGCATCCACCAATAGTCAACATCAGCCAGGTTTGCGGAATTGTAGTAACCGCTACGTATTTTACTGAGGATATCTGCATATAGGACCTCCCAGTGCACCAACTGCCCACTCACACATACGTCTGGTCCAAAGCTCTGCATTGGACTGTAGTGTCCGAAGCAATAGACAGGCTTACCTTTATCATAGTACTCCTGGCAAACCTGTACCACTGTTGGAGAGTCCTCTGTAAACGCTAAAACGTCAGCCCCCCAGGCTATAAGCGACTCGGCAGCTTCTCTAGCCGCAGATGGATCGTACCAAGAGAATATCCATCGAACGTCTACAACGGCATTAGGGTTAACCTCTTTTACACCTAAAGCAAAGGCATTTATATGCCTAACCACTTCCGGAATCGGATGCGCGGCTACGTAGCCCACCTTATTCGTCTTCGTTAATGCACCGGCCATAAGCCCATTTAAATAGTATAGCTGGTAGAACTCGGCGAAGTACGTACCTACGTTAGCACTTCTCTTGTAGCCGGAGCAGTGGAAGAAGATTTTATTCGGATACTTTTCGCCCGCTTCAATTGTAGCGTCCATGAAGCCGAAGCTTGTCGTGAAAACGACGTCGCAACCCTCATCTATCAATCTATCTATTACCTTGGGGCAGTCTCCCTCTGGGACAGCTTCAACGTAGACCGTTTCAACCCATGGGAAGATGCTTTCAATGTATCTTCTAGCCGTATCGTGAGCATGACTCCATCCCCAGTCACCCACAGGACCCACATAGATGAATCCTACCTTCAGAGGCCTCCTTAACATCTGAAGCTCAGCCGTAACGTTATTAAGCTGAGCTACAACACGATCATAGTCGTTTCTAAGCCTTTCATACTCTTCAGTAGATACTCCTGCTGGCTTTTGAATCGAATAGCCGACAGCCGCTCCGATTATAAGTCCTATTATCAAACCCACTACTAGGCATTTCACGTCCAACTTTTCCACATTTTCTATGCAAAGAAATTGAAAGATTTAAAAATTTTTAAAATAAAGATGTTTAACAGATTGGATGATAAATGCCTATGGCTATTTAAAACCTGAAACTGTTAAACTTTAATATATGTTGCCTCATTTCTATGGTGTGGGATTACTCTGTACGATGTAGTAATAGTTGGTTGTGGGCCTGCCGGAATATTCACGGCTTTAGAGCTATCTGAAAAAAGCAACCTTTCAATTTTAATGCTTGAGAAGGGTTTAGATATTAGAAACCGTAGATGCCCAGCTTTAACCTCCGGCGTTTGCAGTAAGCAGTGTAAACCATGCAATCTACTTAATGGGTGGGGGGGAGCTGGCGCATTCAGTGATGGAAAGCTCATACTGTCTCCAGATGTGGGAGGATGGCTTACAGACTACGTGCCTAGAGAAGAGCTTGAAAGCCTTGTTAAGTATGTAGATGCCTTCTACAGGAAGTTCGGTGTACCGGATAAGGTCTACGGTAGCGATGGAGATCTCATAGAAGATATCAGAAGGAGAGCTGTCTTAGCGGGTTTAAACTTCATACCTATGACTTTGAGGCATATGGGTACTGATAAGGCCAACTCCGTGTTAGAGGCAGCTAGAAGATATTTGAATGGGAGGGTTGAAGTCAAGTTTAGATCGGAGGTTGCGAAAGTCCTTGTAGAAAATGGGAGAGCCGTGGGCGTTGAAACATCTGATGGAGAAGTTTACAGGGCTAAATATGTCGTTCTAGCTCCAGGTAGAAGCGGTGCGGAGTGGCTTCAAAAAGAGGCTAGACGTTTCCAACTTGGTCTGGAAAACAACCCGATAGATCTAGGTGTCAGAGTTGAAGTGCCAGCAGCCGTTATGGAGACCTTGACAAATGCGCTATACGAGCCGAAGTTCCAATTCTACTCCAAGTCCTTCGACGACATGGTTAGGATTTTCTGCGTATGTCCACACGGGGAGGTCATAACGGAGATCTACGACGACGTTCTCACAGTTAACGGTCAAAGCTACTCTGAGAAGAAGACCGATAACACCAATTTCGCGATTTTAGTAAGTGTATCCTTCACGGAGCCGTTTAAAGAGCCCATAGCCTATGGCAAGTATATAGCAAGACTCGCCAACATAATAGGTGGCGGTGTTATAGTTCAGAGGCTTGGAGACCTTAAAAAGGGGAGGAGGTCTACTGAGGACCGTATAAACCGTAGCATAGTTAAACCTACTTTGAAAAACGCAACCCCTGGAGATTTAAGCTTCGTACTGCCCTACAGGTATTTGACGGATATACTTGAAATGCTTGAAGCACTCGACAAGCTCACACCAGGCGTCTTCTCAAATCATACACTACTCTATGGCGTAGAAGTAAAATTCTACTCGGCCAGAATAAAACTCGATAGAAATCTTGAAACAGAGATTAAAAACCTCTACGTAGCAGGCGACGGAGCAGGTATAACGCGAGGGCTCATGCAAGCATCAGCATCTGGTGTGATAGCCGCTAGATCAATATTAGCTAGAGAGGGAATTAAAGCAGACACATAGCATCTAATCTCGTTATTTTAAAATCTCCTTCTGAATATCATTATCTTTTAGCTTACAAATATTGGTGATGTTTTCTACAATATTCCTTCTAAATTTTGACTTTGAAAGTATTTTAATCCATCGTCTCAACATCTGAAGCTTTTTATTTATACTTAAGTCTAGGTTAAACGTATGGACATCGGATGTATCGTCGATGCCGAAGCATTTTTCTAAAAGCTATGAGAGAAGCTTCACAGCTTCTTCAGAACGTACTGCTACGAGGCTTTCAGTAGAGACTATATCTCCGAATTTTATAGCCATCTTCATATGTGTTTTTTCATCTGGGCATTCAGATACGAGAACTACATCGTATCGACCTAAAACCCAATATATGCCTAGGATTCTGGCGCCTTCTTTAGCGGCTTCTTCAAAAAGCCTCTGGGCTTCAGCCATCATCTCTTTTGTGGGCTTTTTTCTAAATCTACACAGAGTTATGAAAAGCATATTCACCATTAAAATATTATGCTGTTTGGATATAAAAAGTTTCCCTTCTACTTAAAAATCATGGCTTTAATAAAATGCAATATTGACTAGAAATAATTCTAAGGATGTCAACATGCATTCCAAACTAGCAAACTTATGTTACAATATGGGTTGGGAAAACGTCTTCATCCGACGGATATCTCTACCGTATTAGACGTACTCGTATATACCGTTTGATCCCGATCCTTATATGTAACTGTAGCTGGAGGAAGTACGTACATCCCTCCTTTCACCGCTTTTACCATGTAGTTGTACGTCCGGTAATTAAACGGCAATAATTCACTATAGAATAATGTAGATGCTTCTGAGACCATTTGAAATTCTTCGGGAAAAACGTCTTACAACGAGGTGTCCAAGGTTTGAAAAGGATAGTATCGTAACCTAGTTAAGAAGAGCCTAGTGATCTGATTTTGTCCTTCTAAGATAGCGTTCTAACGGCCTCCCGATATATTTCTTCCAGTTTCCCCCTTTTCTCATCTTCAAGCCGATACTTATGCTCTTGAATCTTTTCCCTACATATCTTCTTAGCCTTCGCTATTATGTCTAGATCTGGCCTATGTGTGCGGAATAATGAGTGGTCGAAGATTTCAGGCGTCCAGTATATCCGCCTGTAGTCTTCTAAAGTTGTCTTATCCGTTAAATACTGACCTATGGGAGCGCATCTAGTTATGGTCTGAAATGACCGTTCTATTTGATCTTCTGTAAACTCTAAACCTTTAGCGAGTCTAGTTAAATATCTGGCCACTTCACAGTCTATGATTAGTTGCACGGGGCTGAAAACCTCGTCTATACTCAGTAGGCCAGCATGTATGAAAGTTCCAGGTCCTGTTAAAACCCCGACTGTGGCTGAGGAGGATTTCTCAACCTGCGCCTGTATATCCACTTGCTTTGCAACCGTTCTGAAAGACCTGACGCCGTGCAGTCCTCCGCCGTAGAACATGTTTAACGCTATGCTGAATAGATCCATTAGGGTCTGCTCAGGGGAGCCGAATACTATGTTTCCATGACGCATATCGAAGTGGTACGCGTTTACGCTGAAACCCATAGGTATATCCGGGTAGGCTTCGTGAAGTATAGTGTATCCGCCTAAAGCCTCACTTATACCTTGGATAAACGCACCAGCCGGGTATACCGGCGCCGTAGCACCCGCAAGGGGCATAGAGCTTATCCCAACCCAATCGCACTCTCCACTCTCCAGGAAAGGTATAGCCCTATCTAAGGATATGCCCTCAAGACGGAGGGGGCTTATCACGTATACGTCTACACCAAAGCCGTGACCCATGACATCAGCCATACGTTTAATATAGACGGCTTCCTCATAGCTTTCAAACGGAGCTGGACCAGCTGAACGGCTATACGTATAGCCTATTAGACATTGTGCAACCCTACGTAGCTTAGGAGACGCATCTACGGGAGCGCCTGGAGCACCACCTCTAACACCCCAATCATACAGCGAATCTATAAGCTTAGTGGCTTCAACAAGCTTCTCCGTTGTCAAAGGCTCTATGCCATCTGTATCTAAATCAACGATCCAGGAGCAACCTGGATACCCGGGTGAAAGTATGAGCTCTTCCTCGGTTAAACCACGTCCTATGCTCCGCTCTCGTCTCCGCCTAACTTCTGAGACCAGATCTTCGACGAGGCTACTTCTGATCCTCACCCATTCCCCGCACAGTTTAAACCCATCACACCCCTCTATTCGTCTTATGAGAATCTTATTTGCAACTTTAATCCCCACGTTTTCAAGGACTTCTAAAGCCTTCTCATGCATAGTTTCTATGAGCCACTTGGGAACGGCGTCTTTAATATTGAGCCTAGGTTTGAAAGCAAACATCATAACTCAAAAATAGTACCACTGGGATTATATAAAAATACCTACCTTGGTGTTGTGAGATGAATATTAGAGAGAACATTATGGCTGTCTTACACCGTAAGAAGCCTGAATATGTCCCATTTGCCCCCTATAGATCCATCGCCAGGATAAGCCCATCCGCTGAAGAGAGGCTTAGAAAAATGGGCATGGGCATTCTATACGCTTGGATCCCAGTTTACAGAGTTAAATATCCAAATGTACGCGTAGAAGAGCGCTTAGTCGGAAACATCTTGTATAGGATTTACCATACACCTGTAGGCTTAATGTCTATGCGTATTAGAACTGGTCTGAGGCCTGAGGCTGGTGAAAACTGGATAATAGAGTACCCGTTTAAAGAGCCATCTGATTATAAGATCATAAAATTCATAGAGGAAGACGCTGTATATAAGCCTGATTACGGGTACTTTGTAGAATTGGATAGGAAGATAGGGGATAGCGGCATTTTAACTGCTAATGCAGATCCAACACCATTTAGCAAACTATGGGTTCAATACATGGGTTTGGAAAAACTCTGTAAAGAGTTTTACAGAAACAGGGAGAGGATCGAAGATTTAATACACGTTATGGCCATGAGGCAGGAGGAGGCATACCGTATAATAGCCGATTCTCCAGCCGAATTCGTATGGTGTGGAGATCAGATTACAAGCCTAGTTATGAGTCCAAGGATTTTTGAGAAGTACTACATACCTCTAC
>CAZMSC010000026.1:0-18047 GCA_964568845.1 uncultured Candidatus Bathyarchaeia archaeon | reverse complement strand
GCCACGGTCCAGGGCCGTATGCGTAGTCTGGGTAGAAGGCGCTGGCGGCGGATGCAGCTATCTGCTCGGCATCTAGGTACAGGGCGTCTGAGTAGTACTCTATGATTAGTGGTTCTTCGCTTACGATTCTAAAGCCTTTAAAGTATTCTCTGAAGGCTTCAAACGCCGGCAGATAGGACTCGTCGTATACGGGGCTTTCAGGCTTAGCTCTGTCGAAGGTCAGTATATAGCTGAACACTATGTCTGCCAGTGAGAATTTGCTTCCATCGTGGTAAGTCATTTCGAATATGCTATCGTCGTAGTAGACCACTGTCTTCGTCTTCGCGGTTGTTCCAGGAGGTGCGTAAACGATCTCCTGTTTCTCGGCGTCCCAGTCGTACCATGCATCCGGCGGCACATCGATGCTTTTAACGAATTTTAGAGAGACCCAGTCTAAGGTAACGGCTATAGGCAACCCCTCTAAGGCGTAGACTTCGGCCTTCGCAACCCTCTGAGGCCAGTACAGTCCAGTGAATGGATCGGGTATAACCGCTGGGTCTGATAGTGCACGGTAGTACATCGCATCGTATATCCAGTTGCTTCCTCCAACCGGATTCACGGGGTCTACGAGTATGTCCGTGGATGCTATTTTAACAGTTCCGCCGACTTGATCGACGTATCTAATCGTGTATGGCCAAAGCCTTGCACCTGAAAAACCGGCGGACAAGTCGTATGTTAAGGATATTTCTTTTCTAGCCGGCCATGGGGCGACTTGACTGACCAGCCACACTCTTACAGAATCCTCCATTGAAAGTTCCAGAGCCTTCTTCATCAGCTCGTTCCTCTCATCCATGGTGGCGAAGTCTCTAGCCCATAGTCTACCGGCTACGTAGTCGAATTCTGGGCTTGGCTTGTAGGCGCTCCATAGCGGTCCCATACCTCCCCTCGGCGTGTAGAAGAAGCCGAAGTTGTCTGATTCGTCTCTGGAGACTAGTGTTGTTATCCATCCGCCCGTGTATATGTGAAACTTACCGTCCGCCGGGTTTCCTCTAATCCATATAGGTGATGCTTCTCTGCTGGTCTTATACTGTCTATCGACTGTGAATCCCAGCTTTTCAAGCTGTGAGGCTACGTAGTCGCCTATCGCTCTCCTCTGGTCTTCCACTCTTATTAGGAAGATTATCGTTACGGGTTCGCCTTTGTAGTACCATTTTCCGCCTACTAGTTCTGCGCCGAGTTTGATCATCTCCTCGGCGATTATTTCTCTAGCCTTATCTAAGTCGTAGCTGTACCTTGATTCTATTTCCTTCATTGTGTCGGCGTATCTCGCGTAGTCTGGGAACGCTGGTGTTATACAGGTGTATCTGGGTACAGCCATACCGGCCATTATCTCGTCAACTATGTAGTTTCTATCCACTAGGTAGTTCATGGCTTCCCTTATCCTCGGGACGGCGAATGGGTTTAACTTACCCGTCGCCGGGAATTCTGGACCCACTGGGTTGAAGGTTAGTTCGAAGTATAGTCCGAAGGATGTAGCATACCATAGGTCTGGTGAGGCTTTCACAGTCTTGAACAATCCCGGGTCTCTTATGTCTCTGAAGTATACTTGTATCTCGTTCTTCAGCAACATGTCTATTGTCTTCGCTTCATCTGTCTCTACGAAAAAGTCCACTTCGTCAACCCAAGGTCCCTTAGGCGGCGCTTGAGCTGTGGAGACTGGAATGCTGGTTGAAAGTAGGCTGGAGAACAGCGAAGCCAAGAGGACGATTACCAATATACCAGTTTTGAGTTTCATAAAATTTCCCTCGGAAAATTTTAACACCCGCATTATTTATAAGCTTTTCCATATGTTGTTCTGTAATACTTTCAGGCTGCTGACGGGTAGGTCTTCGACGTTCTAAAAGCGATGTCTATAGGCTGTGGAAGCGGCCAAGAGTTGCAGAGTTCCTGTAGAAGCTCCATAGGTCCTAGTCAACGAATAATTCAAGCTTAAAGAGGAGGCTTTTAAGTTCGTTCTTCAAGGTTAAATTATCTCGGAAAGTCTATTCAAATTTCAACAAATAAGATAGGAGAGGGGTTTAACCCTTCCCCTCTGCTCTGGAGGCATGGCTTCCCATGGGGTAGGCTTATTAGATGTGGAAAATGCGATTTAGTAACGGATACGGTAGCTGTATTAAACCTTCAGATGCGAGTAGGGTTCTAAAAAGGCTTCGATGGGTTGATCGAGGGGAAAGGTTACGCACGACTATAAACGACTATGTAGCCTAGAATTCGAGCCTTTGGTAAAATGTTGATTATCCGACAATGGTTTATGAGGGTATGTTGCTTTTCTCCCCTTCTTTAGATGGGTTTTCAGCTATTTTTGTCGTGGTGGGTATTTTGAGTTTTATCGGTGTCGCTAGCTCCATGGAGGCTATGTTGTACATTGCTTCTGGCGATATGTAGTATTGGGATATTACTTTTGCTACGTCTTCTGTTTGGAGTATCCCCTTTTCAACCATCCATTTGATCACTACTTCTCTCCTATCTATTTCGTCTATTAGGTCTTGGAAGTCTTTACCAGTCCTTAGAGATATCTTTCTGAGGAGTATGCTCTCTTCAAGTCTAGATGAGAAGTCGTCTGTTAGAGGGTTCCAGTTGAAGACTTTCGTGAACTCTTTGTGGCTTATGACTTCTGAGACTTCTCTAACCCTTCTTCCGAACAGAGACCCGCTTACAGGCTTTGGTAGGTGCACTCTTTCGACTTCAGCTACTACGTTCATCAGAGGTATGTATACTTCGGCTACGTTCATAGGTGGGCTTGTAAGTCTTTTGATCGCGTAGTCTACGTCTTCAGCGTGTAGTGTACACATTCCACCGTGCCCCGTGGCTAGGGCTTGGAATAGTACGAAGGCCTCCTCCCCTCTGACTTCTCCAACCACTATGTAGTCTGGCCTGTACCTGAGCGTTGTCTTTACTAGGCTGAATAGCGGTATGGCGCTTGAAGCTGCGCCTCCAATACCGTAGCTTTCACGGCTGACGAATTGAACCCAGTTTTCATGGGATAGGTTTAACTCCGCTATTTCCTCTACTGTGCATATTTTCATAGCTGGGTTTATTAGGCTTGCAAGCCCGTTTAGAAGCGTTGTCTTACCTGCTCCAGTTCCTCCTATTATGATTATCGACATTCTGTTTTCTAGGAGGAGCCAGAAGTAGGCGGCCATCCTAGCCGTTAACGTATGTGATTTAACCAGTTCAACTATGGATAGGGGTTTTTCCCTGAACTTCCTTATAGTGAACGTCGATCCTTTAGGTGTGACTTCGCGTTTGAATGTTGCTACGAATCTGTGTTTTCCGTATATCATCGTGTCTACTATTGGGAATGCCGTTGAGACGTGTTTGCCGCCTATGTGGGCGAGTTTAACTATGAGGTCGTCTAGGTGTTTGCCGTCTAGGAATACTAGGTTTGAAGGTAGTCCTTCGTAGTCTCTATGCCAGACGTAGACCGGGGTGTCTACGCCTTCGCAGGATATGTCTTCTATCCTAGGGTCTAAAACCATCGTATGTATAGGTCCGAACCCTAAGAGGTCTCTTTCAACGTAGTATAGTATTTTGTCTTTGCTCTCCTTGGCTATTGCTAGGGTTGAGCGGTATTTGCTTATCATGTTTTCGGCTTCTGCTAGGACGTGTTTTCTAAGGTCTACTTCTTCTTCTACTGTTGGAGGTTTAAGCTCGGCTGAGAGTATTTCTATGAGTTTGTCTGTGGCCTTCCTCTCCTCTTCTAGGAGCTCTACTTCGGATACGAAGTAGGAGTATGCTCCTCCGAGCTCGGGTATTGAGGCTATGGTTACCTTTGAAAAGGGCTCTCTGATCCAGTATGTTTCAACTATCTGGTACTCTGGAAGTATCGGTTTGAATGTGTAAGGTAGTTTAACCTGCTTCTTCACTATTTCAGGTGTAGCTCTTCTAAATATTGAAGAGAGAGTACGCATACGACTTGTTACTTTCTTGGACAAAACCCTACCACCTCCAATTACACCTCACGTATATTTAAAGTTTGTTTAATCATGCTGGTTTAAACTCCCTCCCACAGTTGGGACATTTACGGCCGTTCTCCTCCATCCACCTGTGTAGGCAGCGTAGGTGGAAGACGGATAGGCAGAACGGGCATATAGATATATACACTTCGTTTGAAGGAGAGGTCAATATGGGGTTTAGACATATGGGGCATGTAGAGCCTTCAGATACCTTCACGCTTTTAACGGGGTATTCTCTAATGGTGATGCCTGCTTCATTTATCGGTTCAGCTCCAGTCTTAATCTTAGCGTATCGTTCAACTACGAGGTTTCTGAACTCTTCAGGCCTTTCGATCTTAGGCAGTAGTATTGTACCCATTCCATTTGTCACTACGAGGACGTTTCCATAGTTTAAACGTTTCCCGATCTTTGATTGAATGACTTCTATGCTGACTATGTGGTCTATTGGGATCTTGTAGCTCGCCTCCATGGGTAGAGACCTTTCAATCGTTATGTCGCGCTCCGTCAAAATTATCTTGTAGCTTATGGTTATTACAACGCCGTATAGTATTGCCGTTAAACCTATTATGAAGACTGTTGTCACCATGGCTGGGAATAGGACTGGCGTTTTAGAGAATAGGTTGAAGCCTTGGACTGTGTTGTTCCAGAGCTCCATAAGCCATTGGGGTGGTCTGTAGAATTTTACGTATTGTACGGCTATGACTGGGGATAGTACTATTAAGAGCAGTAGTAGGATTCTCACTACGCCTGCGGTTGTTGGCTTTATCTCTTTAACCCTCCAGACGGCAAATACGGCTATGATGAGGGCTAACGTTAAAGCCAAGTCTAGGTCTGTCACTGTGGAGGATATGAAGAGCACCATTCTAAACCCGAGTATGAGGAGCATAAGCCCTGCTACATACTCCCTTATGGCGGTAAACGGGTAAATCCTGTAGACTAAAGGCTTCTCCTCCAATTTAATCCCCTTATACGTTTAAATATTTAGAAGATGGTTATTAATATGTTTTCTAAGGATTTTTACCAATAAAAACCTCCTTTTAATCGGAAAAAATCCCAAGCAGGTTTATATAGTTTCAGTTAACGGTATATTCGCATGTAATTCTTTAAAAGAATACCCTAGTAAAAATCTATTCAACAGATATAACGCTATTGTAGAAAACGTTTCCTGTTATGGAATCGTTAATGTTTCTTCTGTCTTAACGTTAAAATTGGGATTGTAGAGGTATCCTTTCTTATCAACGTTAACGACAATAGCTTTATATGTTCCCTCATATTGTTTCTTTTTAGGAACAGTAAGTTCAAAATTTGCTATTCCATCATTACCTGTTTTAGCTGTGAGCTGTGTTGTCTCATTGTTTGGCAAAGTTATGCTTAGCGTCACAGTGGCGCCTGAAACAGGCTTCCCAAGCCTATCTGAGACTGTAACATCTGTATATATATGGTATTTTGACCCTTTTAGCTGATAAGTCATAGTGATGTCGCTGACATATATGAGGTTTACATTTACACCTACTTTCTGAGCATATCCTTTTATACCTCTCCCATCCATGAATTCAAGGTAGGCTTCAAGGTCTGTAATTTTTTCAAGGCTAGTCGGTATGGCTTTGTCCGGCTTCAGGGTTATAATATATGTTCCATATCCACTGATGTAAGTTACATCTAGATATTCTGTCATATCTTTATCGGTGAAATAGATGTCTTCTTCACTACTATCATTACGTACGGTGATTTTCAGTGCGGTTATTTTTAAATCTGATACGGTCAGATTTTCTTCCTTAAAGGCTGTAACCGTTATATTGAGAAAGTCCATGTAAAGTTTTCCACCTATATTATAAGAGCCCCATAATGCTTCATCTATTGTTACGTTTAGTTTTATCTGCAGTGGGTATTTGTAGCCGTAGAAGCCTATGCTAGTAATGTTGAGATTTAAAACAGACGCAACGTCGATTTCGAATGAATCTCCCTCATCATTATGACCAAAGTATGGATTTTCATCGGGAATTGTGACATCCAATTGGAGGCCCATGCCTGAATAACAGTAGATCGTTTTATCAGCCCAGCCGGATACGGCTCTATTGAAGGCTGTATCATCCGGGTCTTCGCTGTAGTCTGCTAGGGCTATTGTTAGCATTCTTTTGAAGTCGTCTGTTATCGTCTGCACGATTTCTCTGACTGGTTCTTTCTCCAGTGTTTGGTATCTTGAGCCGGCTGAGTATATTAGGAGAGACATTGAGAGTATTATTAAAGCTATGAACATTGCCGCGGCCACTATAAACTGTCCCCTGCGGCGTTTAGCTAGACGTTTCAAGGCTATCTGCCTCCTCTGGTTAAGATGAGGTAGAATAGCAGTGTGGCTGTTTCATCCTCTATTTTCATAGTGTAGGTGTATATGACTGTGACTACGTCTCCGCCTTTAAGGAAGACTTCTTCGCTCTCAGCGTTTGTAATCGGTCGGCTATTGATGGGTGATACCTCTCCGCTGTCTGACACTTCGTATACCGTGAGGTTGAAGTATACTCCTATGGGGAGTAGGCCGCTTAGGAATATTTTAGCGTCGTTTTCCCATCCAATTCTAACGCCATTGTCATCGTCTAGAATGAGCCTTTCAAATGTTTTATCTTGGGCTAGTTTAAACATCAGGTTGTAGCCTAGCTTCTCTAGGTCTGACCTCGTTCTAGATGTGAACGGGTTTGGGAAGACTATGAGCTGGTTTGACGCTACGATAGCTACGAGTATTATGATTGAGGCGAATAGGGCTTCTATTACACGCATTATGCCCTTTCTCGCCTTTAGAAGCTTCAATCTTCAGCCATCCTCCACATCTTAAACTCGAAAACGTAATCCATACCTTCGATCCTCACAATGCGCTTGGCGACGACTATCGTCTTCTTACCGCCTATTCCACTGAGAATACCGTAGTTTAGCTCTTCACCTATGATCTTGCGGAGGGAGACTATGTAGAAGTGGAATTCACCCGTCCACTTAAAGCATATTCCTATTGCGTTAAGCTCTTGCTCCACCCCCGTAAGACTGTAGTATACGTATTCTTTACCTCCGTGGTTTATGATGTTGTAGGATTCTGCGCCCCTCGTACGAACCCATACTTTATATATATTCGGCTTAACCTCGCCTTCAGACATGATGTATGGGAGGCTCACTCCAAAGACCCCACGCATGTGGATGGCGCCTCTGGGGAATTCAGACGGGTCGTGGAGAACTGTTATCCCATCCTCGGTAGGCACTATCATAGCCGGGGTCTCCACGTCTGAGAGGGAGTCTATTGCATACGATTTTAAGCCGTAGAAGTCTACGTAGGTGATGTATAGGAAAGTGTAGTCGAATGTTCCGGTAGGCTTTCGGCTGATTATGTCTTCAATATTTTTGTCACTTGCGTAGTCGTATGTGATGTCGGCTTCACCCAACACGTCTGTCGTCGTCTGGTTTATGATCCAGTCCAATCCGACCGTTTTTTGATCGGTATCTATATAGAACAGTATGGCTAAACCGTATACTCTTGCATTGGCTAACGGCTTATTTTCGTAGTTTATCACTTTTACGTGAATAGTCTTATACAGTTTCTTAGAATATTCAGTTGTATTATATGTCACAGTCCTAGAGATGTTTAAGGCTGGTTTGATCTTTATGTGAAACCCGTATTTCAGATGGTTGTCCTCCATGAGGCCTAGGCTTCTCGCCACATCTAAAGGATCCAATTGAACACTTTCACTGGTTAACCTTAACACTTTATCCCTATCTAAGACGTAGGGTTCAGCTAGGCTTTTAACATTCTCCTCGTAGAGCGCGAGGCCAAAGCCGTTGAGCTCCTTTGGATGCAATCCCTCAGGTGTAGGCTCACATTGTATAACAACCCATAGTTCAGAGCAATATACATCATCATTTTTTCTCTCAAGTACAATATTCAGATCTCTTATCTCATCCCAAGTCCAAGATTTTTTACTTAAGGTAAGACTTTTATTTTCCCAATCATTTCCCAATTTTATATTAAGAAATTTATCAATTTCTTTTGAACCTACATTTACACGTATATTTACCATAGTATTTACCCCCGCTCCTTTCAATCTCACATAAACTTTTACATCGGTGATTCCTATATTTCCTGAGTCTGGGTCGCTTATGTTCAATTGGATTGGACTGTTATCTATAGAGATTGTAATATATGAAGCATCATTGTTATCCCCTAAAACATTATATTCATCTGGATATAGTTCAATTTCACTCGGCTCTGTTTCTACTATTTGCCAGTCGTATGGGATTCCAGGCGTTAGAAGTATTTTATCTGTTATCCTCTCAGCTAGGACGTCTAGTTGCTGTTCTTTTATATGCGTCAGAGGTATGTATACGCTCGGCATGATCACCGCTGAGGAGAAGGATATGAATATTATCATGATTAAACCTGCGACTAGATACTCTAAAGCATGCATGCTTCAACCACCCGTTCAAAACACATATAATTATCTACCATGCTCCTATATTTAAGGGATGCTAGCGGAGAGGCCGTTTCAGCATGCGTTGAACCCTCGCTCCACACGCCTAGCCCAATGTAGATGATGCCTTTTTCGTCTTTAAAGCACCATACGACCGGATGCTTCAAACCGCTGTAGAGCATATCTAATTCTACTGGAAAGCCTCCTGGAGGTTGTTGAGGCCCTCCTACTATAACTTCATGTGAAGTGCGCACGTTTATAGGTGCTTCGGCGGATACTGTTGTCAGGAAGGTTAGACATACATGTACGCATAGGTCTCCGCTTTTATCGGCAAGGGTTACTGTGAAACCCCTCTCCGCAACGCTTGAAGGTATTCTAAGCTCCTTCACCAATAGCAGCGGCTGCGCATCAGTCTGGTTTGCCAGCGTTATGAGGTCTACAAGTGTAGACGCCACGTATTCGGCTACTTCCTGAAGCTGAGGCTTAACCAGGTCTATCTGAACAGCCAGCCCAAGCAGTATGAAGGATGTGACTACGAATATGCTACACATAAGTAGAGCCATCGTTCCAATCACGTGCGGGATCGAGCTGCTCATGGAGCTTCACCTCGATTATACGAAGTCCACCCTCACGGTTGAAACGATGAAGTATACTACGCAATTCCCTAGCGGCAGGGAGTCGCCGTTGACGTTTATCGTTATGCTTGAGCCGGAGATTACTGTGACGTTTTTACTTACGCAGGATACCTTCGTATCTACTATTGCTGCTGAGCTGGCACTGCCGTATTCCAGCTTTATCAGTAGGACTTCTACAACCTTATATGTATCTCCGTTAACCGTGATAGTGCCCAGCTCTGTTACTTTAACCCTAGCCGTGTCTAGGTAGACGTATTTCCCCTTGGCAGGGTCTGTGTAAACCCAAACTATCGGGGTTTCGCTGTCGCCTACTATATGTGAGTTTGTTCCAGCACCTCCTCTTATGATGACTCTTGAAGATACTGATGCATATGGGCCTCCTCTGTAGCGTATGGCACCTATGGTATCACTGTAGCTGAATGAGCCGATTGTTACTGTTATTGTTGCGTAGTCCTGCTGGATCTCCACGCCTCCAGCCCTAGGGCTGAACCTCACGTAGGCTGAGGCCCCTGGTTTTGCCGCCACATCTTCTATGGCTTCTGCCAGGTTTTTGAAGGCTTCCTTCGCCCTTTCAAGCTCCGCCTGCTGGCTTTGAACTTCAAACATCGACACTGCGAGCCACGAGGCTATCGCCGCCATAACGAGTAGGCTTCCGGCTATTATGACTGTTGATACTACTTCTGATAGGGCTTTACGCGACTTCAGCATCCTCTATCACCCGACCGGTGTCAGCTGTAGGGGCATTGAAAGCATCGGGCTTAAAACTATGGATATCAGCGTAGCCACTATCAGTATGACTGCGTGTAGGAATCCCCCTGAGACCCTTCCGCTACTTATCTTTCCAGCTACAAGCCCCGTCAGGTATACGTGGGCTATCATAGGTGTCAATAGTGTTGTTACGAACTGGCTGTAGGCTATGGATGTTCCTACGAGTTGAAGCGTAGACCTCATGAAGCTTAGCAGTATTACAGTTGACACTACGAACGTTAAAGCCCCTATGTATGGGACCATCAGTAGGGGTTTGATGCGCATATCCTTCTCCTTTTCAACGGCTTCAACCATTTCGCTGAACCTTGCCAGTGAATCCAGCGTCTCCGGGGATCCTCCTCCAACCTCTATCGCGTCTACTAGGAGGTACATGGTTATGTTTGCAAGCCAGCTGTCTACACGCTTTATGAATCCTTCAACAACCCTTGTCAGCGATATGCCCCATCCTACTTGATTGCTTATGACGCGTAGGTATTTTGAAAACCTCCCGTAGTCTCTCTCAGCTAGGGAGACTATGCAGTTTTCAGGGCTCATGCCTGTTTTCCTTATCTCTACGACGTCTCTTAGGAAGTCTGTAACGCCTCCTTCAACCTGCTTCATATGTCTGCTGTGTATGTAGTCTACTAGGGCCGCCGGTAGTGTGGATATTAGGAATGCTAGGCAGAATCCCACGGGTGCTTCGAAGCCGCGTTCTAAACGTAGTAGGTCTTGGCTTACGTAGACTACGAATTCTCTGACTGGTGTTAGAGGCTCCGGGTATGGTGCTTCTGGTAGCATGAACGGTGCTACCATCAGGTATATGAGTAGTATCATGAACGGTATAGACGCGTAGTATACTTTGTAGGATAGGCTCATCCTTAGGCTTGGGTACTTAGGCTGCATTATGTCTATGATGTATAGGAACATTACAGATATCATTGGTAGGAATATGTATGTGAATAGTACGAAGCTGGCTCCGAAGCCTATAGGTATGTATGCTGCCATCGTCAGGGAGACTATGTATATTGTGTAGAATCCCAACGCCAACAGTACGCTGAAGGTCACGTATATTTCAAGCATACCGCTCATTCTTTCGCCTAGTATTCTAAGCCTCGTAAGCCTGTCTTCGAAGATGTCTTTGGTTTTTGTCAGCAGGTAGTGTACTACGTCTCCTCCAGCTCTTAGAGTGCTACTGTATCCCAGTAGGAGCTCCCTGTACTCTTTGGAGGGTAGGCTTTTGGCAGACTCCTCTATGGCTGTTACAGGGTCTAAGCCCAGCCCTCTAACCCACAGGGTTATGAGTTTGGCTTCTTTAGACATGTTTGGCAGTAGTTGGAAGTTTTTAAGCCTCTCTATGCTTATGTATGGGCTTATACCTCCCGTTGACATTACGCTTACGTATGCCGATAGGAATGGGACTTCGGCTTCTAGGCTTGAGGCTCTGTTTGAAGCCATTATCTTAGGGATGGCTATGCCCAGCAGCAGTATTAGCCCGGGTATTAGGAAGAATATTATGTATGTGTAGTAGGGTATTATGCTTAGAAGCCCCAAGACCTGGGGAGCGTATAGCGTTAATGCCAGTAGAGGTATTCCACCTATGCTTAAAATCAAGCCTAATATTGTGAATAGTCCTATTGTCGCCGCGTATGCTTCGGGGTATACCTTGATACCTGCTTCTTTAAGGGCTTCAGGTAGCCTACGGTAGATTGAGAGCACGAGCTTAGAAGCCCATGGGAAGTATCCGTATATCGCACCTACTATGCTGAAGTTTTTTAAGCCCAAGACTATGACCTTTTACTAGCTATATTTATGTTGACTCTATATCCATATATAAGTTTTCTTTAGACTTTTTGCAAAATTTCAGTTAATAGCTTACAATTTATACCAAATCTCCCTCATCGGCGTTTTATGGAAAGTCTTATAATAGGTTGATTGAAAGTATATTTTGATGCGGTATGAGTAGGGAAACGTATAGAGGTTTAACCATATTTTTAACTGTTTTATGCGTAGTCTTGCTGCTAGGCTTAGCTTTTACGGTTTCAAACTACGGCTCCAGCCTCAGGGAGAAGGACGAGGTCATAGCCAGTTTAAACGACAGGCTTAACACGGTTGAAGAGTGGCTTAGAGAGAACGTCTCCTATTACGAGGGTGAAGTGTACTCTCTAAGGGAGGAGTTGGAGTCTAGAGAGCTGGAGGCTGAGGCTTTAAAAGCTCAAGTTGAGGCTTTAAAGGCTCAGGTTGCCGAGCTACAGAGCCGTTTAGAGGCTTTAAGGGGCGCTAGGCTTATAATGGTTAATTTGAAGGGTGAAGATGCTAGACCCTTCCTCGGAAACCCATATCTACGCGTTTACGGCGCTGTCTGCAACGTGGGTCTTGAAACGGCCTACAATAGTAGGCTACACGTAGTCGCGTATCAGGCTGATGGGGTGGTCGCCATAGACACGTACGTGATTCTAGGCGATGTTGAGGCTGGGACTTGGAGGAACGTGGATGCGAAGATATACTATACTGGAGGTGCTCTCGCAAACTGGACTATGACGCCTGAGTGGGTGAGTATGACAGAAGTCGTTAGGTTTGAGAGGCTTGAAATACCGGCGGCTTATGCGGTTTACGACGCGGTTAGAAAGGCTTGGACTGTCACTTTGGAGGTTGGTAATACCGGGACTTTGGACGTTATGTTGACGGACGTATCGGTAAACGGGAGGCCTTTTTCAACGTACATGGGTCAGGTCACGGTCAGCCCCAGCTTGGTTAACGGTATACCCGTGCTCACCGGAGAGTATGTGACGGTAAAAGTAGTGATAGGTGTTGACGGCTTTAAATCGGGTCAGGCTGTTACTGTTACGCTTCACACCTCTAGCGGTCGAGACTATTCTAAGACGGTAGTGCTGCCATAGAGCAGCCGGGCTTAAAACCCCGATTTTTCCCCTCTTCCCGACTTTTTATGCATTCTAAAATCTTCAGTAAATTGCCGTTTCAAGGTGGCTGAGGTGTCTGGAGCAAGTCTACATATTTAATTTTTCAACGTTGATAGTTTCCGCACGTATAGGGCTTTGTTTTTAAGCCTGCTCTTCCACTCTTGGGATATCTTTATCCTCTCTACTGGGTTTGTTTTCGCGAATAGAGCCGTTAGGTATAGGTCTCCGAGTGAACCTCCCAGCAGGCTTAGCCAGACCGCCAGCCAGAGCTCTTGCCCTGTGTATAGCCATATCGATAGCCCCATCAACACAAGCGTTAGAGGAGATAGGGATATTACTGTAAGCCTTTTTATACTGTAGGCTACGTCTTCGTCTCTGAGGTATAGGGCTACTCCAAACCAGGTTATGATGAGCTCTTCTATCCTAACGCCTAGCATTAGGGCTACGAGCACGTGTATGAGCTCATGTGTGACCGATAGCGTTATGACGACTGCTAGAAGCCTCGCAGGGTTTATCAACATAACGCTATAAAGAGGCGCATTTTGAGCTTAAAACGTTTACGGTCTTATCATAGAGCGTGTTGCCGATATTCCTAAATGACGTGACGTATATACTGTAGAGGAATCAGACGGATTTTCAAATCTAGGGGAGGGGGGGTCTAAACATCCATACAAACAGCCATACAAAAACCCATACAAAATCCATACAAATCTACATTCATCCACTAATGATGATTGTGAAATTTCAGATGGAAATTAATTCCTTTTTTAGAGCCGAAGCATACTTCAGAAACAGCCTGATAGTTACTATCCTAAGATTTAAGCCCAATTGCTAAGCTTGTGGGCTTTCTTGCGACGATTTAGCGAATGTTCTTTTTAGTGGTGTTTTGTCGAAGTCTTGGTCGTTTGAGATTATTTCTTTTGCTTTAATTTTTAGTGCTGTGGCTAGATGTAGGGCGTCTTCGTAGTCTAGTTGGTACTCTTTCATTAGGTTTGTTGCTTGGATCATGTCTTTTTCGGCTAGGGGGACTATTTTTAGGCCTGGGAGGTTGGTTATCGAGTTGGTGATCTCTTCGACCAGTTTTTGTTCTCTTAGGCTTCTATCTGTTAAGCCTGCTATTATCACCAATGTTTGGTATAGCGTTAGGCTTGAGGTTACGTATTTTCCCCGAGGGGCTTCTTCGATTTTCTTTATCCACTGGTAGGCTTGTTTGCCGAAGGCTGGGTGGTTGCTCAGCCAGTAGACGAATACGTTGACGTCTACGTAGCTTTCAAAGTCCACCATTTTCCCACAACCTTGATTATGAGTTCGTCTAGGTCTTCAGGCCATTTCTCTATTTTGAAGGCGCCGTAGTACTTGTCTGCAATGGATTCGACCGATTCGACTATTATTGTTTTCCCATCCGCCCTCATTTTAACGTAGCCTCCCTCTTTTATCTTAGCCTTTTCTCGAAGACTTTTGGGAATAATCACTCTACCCTTTTCGTCAACTTTTACTATTTCTAAATTCTCCATCCCACTAATATTTTAGTCTCCACTTATTTAAATATTCCCACAAACCACCATCCCTCTAAACCCTCAAACCTGTCGCGTCAACAACATCCTAGACTGAGGTCGGAAGATTCTCGCTTTTTCGTCTTTAGAGGGTGGGATGCTGGGAGTGGACGATCTATGAATACGTTAAAAGGAAACTTTGTTTTATCTTAAAGGAGTATTGGATGGTAGCTCACGTATACTTCTATTTCAAGTTAAACTCTTTATTTTCCTCGTATCATGCGGCCTCTTAAGTTCGCAACGAGAAGACGACTCTTCCCTATTGTCCAAATCTTCCACCCTTCAGCTTTAGTCTTGGAGTAGCCGACGTGCGTCGTTTATGTACTCTTTCACTTTTCTCGCTTCTCTCTCCAGCATCTCAACGTCGATTATCCCATCGTAGAACGTCATTTCGTGTAGGTATCTTTCCCTTGCAGCATACCTATCCCTGAACCCGAGCTTCTCAATCTCAGGATTCGCATCCTAAAGTTTCTCGAGGAGCTTCCTCCTCTCCAGTGGCTGGCTGAGACTGTGTCGAGGAGGCTTAGTATTAACGCGTTTGTAGCGTTTATTGTAGCGTTCCAGAGCTTCTCCGCTGCATCGCGGATTCTAACCTGGTCGTTAAGTCTAACGGCTTCTTCAAACTCCTTAAAACCCCTCTCTAGAGACTCTTCGGTATCGTTTAAGAATAGTTTAGCCCTCATAGCCTTATCGACAGCGGCTTCAGACATAGGCTGATCCTCGAATCAAAGAAGACGCAGCCATGTATAAAAGCGTTCTTCCCGGTTTCTCGAATCCCCTGAGAAGGTTCTCGGTTAAGGCGGCTATAGTCTTAAATATTTAAAAGTCCTCCTTCTAAAGTGAAGGGTGTATTAGGGCTTGCCGAGGGTTGTTAGAAAGAGGTTTGGGAAGCTTCGGCCTAGAAGGGTGATTGGGATAATAGTGGAGCCTAAGGAGAGGCACCATGGGCGTGAGGGTGAAGATAAGAGTCAAGTTAAATAGAGAAGAAGCCGAAGCAGCGGCTTTAGTGAATACTGGATTCGAGACGGAGCAGCCTGAGATACTGCTTCCAGTTAAATTGGCTGAGAGGCTTGGCCTCTATCCGCCTGCTGGAAACTCTACGCTTGAGGAATATGATGTAGTTGGAGGTACAACTCTAGTTATTAAAAGCTCACGGTCAATCGATGTTCAAGTCTTAGTTGAGGATAGAGACACTAGTTTTGTTAGAGCCACTCCGATAATTTCAAGTGAAGAGGATGAGGTGCTGATCAGCGATAAGCTGGCATCGGCGCTTAAACTATCGATAGAAGACCCGGGAGGGGGTTTATGGAGATTCAACGATGAGCCATTAAGCGTAAAGAGGCTCAGCGTAGCTCCTGAGTACTGGAAGTAGAAGTGTCTAAATATGCTTAGAAGATGAGCAGCCATAAGAGTATTAACGTCGGCTAGATGTATCTATCGGGGCATGCTTCCACTTAATACTTTAAGCCTTAACATGGGAGGCTTCTAAACGCACTAGTATTGAGAAGTTTGGAAAACATGTCTCATTCAGCTAATATTCTCCCTTTAGGTGAGCGCTGTGATCTACCCACGGAAGCCTGTAGGGGCTTTAGGGTAGATGTATTTCTCTTGGGAAGCTTCCTCCTCTGGCTGATTGGAAGGTTACGAGTACTGTTTGACCTGGTTGGAATCCGTCTTCTTTAAAGTGTATTGTCAGTGTTACCGTCGTCCCGGCTTTAACGGCTATGTCTATTTTTCCCAGGCCGTCTCCGTCTACTAGGGTTACGTCTCCGCCGTATACGTGTATGGGCTTTTCGTTTACGAGTATGCCTGTGAACCTGCTGTCCCAGACGCCTCGGTTTACGATTGTAAATGTGACGTCCCATCCGTCTTCAACGCGGGATGCGAAGGCGTTTGAGATTTCAAGCCTCTCCCACCCCGTAAAGAAGCCTGTTAAACCGCCCATCCAGAATGCCATGATGATCGTCACTGTGATTGTTACGGCGATGATTATGAGTGTGGCTAAGACTGCGCTTAAGGCTTTAACGCCGTTTAAAGGCTTCAAGCCGATACTCACCTCTATGCCAGCTGAAGTAAACATGTTTAAGGTTTAAAAAATAAAGGGGGGAATATTGGGTTTTTAAGCCCGGCCGGCTCTATGGTAATACTACTGTCTTAGGATAGTCTTGACCGCCAGAGGTGTGAAGCGTAATAGTAACAGCCTGACCACCGGAAAAACCGGTAGATAAAGTTACGACTACACTTCCATTAGCTCCAGGATCAAGATAGCCATCCTGTGGACTAAGCGCAAAATTGGCGTATGGTACTCCGTTTACCAATACCTCTGTAATGGTTGTAGGCGTCGTCCCAGTATTCTTAACCTCTAACGTAACGTTCCAACCATTATCAGTCTTTACTGCGTATGCTGTTGGTATTTCTAGTTTTTCGAACCTCGTGAATATTCCTGTTATTCCTCCGAGCCAGAAGGCTACTGCTATCGATATGGCTATTGCTACGGCTACGATTATGATGGTCGATATTACCGGGCTTATGGCTTTACGGCTTTCCCTAAAACTCTTCAAACCTAACCCTCGAATATTTAATATTGAAATATCCAATATTTAAGTTTTCATTTGACATTTTCAAATAAAACGTCAAAAACGTTGTAAAAAATCCCAAAAACGCAGAATTCAGATTTAGAAAAACACAGACATATTTTAGAAAAACGAAAAACCCAAACGTCTAAACTGGAAAACAACCCCCACAACAGTTTAAAAAACAAACACATCTCAACATCACACATCAAACCTTAAAAACGCAGACTATTCAAGTCTAAACTAGAGCAAGCCTCCAAAGATAAAAGGCATGGAAAAATAGAGGGGAGAACGGGTAGCTACATCGCCTACGGAATACCAATTAAAGCCCTAAGCCTAGCGATGGCATTGGCTATGGCGAAGGCTCCGAGCAAGGCTGAAAAGCTTAAAGCCGCTAAGACGAACATACCAGTAGCCAGCATCATCACAACGTGGGATAGGCAGACCTCGCCCAATACTATCAAAGCTAAGCTTAAAAGCCAAACAGCCGCTAGAATCCTCCAGCCCTTAGATTCAAAAGCCCTCCTCAAACTTCCAAAGAACATGAAGGGTATTGTAAGCATCGGAGCAAAGTATACAAAGCCTATGAGGCTGCTGGCTACAAGACCGGCCGCAACAACACCAAGCTCAACGTTGAAGCTGAAAAGCATGTAGGTTGAAGCTGAAAGGCGTAGAATACCCATCAAAGGATACAGAATTACCTTAACCATAGACCTCAAAGCAGAATGCTCAGCTATAAAGCCTGCAACGGCAGGGCTGAAGGAGTAGTACCAAGCGTTGAAAACCTCCATGAAACAGCCTCCGGCAAAGGTTGAAAGGACAATACCATCCCTAAAGCCTCTAAGATACTGGACTTCAGGAGCAAGCTCAGAGCCGTATGTAGCAGTCGCTATTATACATAAACCCCTCTCCCTAACGGTGAAAGACACCTCTGAGCTCACAGAAGCCTCATAGTTTTCACTACCAGCCCAACTGGCGAAAACAGTCCAAGAACCCCTGGGAGTAGGACTCCAAGTATCCGCGTAAGACCCATCTGAAGCCGAAGAGACAGTCCTATTCAGAACAGACCCATCAGGACTCCTATAGGTCAACACAACAGTCACAGAGCCAGGTGAAGGCGTTATAGAGCCTGAAACAGCAATAGAATCACCCTCCCTTATCTCACTGCTCGAAACAGATAT
>CAZMSC010000025.1:0-18208 GCA_964568845.1 uncultured Candidatus Bathyarchaeia archaeon | reverse complement strand
CTGCCCACGGCTGAAGCCTGTGGGCTTCCAGCGTTTAGAGTAGGCTTTACGCCTATCTCCCCATATGCTGGTTCGGGGGCTCACAGCTCCCCCACCCCATAGAGCTCATTACCCTATGGGCTATGTTGATACATGCGTTTAAATCTCTATCGTATTCCATTTCGCAATTTGAACACTTGAAGGTTCTTCCCTTAACTTTGACAACGTGCCCGCATCTATAGCATGTTTTAGAGGTATTCCTTGTTTCTTTCTTCACTAAATATCTGACTTCTATGCCTTCAAGGTTCGCCTTATATTCAATGATTGTTTGGAGTTTTCTGAATGGCAGGCTGTGGAATCGCTTGTTTAGCTTCTTAGACTTCTTGAAGTTTCGGCGGATTCCGTTTAGGTTCTCCATCACTATTATGAGTTTTGAAAAACGCTTTACGTATTCGATTACTTGGTTGGCTATTATGTGTAGTCGCTGATTCACTTTGCGTTTTTCCCTCCCTTTAAGCTCTTTAACCTTCTTAATGAGCTTCTTTTCCTGAAGCCTTCTCCCAATGTGATTGTATAGCCCTCTAATTCTTTTGACTTCTTCCCCTTTCCAAAAATGTCCTCTCATAGGCTTGTTGGAGTTGCTTTTTGATGTTGCCACTGCAACGGCTAAATTCACTTCGCCCCTATCTATAGCTACTATTGTTTCAGGCTTATCTGCAAGCTCAACAGTCTTCCTCAGAACAAAGTGAGCATACCATTCTCCTTTCCGTTTAACCATTTCAACGGTTGTGAATTGCCATTCACTTCTAAAAGCTTCTTCAATTCTTTGCTTTTGCCTTCCTCCGAAAACTATTGGTAAACTAACTCTTTCCCCCTGTTTAGACTTAGCGTCAGCCAGTAGGGAGTGAGAACATTCGTTGTCTTAGAGAAGCTGTAGTATCTCTTGTCGAAGCGTATGGATATCCTCTTAAGCCTCAAACGCTATTCTCTTTCCTGGTTTCCTCGAAGCCTTTTAAGATCTCAACAGCCTTGTCCTTTGTTGTCTGGATTAGGGCAGTGTTCAGGTTGAGGCGTCCTTTGGCTTTCTCATAGCAATTTTCGTGTAGAATACTCTTAGACTTAGAGTTGAAGTGGAGATACTACCTCACAAGCCTAAAGTATTCGCTGAGCGTTCTGTTTAGAGCCAAGACTTTCTGCTTATTCGGCTTGAAAACTTTTCCAACCACGCATATTGGAACATCCTTCTGCACGGAAACATCCCAAACTACCTGGGCTTTTCACGCTTTTAAGCCTTTCATCGTTCATCCCACCTATGAATGATGTGGGTTTTCTGACGAAGCTTTGATAAACTTTAATCAACATATCGGGTTACGTCGATTTGACGTTTAAAATGGATGATGGGTTGAAATTAGAGCTACGAAGTCTAATAGGCCACATAAAATTAGACCCGGTTTTCAATTCTAATTTCCAGCCCGTTAATTGGTGGATGTCAGGCTACAGTATATCCCATACGACTAACACCAAACGTCATAGAGAAGGCGTCTACGCCTTACTTAGTCGGCTCTCTCCGTATGGGACCTGACATCCACCATGTAAATAAAAACCATGACTTTTTATTAAGCGTTTTCCTCACAATCTCTATGATGGAGATGTTACCCGTCGATGTTAGTGTAGGGTCTCGTAAGTAGCTTCTTTAGGAAGATCTAGTGGGTTTGGAGTGCAGCCCTATGGGGCCTGTCCCATGCTTGGGTTAACCCAAACCTCATAGTAAGCCGGACGGCTTCTCAGAAGGGTCCGTCAGCACGGGCCCGGTCAGGGTTTCTGTCCAAACCCCTTAAGTCTCATAATCAATTCCAAGTTTATTTCAAAACCAGCTGAGGGATTTTCAAGCCCAAAGTTTTCAAGAACTTCTGGATGTATTTCACCTAGAAATCCTAAATTCTCACCGTTTGCCGTTTCTATAAACCCCATCCGTCCGTTTATGAAGCTTGGATGATCTCCAGGTTTTATATGGAAATCTATGTCTAGAATTTTAAGTAAAGCGTCTACAATTGCTCTAACTTCAGCGTAGTCTGCTTCTGAATGTGTCGAGACAGCCGCAAGCTTTCTAACATTCTTAGCCCCGGTTTCAGAATCTCCATCTAAAACTACCACGTCATCCACTTCGAATATTCTCTGTGGATATTCCCTATGTTTATTTCTAGATAATGTCTTCATGAGGCATGGCATAAGCCAACTTCTGCAAACCGTATACTCAATTGCCTTCGGGTTTTCCAATTCTACGACTGGCTCTGGCTTAACTCGCATAGCTGTAAATAGATCATACGGATTCGTTAAGACATCTGTTATGACTTCTTGAAATCCCAAGCCCACCATGGCAAGCCTAACTTTCGAAGAAAATCTTTCCACATAGCTTTCACAACCACTCGTAAAGACTTTAGGTATTTCCGGTTTTATACGATCATATCCATAGGCTATAGCGATATCTTCTACCAAGTCTATCGGATGCATGACGTCAACCCTATAAGCAGGTACTCTCACTAAAACTTCTTCTCCAGAACATTCGACAACGTCGTATCTCATTCTAGCTAAGAACTCTAAAACCTCCTCTAAAGTTAAATTTTCACCGATAATTTTATTAACAAAGCTCAGTGAAAGCTTGACTTCTTGAGTTTTAAAATCAGGAGTTTCAAAAACCATTCCAAACGGTGTTTCAAACGGATAGAAAACCCTAACCTTATATATTTCACCCCCCCTCTCAGCCAATGAAGCCGTTAATATGTTTAA
Source organism: uncultured Candidatus Bathyarchaeia archaeon (assembly GCA_964568845.1). Taxonomy (GTDB): domain Archaea; phylum Thermoproteota; class CALKCG01; order B24; family B24; genus DTBU01. The sequence continues at coordinate 15,442 of CAZMSC010000025.1, read as the reverse complement.
CACGGAGTCCACGGTCTTCCAATCCAAGCCGGTGCAATCTATAAAGATGTTTCTCGTATTCACATCAACCTTGGTGTAGTCGGAGTTTATTATCGGAGGCATTGAAAGCACCAACCCTTTAGAGTCTTCAATAATAGGGTATTTGCTAAAACCAGCTAATATATGTCCATACTCCACACCTTTAGAATGATATTTTAGAATTTCCTTGACCGTCATTTCTCTATCAGAATCTAAAGGTTTAAACTTGAAGTCCGATGTTTTAACCGTGTATTTAACTGGAGGCTTAAACTTATCTAAGTCGTGAATTCCAATTGAGGCTTTTCTACGATTTCTACAGTATGATATGTGAAGCTTCTCTTGAAGCTGAATAATGCTTTTCAAAACTTCATCATCCATCGGTATGTTCTTAACTATAGCAAACACCGAGCATGGCCGTACTTCACACACCCCTTCATCGACATAAACATCGTAAAGGCTGGGTTTAACAGTGTATTTAGGCATACCCTTTTCAATACGTATGAAGCCTTTATACGCTCTTGCAAGTCCTTCAGGGCTCAGCATATCTGGCCTATTGGGGAACACTTCCACTTCAAAACCTTCATGGTCATCCCGCTCCCAGCTTAAACCAATCATGGGGAGTTCATTCCTTAAACGATGCATTGGAAGAGATAAACCGACGAGTCTCTCAAAATCCATTAAACTTACCCTTATAACAGGCATCTCACTCACCTAATCCAAATCGGAGCATCTCTGAGAAGGTTGAGGTCATTCATGACAAGTTCTCTCATATCTTTGAGGTGGTAATTTAACATTATCATTCTACCTGGACCTAAACCCCACGCTAAAACTGGTATCTCCCTTCCAAGGAGAGGTTTAACAACCTCAGGTCTGAATATTCCAGCTCCAGCTAATTCAATCCATTTATCCATAGCTGGGTGATAAACCTCAACTTCAAGCGAAGGCTCAGTGTACGGAAAATAAGCGGGTCTAAACCTAGCATCTGGAAATCCGAGTCTCCTAAAGAACTCTTTAAGATAGCCTATGAGGTGCTTCATATTGGCATTTTCATCAACTACAATTCCTTCAGTCTGATAGAATTCGCAGAGGTGGGTGCGGTCAGGTTTTTCATTTCTGAAAACTTTACTTACGGCGAAAAATTTAGCGGGAAGTTCAACATCTTTTAATGTTGCCAATGTTCTGGCGGATAGACAAGTGGTATGTGTTCTTAAGAGGGTTTTCTTAGCCTCTTCAGGGTCCCAGCGGTACCCCCAGCCTATGGAGCCTGTTGTCCATCCAGATTCGTGGGCCTTACAAACCCTCTCAACTAGGTCTTTGCTCGGAAATCTACCGGATTTTGGAGTTTTAACATAAAACGTATCTTGTAAGTCTCTAGCCGGATGATCCTGAGGAACGTATAAAGCATCGTAGTTCCAGAAACATGTTTCGAGTATTGGTCCTTCCATCTCTATAAAACCCATTTCAACCCATACCTGTCTAATGTAGTCCAACACCTCCCTTACGAAGTTTAGCCTACCAATAGGTATCCTGTAACTTGGAAGTGTAACGTCGTACCTTTTGAAAATAACATTCCTCCACTTACCTGAAACTATGAGTTCTCTAGTTAACCTAGAGACCTCCTCCACAACTTCGACTCCCTCTTTTAAAGCCTCTTCCCCAAGTTTACTTAAAGAGATAAACCTTGTAGGAGATTTTTCGATTTTAATGAGCCTTCTCTCCTTTAAAACGTCAACAGCCTCTCTTAAACTGGATGGTAGACTACTCATGTATACTCTGCCTTCAGATGCTATAAGCTCTATGAGATTTTCATCAGCACCCTTAACGGCTTCACCTGAGATTTCCACTTTTCCAGCTTTTACAGTACCCCATGCCTTCTTTTTAAGCCAAGCTAAACCTATCGGTTTCTCCCAATCTTCAATGTTTACGAGTTCAGGTATGCTTAGAATACGTTTATCTCTAGCCTGATTCACTATACGTCTTTCAGGTAGTCCGAGTTCTGCATACCTCAAACCTTCATCGGTAAGCATTATAATATGGTCTTCCTCAGTCTTTAGAATCAGAAGACCCTTTGAGCTCATGTTCAAAGCTAAGGTAACAACTTTGTCTGAAGTAAGCCCCATTTCTGATGCTATTGTATCCACTGGAGCATTCCCACCAAGCTTCTCAAGAATTTTGAGAAGCTTTAATTCATCTTCAGAAAGTTTAAACTTCAAAATCTACACCTCTCCATATATAATTCTCTTCGCAACTTCAACTGTTGTCTTGAGTTTTTCATGGTGATTCTCTAAGAATTCTTCAACAAACTCTGCTGTAAGTAGTTTACAATCACCACATATTATTTTTCCGGTTATACAATCTTCCCATATTTTTCTAAGCTTATCACTAAAGGGATAGTTAAACTTGAGGAATTCGTAAATCTTACATATGTTTGGGTTTCCACCAAGTCTCCTCTGCTCTGCAATGGTAGGCTGTCCACCAGTAAAGGCATTCATTATTTTTTCGGCGGCGACTTTAGGTGGATCGCCTAAGAATATACAGGTTTCCGGATCGCTTTTAGACATTTTCTTACCAGCTTTAAGACCGGATAAATGGACTATTATAAGGGCTGAGGGGAGTTCGAAGTCATAGGGTAAACGTGTTGCTAAATCTCTGACGGCTCTTAGGTGAGGGTCTTGCTCAGCGGCAATTACCGTGATTGACGGCATCTTTCCCTCATATTCTGGAAGCTGAGGATGCAGAATATCGGCGTATTGAAGTAGGTTTGCGGCTATTTTACCGAGGTCTAAATGTCCATATATAGCTCTAAACGTGCTTTCAGTTATTTTCTTAGAGACTTCGAATGCAAATTCATAATATCTCCTCTCTTTTCTACTCTGAACGTAGACGTCTTTCTCATCTAAACCCAACGCTAAGACATGCGATAAGTTTTCAACGGCATACTCCTTAGCTACTTCTAAAGATGGAACCCTACTATCAGGTCTACTCACATAAGCATCTATATCACATATGGCGAAGTAATTTCTCCCGCCATTATCTTTAAAAAACTTGAAAATGTCTACAATTACTTTATGACCGAAGTGTAGTTCACCTGAAGTAGCTATACCGGTCATATTTATGAACGGTCTTCTAGATGTGATACGGTCATAGACCTTCTCGAAGTCCCTATGCCCAATAACTATATTCCTTTCGAAGCTCAAATGTTTAAGGTTGGACCTAACCTCTTCGGAAATTCTTTTTAAGCCGAACTCCGCAAACAGTTTTTCATAATCTTCTATGATCTCTGAGCCCCACGGATCTATGCCCAAAGAGACCCCCTAACCTCTCTAAGACCAAGACTTTACGTGGACAATCGAATTATTTAAATGTGCTACTGCTTTAAGTATTTAACCTTCCATCAGAAAAATATTTATGTTATGTACCAGTTGACATAGTGAGATTTGTCTTATCGAGTCACAACCTATCAATAAATTGGGAACTTAAAAAAGACTTAACAAAAAATCTTTAAGATTTCAATACGCTGTTTTTCAAAGGTGATCTCATGAAAGTATATATTTTAACGGATTTAGAGGGGGTTGGCTATGTTGTCCGAGAAGAGCAGACGAGCCCCGCTGGTAGAGAGTATGAGGAGGCATGTCTACTGCTGACAAGAGAAGTAAAAGCGGCGGTAGAGGGAGCATTAGAGGGAGGGGCAATAGAAATAGTTGTAAATGATTTGCATGGAGCACGCAACGGCTTCAATCTTGTACCTGAGGAACTGCATGAGAATGCTAGATATATCACAGGTGGGCCGAGAACTTGTAGAATAGCTGGAATAGATAGGTCTTTCAACTTAGCGTTCATGATAGGTTATCACGCTATGGCTGGGACTCAGAAAGCTGTTTTAGACCATACAATGTCAACTAGAGTCATAGTAGACGCCTATATAAATGGCCGGAGAGTCGGAGAAATAGGAATAGATGCCTCTATACTTGGGTATTTTGACGTACCTGTAGGCTTAGTCTCTGGTTGTAAGATGGCCGTAGAGGAAGCTAAGTCACTGTTAGGCGATATTGAAGGTGTGGTTGTTAAGGAGGGTTTGAGTAGGAATTTTGCAATATGTCTACCTCCGACGAAAAGTAGAAGACTTATTAGAGAAGCTGCTAAAAAAGCTGTTCAAAGGGCGGGAGAATTTAAACCATTCAAAGTAAATCCACCAATTACTGTGAGAGTAAGGTATTCTCATCCAAACTATGCAGATATGCAGGCTAGAATTCCAGGAGTAGAGCGGGAAGATTCTAGGACTATAGTAGTACGGGGAGAAGACCTATTAGATGTCATGCGTATATTAGGATGGTATTAAACCGAGTCGCAGCCAGTTGCGGGAACTTACAACTATACTGTGGCTATTTTTATATAGCATTTGCCATTATTTGACACTGGGGCTTAAACTGAACGTGTTAAAAGGATTTAAGGTTGAAATGAGATAACACGTGGTAGAGGGGGTATCTTGCCCTCTATTAAAGGAAGAGATGTGATATCAATAACGGATTTCACAAAGGAGGAAATAGAGTATATACTTGATAAGACCGATGAAATTCAGAAGCTTTTAGTTGAAAGAGGAGAACTTCTTAAGGGAAAAGTAATGGCAATACTCTTCTTCGAACCTAGTACGAGAACCCGAATAAGCTTTGAAGCGGCGATGAAGAGGCTTGGTGGGGAAACCGTAGACATGTCTGAACCGAAGAGGGCTTCTATAGAGAAGGGAGAGAATTTAACTGACACTATAAGAGTCATAGACAATTATGTTGATGTCATAGTGATAAGGCATCCACTAGAGGGGTCTGCTAGACTTGCTGCAGAAATAGCGGAAAATCCCGTTATAAACGGAGGCTCAGGTGCCGAAGAACACCCGACGCAAGCATTACTAGACCTTTACACAATCAGAAGGGAGAAGAGAAGAATAGATGGATTAACTATAGCGTTTATAGGAGACTTAAAATATAGTAGAACAGTACATTCGCTAAGTATAGCCTTGACGAACTATAATGTTAAACTATATTTCATTTCACCGCAGACTCTAAAAATGCGTAGAGAAATCATGGAATATCTTTCAAATAAAGTGCCAGTTGAAGAATTAAGCGATGTAAATGATGTAATAGAAGAGGTAGATGTACTTTATGTTACAAGGATTCAGAAGGAGAGATTTAGCGATATTTCTGAATACATGAAAGTTAAAGGCAGCTATAAGGTAACGTTGGACCATGTTAAAAAGATGAAAGATGATGCGATAATAATGCATCCCTTACCTAGGGTAGATGAAATAGATTACGCAGTAGATCAAACACCTCAAGCTAAGTATTTTAGACAGGTATATTATGGACTTCTCATCCGGATGAGCCTGCTGAGTTTGATACTGGGGGCTGTGGGATGACGTCTAATGTAAACCTAGACCCTACAGTTCTTATAAACCTCCTACATATCGCATATAACCTTTCAAAGGATTGTTGCACATACTTCTTTAAAATAGTACTAGGAGAGATGTTCCCAAAATACGGAGAGTTTCTAACGCTATTAACAGTTCTAACGGTAATTTACGTGTTATTAGAGTTGTCAAACACGTTCAGAAAAATTCTTGGAGTTATACTTGCATTAACTTGGACAATTTTCATAACATCCGTTTTACTGGAAAAGTTTTTCTAGAATCTGTTTAACATCATGAGTGGGAGGTCTCCTTACGTAAGCTGGGGATGAAAGCCGATACGCTCATATTTCCCCATAGCAATCCTAATCTGTCAACCTGTAGACATAGAGGTCGGGGTGTATAACGCCGCTCCAAGCCCTACATCCCGTAAAGCCGAGGTGATGGGGAAGTGGAATAGTCCTGAAAGCCTGTTGTAGTTTACATTATCTTCATAAGTTCTTCTTTGCTCTTCCTATCTAGGTTCTTATAATTCTCTATAAGATATAGATTTTCATCAGAATCGAATATCACTATGGCATTACCGAGCCTAAATACGTTCCTTCTACTCCGTACCTTAAAGAGACGATCACCCTTATTTGTCTTAACATCACATATGAAGAACTCTCCAGTATACGTTATTTCATTAATCTTCATTATGATAGGTATGAAATATTTTTTATTTATAGCATACTCCAAGTTTTTAAGAGAATTTTCATCAAGCATACGAATATCAGGTATTATACATATATCTTCCCCAGAAGACTTCGATCTGAAAATTACGTAGTTTGGATTTGATAAAGGAAATGGTTTAATAGGATCTACATCTCTACAGGCTACTCCATTAAGATAAAGGATTAACGTATCATTAGAATTATCATAATCGATTTTCACCATACTGGGATCAGTAACCTTAAGAAACATTTTTGCATAATACTCTACACTTGTCATGAACGTCACGCCCTTACCTCAACCGGCTTCTCAAGAAACTGGGTGTTCCAAAGTTTAGCATATAATCCGTTCTTCCGCAGAAGCTCCTCGTGCGTTCCGACTTCGACTATTCTACCGTTATCTACGACTATCAACCTATCGGCATCCTTAACCGTGCTAAGCCTATGAGCTATTATTATTGTAGTCCTTCCTATGGATATCTCATCTAAAGCCTTCTTAATAGAATCCTCTGTAATAGTATCGACACTGCTTGTTGCTTCATCTAGAATCAGTATCCGCGGGTTCGATATGATCGCTCTAGCTATGGCTATCCTCTGTTTCTCCCCGCCAGACAGCATACTTCCACCTTCACCACACGGCATATCGTAACCCAGAGGTTTCTGAATGATGAAATCGTGAGCCGCAGCTATTTTAGCTGCAGCTATTATCTCCTCTGGAGATGCATCAGGTTTACCATACCGTATATTGTTCGCTATCGTATCGTTAAACAGTCTAGGTTCTTGACTCACTATACCTATTTGTCTTCTAAGGCTTTCAAGACGAATCTTCCTTATATCTACACCGTCTATCAATATTCTACCTTCATCTGTATCGTAAAACCTCATGAGAAGTTTCACTATTGTAGTCTTACCTCCACCAGTTGGACCAACGATACCTATCTTTTCACCGGGCTTTATTTCAAAGCTCACGTTTTTTAAAACGTACATATATGGCAGATATCCAAATGATACGTTGTCAAACACAATATTACCTTTGATTTTCAAATCTATGCTATCTGTTTCATCTCTAATCTTAGGCTCCATGTTCATAATGTTTTGAATCCTCTCGCCAGCTGTGCTGGCCCTCTTCATGGGCTCGACCATGCTTACGAGGTTCCATATTGGACCGTAGAATTGGCTAACGTAGGAAATGAATGCTGAGAGTGTTCCAAGGGTTAAAGTACCTCCTAAAACTTCATAACCTCCAATCCACCAGATTATCGCAGTCCCGGCGGACATAACGAAGCCCAGCATTGGGAAAAACTGTAGGTTAAGCTTTGTAGACCTTAAACCAGCTACGATGACGTCGCTGAGTTTAAGCTTAAGCTTCTCTTCTTCGGCCTTCTCCATAACGTGGGATTTAACTGTCGGAAAACCAGGTATGACGTCTACGAGTAGAGCTGACACATCAGCCCATCTTCTCCACTCGTAGTGGTATACCCATGTGGATTTTCTGTTGAAAAGAAATACTCCGAGTCCAAGTATAGGTATTGGTATTAAAGCGATTAAACTTAGTCTAGGTTCCAATATGAAGATCATCATTGCTACGGATGCGAGCGATACCATGCTTCTTAAGAGCTGTTCAAGCCCCCATGATAGGAACCAGTTAACCCTGCTAACATCATCTGTTATCCTTGATATCAGCCTCCCAGCTTCATACGTATCCAATATGCTTGGCTGGAAGCTCATGATATGATTGAACATTTTAACCCTTATATCGTACATGGCTTTGAGACTCACATAAGATAAACTGTAGCTACGTACCACTCCGAGTAGCGAGCTTACCGCTTGAGTAAGTATTATCGCTATAATCACTTGGGATAGAAGTTCTTCTTTATGTCCTAGAATAACGTCGTCTATAAGCATTTTCATGAAGTATGGAGGTAGAAGTCCTAGGAAAATGCCGAGGATCCCCGTTAAAATGCCCACCGTGAGTAGGAATTTATACGGTGTAATGAATTTCAAAATGTATAGTATGGGGCCGGTTTTAAACCTAGGTCTTTCTTCACCTACTCCCTCAGAAAGCTGCTCTACTTCAACCTCCCTTAAAAGTGTTAGATTTTCTATAAGTCTGGCAGCGTCTCCAAATCTCTTTCTAAGAGAGCGGGAGAATCTTATAAGAGAAGCTGTTGAACCATCTTTTAAAGCGACCTTAAGCTCGGCATTTCCAACGTAGTCCTCTATCTTAACAGAAGCTATATCTGTCAGACTTACTGATTTTTCAATATTGAAGTCGGCATCGGATACCACTATTCTTTTATCCGTAATTATGAGAAAACTACAACCGAACAATCCGTCTTTAGTAAGGTCGCTTTCAAAGCATGCGAGGAGTTTTTCCCACTCTTGAAGTATAATTTTAAAGTCCTTATGTTGCATTTCCTTCTTCTGGAGAAGATAGGAGAAGCTTTTAAACTTTATTATAATATATCTTGGTCGATGACGAATTTAGAGGAACATTTTATAGCTTACAAAGTCAGTCACCTCATGACTTTAGTCATAGTCTTGAAGGTCGGACCTCTACCTGTTTCGCTAAAGGCTCACCCTAGTTTGATTGGAGCCCCGGATCCATATAGAGTGTCACTCTTGCGAAGCTAACCTACTCATATTTCAGGTCACTTCTACTGATGAAGACACCCATGGGCTACGGGGGACTGAGCCACACAGCTCGTCCAACATCAGCTGAAAAGGGAATAAGAAAACCTAATAAAAACGTGTTACAATTCCCACGGTTGAAGCCCATAGGCTTCCTTGCGACAAGAGGTGGTGAGAAGGGCAAAATTTAACCGTTAGAAAAACGTAGTTACAATCGAAGACTCATATGTCTGAAGCCTATGTAAAAGGCGTTAAAATTGAAGTTAAGCGCGGAAGCTTGTTAGAGCTTGAAGTAGACGCTATCGTCAATCCGGCTAATAGCATGCTCACCATGGGGGGTGGAGTCGCAGGAGCGATCAAACGTGTGGGTGGAGAAGAAATAGAAAGGGAAGCTGTTAAAAATGCCCCCCTTCCAGTCGGTAAAGCCGTAGTAACGTCAGCGGGTAAACTTAAAGCTAGACATGTGATACATGCTCCGACTATGGAAGAACCGGGCCCTACAACAGCTGAAAAAGTCTATAAAGCCACGTACGCAGCTTTAGAATTAGCATGCAGTATGAACTTTAGAAGTATAGCTATTCCAGGTATGGGCACGGGTATTGGAGGACTATCTCCCAATAAAGCAGCCGAGGCTGTGTTTAAGGCTTTGGAAGATTGCTTGAATAGAGGTTTAACTGTTGAGCATGTAATCTTTATAGACTTGAGTGAAGAAGTTGTTCATGCTTTTAAAAAGCAACTTGATCGTCTTGTGAAGGAGTGAATGTTGTAATCTTTTTTATTTTCTAAATTTATCTGTAGATGCCAAAGCTCTAATCCTCTCAACAGCCTTTATTTCCCTAATGTATTCTGCTATCGGCTTTGGTACGAGCCCCTCCCAGTCATCACCCAGTATAATTCTTCTACGTATTTCCGTAGCACTGTAGAGTTCGCGTTTAAAGAATGGTATTGGAGACACTTCAAAACGTCCATCTTCTTCAAAAAGCCTTCTAGTTAAAGGTTCGTTTGTAAAGACTATTCGGAAGCTGGGTGTTAATGAGACCACATGTTCAACCCAAAGAGAATGGGTATGGATATCCGGAACCGGTAGTGTTAGAAATTTTCTCCTATCTATTCCAGCCCACTCTAAAGCTTTAATTATCATCGTTATTCTCTCTCCAGCCGTGAAGGGGTTTTTCAAAGAATGACTATACTGTGAGCTCCCAACAGCTATAATAATTTCATCAACCCTTCCAAGAATCCATTTAACAGCTTCAAGATGCCCCAAGTGGAAGGGTTGAAAACGTCCTACGTAGAGACCCCTTAGAACATTATTCAATTTAAGGTATCACCTTGAAACTATAAAAGCCTACTTAAGTGGAACGTACATGCTTGATCTAGATGCACCTATGCCTGGGCTTCCATGTACAACGCGCTTGTTAGTATATGCAAATTCTCCAAGTTTATGACCTATCATCTCAGGAGTTATTTTAATCGGTACAAACTCCTTCCCATTATGAACGGCTATTGTAAGTCCAACCATCTCGGGAAGCACGACCATGTCTCTGCAATGCGTCTTAATAACTTTAGTCGACCCAGTTTTAGCAGACTTCCTGACTTTCTCAAGTAGGACGCTCTGCTCCTTGGATAGCCCTCTTAGTAGAGGACGCCTAGCATTGGAGGGCAGGAGCGCTATAAACTTGTCTATAGGCATTTTCTTAAGTTCATCGATTGTATAGCCTCTGTACATAAACTCTTTAGGCATTGAAACACCCAGATACCAGAAGGCCAAGCATTAATAAAAGGTTTACTGATAACAAACCATAATCCGTTTCCATAAATTTGAGGAATAGAATCCGAAAATAGTGAACAGAGAATAACTCTTACAGAAGTTTCCATTGAAATGGATGTTTAAAGAAGACCGAAGTTTTTAAGGAGAACCTCCTCATTGTTTGGAGCTTTTATAAAGACGGGTACATTTCTACGTTTAGTGGCTTTGTAAGATACGAAAAGCCATTCGCCTATATCTAGCGTTGTAGTTTTCTCAAGCACATCATAGCTTAGGGAGAATGCATCTGCTATAACCATACGGTCGTAAAACCTTGGAAGAGTGCTTACAAAATAGCTGTGCAGTTGCTGTAGAGCATTAACGTTTAAGTGCGCAACCCGCTGAGTGGCAAGCCAACAGTGAGCCCTATATTTACGTCCTTGCCTAAGCAACATTTCAACTGCTCTATTAGAGTTTTCCGTCTTATCTTCACTACGGACCCTATCTGGTATATACTCTTGCGCTTCATCTAAAACTATTAAAACCCTGGTACCTAAGCCGCTCGTTTTCTTAAGTAGGAGGAGTTTATCTATGAACCTAGAAACGGCTATTCTCGCTTGTATGGGCTCGGGAACATAAAACGTAGTGAGCTTTGGAGTATTTCCAGCCCATACGTCAAAGGCGAGGCTTTCAGGTGTGCTCACGGGCTTCTCATACGATGCGCCGGATTCGTATTCGGTGAGTTTTAACATTGATTCTAAATCCGATCTTAAACCAGCCCTATCAGAAAGGCTTGACACTAATTCTTTTAAAACGTTTAAGAATATTTCGCAAGTTTCTTTGTTTGCCAATATCTCTCTTAAAGGAGCATCTTCTGTTAAACCCTTATCTACGATGAGCGAGTTGACGAGGTCGCTGTAGGCTCTTTTAGCGGCTATGGCACCTGATCTCCCAGATTCAAAAGTACTTCTGAGGGAGTTAAGTACGTCGTTCAATGTAAGCTCGTAAGACTCGGATGTTGATAGTAGTTTTAACCGATCTTCGCTCATAAGTTTCTCATAAACGATTTCTATGAAGCGGCTGTCGACCTTCTCTTCAAGCGTCTCAGGTATGACTTGAGACTGTATTAGTCTATCTAAATTTAATAGGCTTCTCTCCGATACGTAGAAGAGGCCATTTTGAAGAACGTCTAAAAGGTGTATAGAGTATTCACCGGCTACATCGAAGATTATCACCTTAAGGTCGTCGATAGATTCCATAGCCTTCCTTATCAGGAAGGCTGTTAAGTTAGACTTACCTACGCCTGTAAAACCGAAAACCCCCATATGGTATCTGACGAGGTTTAGCATATTGATCTTTAGACCTATGTTAAAACCTAGGAGAGAGCCAACTTCAACACCATCATCATAGCATAGAAACAGTTTGACAGCATCATCTGAAAGTAAGTGCACGTAGGCTCCGGTTAAGGGGGTTAGAGGAGACCTTACAAACTTTAATTCACCATCTTTAGTGTCCAGTTCATACCCTGTAGGAACTGCGTATACGTCTATCCAAGCTTCTTCACTCTTCTCCCACCCTTCTCTGATCTTGTCTAAAAGCTCAAGTCTTATGACCTTAGGTACTGAAGAGTCTATACTAGGCATTTGAAAGTGAGCGGCCTTTAAACCGACTATCTCATATATTAGATGGGTGAGCCCTTCAGAAGTCTCTCTTTCAATCGCTATAAAACATGGACTATGAAGTTTATCGAAAACCTTGTAGAAGAATTTCACCTCTATCGTAGCTAGTTGACTTGAGAGAGCTATCTCTCCCTCTCTAAGCCTAGTAGACCTTACTACAGTTTTAACATCTTTTAACCTAGCTTCAAATAAGCCGTCTAGATCGTCGAATAGTTTCAACTTATCCAAATTCTACAATTTAAAATACACTTTACAAATCCATAAATCTTTCTAAGCCTTTTAACCACCCAGTCTTCGGCTTGCTTCTAGAATTCTACGTAGCTCCCGGTAGCTTCTAAAGGTGAAGAGGCTTCTTCTAGACGCTAAGGGTGCGAGTTCAAGTTCAGCTATGGTCTTTAAAGAGCTCTTCATAAATTCAACCTCGACCTTAACCGCTTTATCGGCTAGATAGAGGAGTTGATTGTACCCGTAAGCTTCTAAGACCTCGGGGTTATCCATAAGTGAAAGTAAGTATAGTATTAGGTCGTCTAGTAGACTGCGCCCTTGCCCTTCAAAAACAGGCCTTATTGTTAAAGTAGCACTACCATCATCGATGGCGAAGGAATCTCCAAGCTCATCGAATGCGGGGCTGAAAGGCCTATCGTACATGAAAACCATGGAGCGGACTGCTTCCTCGGCTTTGAGGCTCCTAAGCTGGAAGTTTACCCTGATGAATAGGGCTTCTCTAGAGACGACTTTCCTGGCAGGCTTAAATCCCTCACTTTTAGAGAAGCTGATTGTTGTAAAACATGAATCATAGCAGGGGGTTCTCCAAGGCGTTTTGATAAGATCATAGTTTAGAGAGCTTAGAAAGCCTAGAAAGCGCCTATTGTTTCTTATCGAGGGAATAGACTGTTCAGCATTAATGAAGCCTTTAAAACACATAAACGGGATCACGGATCTTACGATCTCAGAGGCTTCTGTATCCTTGGCTATGCCAACCAAAATAACACGGTTAGCCAATGCTCTATGTAGAAGTTCATAGAGTAGAAATAGGTTGAGGAGGTTTATATCGTGGGATGTCAGCCAAGATTCTCCAATCCTTAGAGGATGGTCGATCCCCTTGAATATTCTGTTAGAGATTTCCATAGATGCTTCGTAAACTCTATCCCAATACCCGGAGACTTCATCACTCAATCTAAGCGTATTTCCAGATTCATCTATTATCTTGGACTTAAACGCCTCCTCCCTAAGATGGATGTGCTTTAAAATTTTTCCAAGTCTTGCAGTATCTACGTTTAAAACCGTGCAGGCTTCTTCTTTAGAAAGCTCACGTCTTTCAAAGAGGGCTTTGATGAGGGCAAATTCAGAGTATGGTCTTCTAGGGGGGACGTAGAAACATCCAGGTCCAACTATGCTGGCGATCCAAATATCTGCGAGGGATACCCTACCCTTGGCCGTCTCCAGAGACGTTAATACAGAATCTCCAGAGCTAAGCACTATTCTAGAAGATTTTAAAAGGGATGGGTAGGTTCCGGATAAAGGTCTATCGAGTAGTAGAAGTTTAACTGTAGGATTTTCCGTAGACTTTAAAGCGAGAAAAAGCTCAGCCATCGTCATAATAGATATCGGTATAGCTTCTGCAACGCGTCGGACTTCATACTCAAAGCTTACAGACAACCCCCGTGAAATGTTTAGAAGATCTTCAACCCAAAGCGGTATGGCCGCTGACGCTGAAAGCTGAATATCTCTAACCGCGCTTTTAACATCTACGGAAACACTATCCTGTCCAACATGAAGAGGACACCTGTAACCCGTAGCGTAAACATAAAAAAGTAGAAGGTCTAAGTGTTCATCAAAGTCCATAGATCCGTCTATACCTACAGCCACCCACTCACCCTCACCGATCAACTTCCTAGCGGTCTCTAAACACTTTTCATAGTCTATATTCTTGAATATTCGTAGGAGGTCTCTACGTCCCTGAAGGGCTTTAACCCTATCCTCGAAAAGCTCCATTAACTGTTTAGTTTGAAACCTAAGTTTTTTAGAAACCTCAGAACCCATGTTTCAACAATAGAAAAGCCGTTGCGAGACATATAAACTATTAACTGACAGTGGTCTCCTGCATTTAACCCCTATTTTTATTTTTCCTAATGCTTATTGGAGGGGTTGTCTACTTCGATGGTTGTTCAGCCTAATACGGGCATGTGTGAAAGCTTCACAGATAATTGTGGTGAGCGTAGGTGCAGGTCTGTAGTTTTAGCGCCTGTGAAGATCGGGGTTTGATGGTTGAGGTTTCACATTAACATGGACATGTACTTTCGTGGAGCATCGCTACAACGGCGAGTAGTTCTACGCTAGGTCTTTAAAACGAGTATACGTTACGGATGTCAACCCCCAGGTATCTTTTAAATGCATCATATGCCATTAAGTTCGACGTCATCTCAGTCGAAGGTTTTGGAAGGAGCTTTCGAGAGCCCTCGTGAGGAAACTTAGATGTAGAGTGTGTTTTGAGAAGTGGTAACTACTGCTGGAGCCAATGTTTATATTCTGGCGAAAGCATTACATGCTTTTCGGCATGGGGAAATGGAATGGGATGGATGAATCTTAGTGGATTTAGAGAGGTTTTATAAGATATTTTCATGGTCGATGAGGACTAACGGCTCTGAGACACAAGCTCGGTTCGCTGACATCGTTGAGCTGTTAATTTTTGTTGGCCAATCATCCATTCTTTAAGTTTTAGATCTTAAAGGATGTACAGGAGTGTTGGATGTTATGGCTGGTTCTGGCATTACTGGAGCTGCCTTGGCTAAGGCATTGGCGCTGAGAGACTTGAAAGTGCACCTTACGGTCAGTGATGTAAGGATGAGCGATTTACAATTAGCGCGCTAGTGGTTTAAAGGAGTCGATGATGTTGAAGCTGAAGCCACGGTTGCTGAAGCTTCAAAAATACATGAAGCCATGCCGGATAGAACGGAGTACTATGACATAGCATTATTATGGGGGCTTTCAACTCTCCATTTAGATCCATGGGAGGTGGCGAGAGCCTACTCCGCAATTTGCCATCTGCTAAGCGATTCTGGTGTTATGGCTATGGATGAAAACAATAGGATATTCAATATCTTTTATAGGGTGGAGCATAGGTAACGGCTGTGTATGTGTGTTTGGAGTTGAGGGTTAAAAATTTTAATTTTCATAGGATTCTGAATCCATTTAAGGAAAATCAAAGTAAAATTTTTAATAAGTAGGCTCGGTATTGTTTAATGGTGGTTTTGTGTATAAA
>CAZMSC010000024.1:0-20547 GCA_964568845.1 uncultured Candidatus Bathyarchaeia archaeon | reverse complement strand
AGAAGATGTTCAACGGTATTCATCTTCACCGTAAGCGTAGTATTAGTTGCAATCTCTTATAAAAGTTAGCTATTTTAAAGCTAAATTTAAAAGGGAAAAATGCTTCTTAAGTGATTGATGTCACTGGGCAAACTCGCTAAAATCGGCATAGTTATACTTGCCGTCGGCATCGCTCTAGCCGTCATACCGTTTAGAGAGGAAACCGTACAGACAGAGTATAAAGCTCAAATATCCGACTGGAACGTTACATGGTATTACTTACTGTCTGAACCCACTAGTGACGGGTTTACTGAGACGTATTTGACAAATTCCGCTTTACTTCTGGGGAATGCGACGTTTCCCGCCATATTTTGGTATAATTGGGGTGATGAAGTTGTTTTCGGAGGATTTGGAGGACAGATGGGGTTTATAGCTAGAGCTACGCTGGAAATGCCCGTGGATGGATCTGTAAGATTTGAAGCCATTAGTAGCGATGGGGCTAGGCTCTACATAGACGGCGAATTGGTGGTAGATGCTTGGGAGACTAGGTGGGGTCAAACCGTTGGGTCTGGATGGGCAATTCCGGAAATTAAAGCCGGTAGACACATACTAGAGCTACACGTCTACATGTGGGGATGGGCTGTTACAGGATTTGAAACGGATAGAACTATTATGGTTCGTGTGAAGAGGTCTGAGCCGTTGATAGGGTTAGCTATCGCATGTATTGGCATAGTCCTAGTAGCAGTATCAAAATTCAAGAGTCCAACTAAACGAGCGGAGAAAGTCTAACTTTATTTTAATTAATGTTTAATAAATTGAAGATTTTAAAAAAATGGGGAGTTTAGAAGGGTATAAACCATCTGACGAGCCCTACGATTACGCCTATGATCGCTGCTAGTACGAAGCCTGCCAACACTCCTGCGGCTGTGGGAATACCGTATTCCTCATAAGCCTTGCTACCGCCGATCCTCAGGGTTATGAATTTAAGCACCCAAGCACCTAGGAAGCTTGTCCAAGCACCAGTCCAAACTTCACGCGCAGCTCCGCTTATTAGGAAGCCCATCGGGTGTAGAGGCCACCAGACGAAACGCATCCTGAGGAAGTATAGCAGTACGGTTACTATGAAGCCCGTTATCACAGGGATCCAAAGCTCGTTAGCGGGGGGCATAGTGTTGTACGAACCTTCGCCGAGATAGGCGCAGTCCCAGCCTGAAAGGCAGTTCGGGAATCTGGCTCCAAGGTAGTGGGGCCACCATACTCTGAATGGCAGTGTTATTGCATATGCTATCACGAAGAATACGAACACCATCTTGTAGATCGACTTCGGGTGAACGCCCGATAGATCTGCTACTCTGAAGCTGTGCATGGTGACTTCAGACCACGTGTTTAAACCGGCTGAAGCCGTGTTTATGCCACGGTGGTATATTATGAATGCGTTACACCACCCAGCGGTATATGTGCCCGGGTGTCTAGACCATATCAAGTGAGCCGCCCAGCTGGCCCATTTGCTACGCTCCTGTGCATAGGCGGCTCCAGTCAAACCCCTAGCATAGGCCTCAGCTAATGGGAATACGAATCCTCCGAATATGAAGAGTAGAGTTATCAGTATTGCGTCTATTTGAAGCGACGCTAGGAAGGCTATCCAAAGTATCAACCCAACTACGAGTATGAGGAACGCTGTTCTGTAGTTTACGGGCTCCTTGGCCTCTACTTCGCGAATTGTAGGTGATGGTTTTCCAAGAGCTGCGTTTAAAACCTCTCTAAGGTAGTCTCTGGCATACCATAGCATCATGACTATGAATGCGACCATACCTCCCGTGACGCACATGTATGACCAGTAGATCGGAGGACCCCAGTTCGGCGAGATCGTATATGGGCCTATCAGCACCCTACAGCAGCCCGAGTAGTCTAAGGCACCAGTGTAGTAGCCCATGACATAAGCTGCTTGGGCAAGTATCATGAAGACAACCCATAGGAACCAAGCCGTAAATAGGACGTCTAAAGGCACCAGATACGCAATTGCCCAGTTTATCGGCTGTACATTAACCCTCATAAATGCCACTAGCTGAGAACCTATCGCCCATAGTGTTGGATTAGCCCACGACGCGATGACTACGCAACCGTTAGGACTTGGACCGAGCGCACGCCAGCCTATCACATCAGGCCACCATGGCAGGAGCGTTGTAAACATTATCTGAATGTATATTACCAAGCCTATTAGGAGGCCTACTATGAATGGTAATTTTCTACGCTTGACCTCTTCAAACCCATGTATGTTTCTAACGCTCTCCCATATAGCTATGGCGAATGGGAATGGAACCTTCTCTATCTCTATCCATCTACGCCTTAGTATAGCCATTTCAGCCGAGGAATATATGAGTATTATGAAGTGGAATAGGAAGACGTATAGCATCGCCGGAAACCATGCAGCCCAGTCTACAGGGCCTCCCCTACCCCATGTGGGCACAACAGCAGCCTCTGGTGGAACCCACCATAGTGTTTTCATAACATCTCTGACCTCTGGAATAGCCCTCCATACTCTGCTCACAGAGCCTACGGGCCAGCTGTAGTATGCATCGTTGAAGTTTCCTATAGACAGCGATGAGACGAGGCCCATGACATATAGGGCAGCCAACGTCGTCGGAGGCAATTTCTTTCCAGCGAATTTAGTTAAATATGCGAGCATGGGTAGGATTAATGCCAGCGTAGGCATCGTGAATGGTATTGAGGCTATGCCCATGCTGTATATGCATCCGAAGTACCCGCCCTGAATTCCCAGAACACCTTGAGCTAGGTTTGCGATAACGTTTACAATTATCGCTAGCACTATCAATAGAGGCCAGTTTAATTTTTCTACACGAACCTCTTCTTTCGACATCAGAAGTTAAGTTTTAATGGAACCTGTATATATGCTTTATCCTAATTTTCACTTTCATAAAATACTTCCGTCTGCTACTCAATCAACCTTTATATCACACTTTTTATCATGTAATCATATAAATGGTGTTTCCCCATGTTTAAGTTAATCGATGTTGAAGACGTCGTACGTATACCCCCCGAGAAGTTCGGTAAGCCTCTTAAAGAGGTGGCTGAGGAGGAGCTTAGATCTAAATACGTTGCTCTAGTAAGCGAAGAACTGGGCTATGTCATAGATATTCTAAATGTAAACATTGACCCGGTGGGGAGGGTAGTCTCAGGTGATGGCGCAACCTACCATAGGGCTACGTTTACACTTCTAACTTTCTCACCTAGCCTACAGGAGATCGTTGAGGGTGATGTTGTGGATGTTCAAGACTTCGGTGCTTTTATTAGAATAGGTCCTCTAGATGCGCTACTTCATAAGTCTCAGTTAATGGACGACTACATAACGTATGATAAGCGGGGAGAGAGCCTAGTAGGTAAACAAACGGGTAGGTCTCTTAGAAAAGGGGATGTTGTTAGAGTTAGAGTAGTGGCCGTAAGTCTTCCGAAGGAGGGGGGCATGGGGAAGATAGGCGTCACAGCTAAACAGCCATTCTTAGGTAAAATTGAATGGATAAAAGAAGACGTTTCTAAACTTCAGAAAGGTGGTGAAAAGTGAGTGAAATGGCTTGCAGAAACTGTGGAAGAGTATTCACAATACCTAGTAAGAGGCTAGATGTATGTCCAGTCTGTAAAACCAGAAGCCTCACGGAGAACTGGAACGGATTAATCGTACTGTTCAACCCGGAGTCTTCCATACTTGCTGAGAAGCTCAATCTGAAGGAAGCGGGCAGATACGCTTTAAACGTTGGACGCTGAAAACTGAACATCGAATTTGGATCTTAAAATTAGAAAGCTTTCATAAATTAGAATTCTAGTTCAAATTTAATACAAAGATAGGTTTAAATTTAAGCGAGATAAATGGGTGAGTTTTTCCTCCAATTTTCCCTTAATGATGCACGTAGATCTATAGTTTCTCCATACTTTGGCAGACTTATAATAACGAAGATGGATATACGTAAAATCCTCGACTTAGAGTACTATGATAGAAGACTTTCTGAAATATGGTGTAAAGCCTACAATATAGCAGAATTTAAGAGCTTCCAAAAGAAGATAAATTTAATTAAAAATAGAGAAGACGCTATAATGCTTTATGAAGAATTCTTAGAATCTCTAAAATCTGAAGATAAGAGGCTGGTGCTGGATGCCTTTGAAGCACAGGACAGGTTGGAACAGGAGACGATTAACAGCATCAAACCTTGGGATTTATGGCTTATAAGCCCTGAATTGTCGCTCAGAGTTTCTTGGCAGAACAGGATACTTATATGTAGATATGTTAAGGAGGAGGTCATAGAGAGGAAATCCATATGGAGTCCTGAAAAATGGCGGATCATATACAGAGTAGGCGGAAAAGACTACAGGAAGGATTCAGATGAATACGGCTTCCTAACGATCTGGTACAAGTGGATAAAAGCACCTGTTGAAATCGTAGAGTTTCAGATACTTGGATCAAGCTCTCCAAAATCCCAAACCGCTCTAGCTAAGGAGACGACCTTTAAAAACGATCTATCCAACCTAGGATACACGATAACCTATAACTGTGATACGCACTACAGTAACTGCAACTACCACGTTGAGGTAATAGGGAGGTGTGGAGACGAAACAGAAAGTAGAAACTACTGGGGACCATAAAAGTTGGTAAGCTACTTCATCAGAAAAATTACGTCAATGTTTTTTAGAAAGTACATGTAAAATTCTACTTAGAAGTGTGGAAGTGCCGGGGTAGCCTAGCCAGGAAAGGCGCCGGACTCGAGATGACTAGTAATCGTAAAAAAGGGCTCGAAAACTACGTGAAATCCGGTTCCCCATACGGGGAACGGGGGTTCAAATCCCTCCCCCGGCGCTATGATGGATTTTTGGGATAAACCCCTGAGAAATCGCTTCTTCTCCCTAAAGAGTTTGACGCCCTCTATTTCGCAGGCGTATTCAAAATCCGCTTCGATCAGAGTCTTCGCATCATCGACTGTTCTTGCAACTTTAGATATGTATTCGTTCTCCTCCTCATTCGGCTTTACAAGCTGGGTGTAGATCAACGTGTTCCTTATGTTTTTATGTCCTAATAGCCTCATTGCGTAGGGTATGTCTTTTGTTTTATGATACTCCATCGCCGCCTTCCAGCGCCTCAAAGTGCAGAAGGAAATCCTCAGCATCCTAGAGTTGCCGAGCTTGTGCGCCGCCCCTTTCCTCGACAATTTGAAGCATCGTGTTAAGCTTTCTATGTTTTTGTAGTGACTGAATACGTGCTCACCCCCTTCGGTAATGCCTTCAGCCAACCCATGAACTGTTTGAGCACGGTCAAGAAGTAGTTCTTTGCGTGGTTGCTCTAACACTCCTTCCGTTCCAAAAACTCATTAACATCTTCTGTGCGAAAGCCCTCTACGTCGAATTTGGAGAAGAAGCTCCTCAAGACCGATTTATAAAGCGTCGTTGTGTAAATCGCTCGCCCTTAGATGATCTACGGATCGTCTACGGAGAGCGGCATTATCCATTTATAGAGTTTTCTAGATAGACCCGCAGATCACATAGACCAACTCAGGACTTGGTTGCTGAATTGAAGCAACCGTCTAAAAGGCCAGCCTCATTCAGCCTAAACAGACTTGCCGTAGATGATCAAGTATCCTTCTTGTACGAAGCCCTCTTTTTCGTACAGCCTTATGGCGTCCTTGAGGTTGGGGTGGGTGTTCAGCCGGACTCTCTTCGCGCCTTTACTCTTCGACTCCTCTAAGAAGTATCTGAGGAGCGCTGTGCCTATTCCCATGTGCCTGTAATTGGGCTTAACTCAGATGAAGCCCAGGTGGGCGCTACCTGCACTGTACCTCCCATATGCTATGCCCACGACCTCACCGCTTACCTCTGCGATCAAAGCTATCATACTGGGATCCCTCAATGCTCCTACGATACGCCTAGCAAGCTCTCGGCTCCCAGAGACTTCACGCTTGATCCAGTCTTCTGGTAGGAGGCCTCTGAGGCTCTCCCATATGACTGATGAGCACTCGGCTATGGTCTCTTCGTCTGCCTCAGATGCGCGTCTAATTCTGAAAACCACGTGATACCACATTGTATTTTTCATAGTATAAACTATTAAAAGCATAGCGAATATGATGATGGAAAACACACATGGACGTGGGTGGTTTGAGGAAAAATTTAGTTTATTTAAGTCCAGTCTTCAGATGAATGTTTCTAATAAATGTAATTTTAAGATATATCTTGGAGGGGGGGCGTAATCTTCAGCGCATAGGAGGAAACCCCAATTATTCGCTATTGTGAAATTCATGGCTCAATTCTTCTCAGCTCACCGATACTGTCGAAGTCTCTATCATAGCTTACTATAGTAGTTATCTTGCTTTCGATGGCTGTAGCTGCATGTATAGCATCCCTCGGCTTAAGCCTATACTTCTCCATTATTTCCTGTGCTTTTAAAATAGTCGTCCTTCGGACTCCGAGAAACTTTAAGTTTGGAAACCTGAGAAACTTTCTACCTTGATCTAATGAAGCCTCGACCCCTAAGATTCTTCCAACAATCCATGTAACCTCATCCCACGTGATGAGCGATGTATAGGCTTCTATTTCCCCAGACGCAATCTTTAAGAGAAAATTTTTACAATTCTTCGACTCTAATATAGCAGTTTCGTTGTAAATGATCGGATATATGAAAACGTTCGAATCAATGTAAAGCAAACCTTTCTTCAACCTCCTCTTCGAGCAACTTTTCCAAGTTAATTTTCTCGTTCAACTTTCTCCCTCCTGTTGAGCAGAAGTCTTCAACAAACTTTACCGGATCCATCTTAGATCTAATTAAAATCTCTTTCCCCCTAACCTCTATGATGACTTCATCTCCCGGACCAACTGTCAAGAACTCCCTAATGATCTTTGGGATAACGATCTGCCCCTTCTGGCCAATTTTCCTCTTTATCTCCAAGTTTAACCACTAAGTATGAAAATGTTATATTTGTAATTTAAACTTTCTCTAACACCGAGAGATGCGTCCTCCTGTGAGGAAGCTGAAGAGGGCTTTAAAAAGATTATGGATATGTTGGAGGTAAGTTCATGGAGCGTACCTAAAGATTTCTCTACTAGTATGAGAAGAGTCATGATGGTGGTTGATGCTCCAACCATCATAGCTTTCTTCCTACTTGAGTAATGTTGGGATGAACTATACAGGTATATGGTTGGAATGACATCCATAGATTACGCGGTTAAGGAGTTTTACAATGCTTATGGAAAGCAGTGGACTATATAAGAAGAGGGATATTGGAGATGCCATAGAGCTGTAGACCTATTAAAGTTATAATAGCAGAAACATGGAAGTGAGAGCGGAGGAGTATATAAATAGAGCACTGGAAGTAATTAAAAACCTTCAAAAAATTAAGTAGAATATGCAAGGGTAATCTTAACATAATCTACATTTTCTCTAAGTTTAAGATTCCAGCTACTATTTTAAGTCTGCTTTCATAGCCGGGTGCTATATCTTCAGTTATACCTATTAGAAAACCTTTTTCGAAGGATATCTCCTCTAATAGGTTTAACGTATACTGTTTAATGTAGCTTTCCTCGTTGAGGAGGATTGATTCGGGGAAGTTTATCCATATTTTAATGTTTTCACCCCATATGCTTCTAGCTTCTCTGAGGGGGAGGTCGCCCATGGGTGGCGGTGTAAAGGCTTCCACAACTTTGATACCGGAGCTAGTTATGAGGTGTTTTAGACAGTTCAGTTTCCCATCCATATGGACTATGAGAGTTTTACCGTTCTTTTCAAACAATTTAGACATATGTCTATAGATTGGTAGATGATACTTCTCGAAAACTCTAGACCCCAAAACTATACCGTTCACGTTATCTCCACACCATACGAGTTCTATGGGAGATTCTGAAGCGATTTCACAAATCACTTCAGTCCTACTGGCGAGAGTATCGTAAAGCTCATCTAAAGGCTCCCGGTTTCTATACAGGTCTATTGCAAGCCTCCTATACCCTACAAGCTCTATAAGCATCTTCTGCATCGGTGTTCTATCCACCCAAGCCCAAAAAACACGGTCATCTTTAAACCGTTCAACCTGTCTAAGAACGTCTTCTTCTCGAAGCGGTGTAATATCCGTGTTTCTAAAAATATAGTTTACCACCTTATAGTCATCGGGCTTCTTAATCGGGTGCTCAACAATCCAAGAGTCCCCGGATCCAGGCTTAAGGTTAATCCTATGCCTCGCGTAGACTGTTCCAACTGGTGTCTCGTAAAACGTGTACACATAGTCTCCCTCAATAACCCGTTTAATCTTCACCTTCAACAATTTTTCATAGAATACTGAGATGCTGGTTATAGGGGTTAAACCCATCTTTCTGAGACCCTCCCAAAGCTCACCTTTAGGTATGAGGATATCGTAGATCGTGAAGGGTATCTTATCCACCGGCTCTCCTCTTAAAGCAGCTAAGACTCTGCCTTTAGAATCCACGTAAATCGGGTAAAAGAACACTACCAGCTAAAATATAACCCTTTTCGTAGAATCCCTTTTTGCAATCTTCTTGAAGAAGATTACATATGGACGTATGTGTAAGGTTTCTGAGTTAAAGAAGCACCGCAATAGATGATTTAAGGTCTTGGAGTGGAAGGCGTGTGTTTTGACTGTGCACATCGATACTTTATTACGTTGCAAGGATAGCACCTTAGAAAAGTTCATAGGAATGTATATATTGTAACACTTGTATGACAACAATCACTGTAAGAGTGGATGAGGAGACAAAGAAGTTGATGAGGCAGATTAGGATCAATTGGAGCGAATTTATCAGAAATGCTATAAGAACTAAGATAGAGGAGGAGAGGAGGAGGAACTTGGCGAAGGCTGTCCTATTAAATGAAAAATTAAGGAAAAAGAGTGGAGGAGAGCCGAAAGCTGAGGAGATTATACGGATGTTTAGAGATGAGCGATATGTTAGTCGTAGTTGTTGACGCCAGCATAGTGGTAAAGTGGTTCGTATATGAGGAGGGTTCAGATAAAGCTTTAGAAATCAGAGATAAGTATATTAGTGGAGAATTAAAACTTATAGCTCCAGAGAACATAAATTTCGAAGTTTTAAATGCTTTATACTATAAGAGGCTATTTTCAGAGGAAGAAATTAAAGAGATAGCGGAGGCATTAGATGCATTCTCATTTGAACTTTACCCCCTTAAAGGTGGGTATGCTAAGAAAACGGTAGAAGTCGCGTTTAAAAACAGCATAACAATATACGACTCTTCCTATATATCTCTAGCTATTATGAAAAACACTTATATGTATACGGCAGATGAAAAGCTTATGGAAAAAATAAGCAGAGAATATCTGCCGTATATTATAAATTTGAAAGACCTTAAACAGTAAAAGGTGATTTACAATAGGGAGATAACATGCTAGAATTGATTCTACTTCTTTTAAGCTTCACCATTTCAACGGTAGCATCAATCGTCGGTTTAGGCGGTGGGGTATTTTTCGTGCCTCTACTTGTCCTCGGTTTCGGTATTGAAACTCAGAAGGCGGTTTCTACAAGCTTATTAGCAATGAGCTTTACAACCGTTTCTGCAACTTTAGCCTATGCTAAGCAAGGGAAGATCAATTATAAGGTAGGCGTATTGTTAGATTTACTTGACGTACCCGGCGCCATGATTGGGGTTTATCTGGCGAATATTGTAAGTTCGAGGACGTTAGCCTTCCTGTTTGGCGTTTTCCTTCTAGTAATTTCCATCCAGCTATTTAGAAAAACCAGAAACCTAGAAGAGGCTCCAATGGCAACAAAAACCAGTATGGATAGATTAACCGCTAAAATGGTCTGTTTAGCCTTATTCGCAAGCCTCACCAGTGGTGTTGTAGCTGGAATGCTTGGAGCTGGCGGAGGGACTGTAGATGAAACAATAATGATCCTTGGAATGGGTATGCCAGTTAAAGTAGCAGCAGCTACATCAGTCTTTGGAATGGCGTTAACAAATACTGCCGCTGTGATTCTACACTTCCAAGCCGGCAACATAGTAACGCTAAATCATGCCATACCTATTGTCATTGGTGGCTTATGCGGCTCCCAACTCGGACCTAGACTTTCGAAGAAACTGAATGAGGAGGCTTTGAGGAAGATACTGGCAGCAGTATTCATCTTAATAGCGTTAAGAATGATCCTTATACAGCTTACATGAGTTCAAGAAATACATTTATCACAGTGAAAACTTGAGTAATTAGAAAGTGGGTATTCTTTTAAGGCTTTACGTCTTTGAGCCTATGTTTTTCTAACCTTCACGGTTAAACTGTGGACTGAGCAACTTATACATGGGTCGTAGGCTCTGATGAGCATCGAGCATCTATGAGCTATCTCTTCCTCAGACGTATCGGCTATCGTCGGAACGTATGCTCTTAAATCGTCCTCTATTCTCCTAGCGTTTTGACATGTCGGGGGTGAAATATCAGCAGCTCTAATGATTCCGTTGTTGTCCAGCCTATACCAGTGGTAGTTCATCCCCCTTGGGGCTTCTGTTATTGCAGCGGCTTCTCCACCCCTGACCTTAAACGGTACCTTGACCTCACCCTCTTCATATAAATCTATCAGCTCGATGGCTTCATCAGCTAAACTCACTATTTCAAGAAGCCTCGCTATGTTGGCTTCAAACGGGTTACCTGATGACTGTTTAAAGCCTACTGTTTCGGCAAGACCTTTAGCGTCGTCGCTTAACTGGTGGAAGTTTAAGCACAGTCTAGAGAGGGGGCCAACCATGTAGGAGCTTCTACCCACAACTTTAGAGTGTTTAGCCGTGGAGTGTGGCACTTGCTCTTCTTTTACAAATTTTCTAAACTCATCTTCGGTTATATCCAATCCCCTGTTTGACCTAACCCTACCCTCGTTTATTGCGTATTCTTCAGAATTGGATAGAGCGATCTTCTCAGAGTCGACTTTAAGGGTTGGAAGGTCAACGGCTGAGATAAGCTGGACTGTTTCAGCGGCTGTCTTCTTAACCTCTTTAAGCTCGTCCTTTAGCGGTTTAAGCTTCCCCTTTGGAGGGGTATAGGTAAATCCTCCAACCACAATAGTCACCGGGTGTACAGCCCTCCCGCCGATTATCTCCACGATTCTATCTCCAACCCCCTTAAGCCTTAGGGCTTTCAGTAAAAACTCCGGGTTTATCGAGAAGGCATCTGGTAGTTTTAAGAAGTCTGGGAGAGCTAGTAGGTATACGTGCAATGCATGGCTGCTTATGATCCCCCCGATGGCAATAAGCCTTCTCAAAAGCCGTATACGTTCATTGACATCTACGCCGAGCACCTTCTCAATGGCCCTGACGGACGTTATCTGATGCGTCACATAACATATACCGCATATCCTAGAGGTTAACTCAACAGCCTCATCAAACCTTCTACCTACGAGAAGCGCTTCGAAAAACCTAGGTTCTTCATATATCCTTAACTTTAAGTCTTTAACTTCGCCACCTTCAATTGTTAAGTCTAGTCCACCCTTCCCCTCAACTCTAGTCAAGTAGTCGATTTTAATATTTTTCAAAGCTTAGCCACCTCCCTATAATGCTCAGACATACCAGCATACTTCCTGAACTTCCTCACAATGTCATCATCGCTTAACCCGATTTCCCTAAGCTTCTCAACCATAGATTTAACGTTGGGGTTGCTCATGGGCCCATAGCAACCTTCGCAGGCTCTCCCTACAAGTGGACAAATGGCCCCGCAACCAGCCGCCGTGACAGGACCCATACATGGTTGCTTATAAGTTGTTAAAAGACACTCGTTCTCGTAAAATTTACACTCGATGCAGACCGGGTGCTGTCTCAACCTAGGTCTAACGTTTAAAATCGCCGCCTTAAACACTTCAAGCATGTTGTCAAAACTAGGTGGACAGCCCTTAAGGTATACGTCCACCTTAACATACTCGTCCACAGCGTAAACCCTTGTAGACGTTATATGTTCAGGGTTCGGGTAAACCAAACTCTCGGCTTCACGCTGCTTCATCCAGTTTCTTATAGATGGAATGCAACCAGTAACAGCACAGTCACCGAATGCTACGAGGGTTTTAGAATTCTTCCTTATCATTTTAACTTCTTCTATAGCTTCAGGTGTAGATATTCCGCCTTCTACGAGGGCTATGTCATATGGACCTGGTTGCAAGTTAGAGCTAGCCATAGCCCAATTTTGAACGCTTACGAGGTTGAGTAGTTCAGGAAGTCTTTCATTAAGCCTTAGAAGCTCTATCTGACAGCCTGAGCAGCTTGTGAATTTAAAAACACCGATTTTAAGCTTCAAGCCTCCACCTCCTAAACTACCCTATCCGGTTCAAATGCCAAGTCATCATACGTGAAAACTGGGCCATCTTTACAGACATACTTACCACCTATTTGACAATGTCCACACTTCCCTACACCGCACTTCATCCTCCTCTCCATGGAGAGGTATATCTGGTCGCCTTTAAAGCCCATGGACGTCAAGCCCTTAACGGCAAAGTGCATCATAATCTCAGGTCCACATATGAAAACCAGGCCGTTTTCAGGCTTGATGGCGGTTTTCTCAAAAAGCTTAGTTACCACTCCAACGTTATGCCTCCATTCTACGCCCGGTGGGACACCGTCAACAGTTAGCATGAGACAGCCTTCCGGCACACTAGCCCACAGCTCATGCTCGTACCTAAACATCAAATCTTGAGGCGTCCTAGCTCCATAGAGAACCTCAACCCTACCATAACGATCTCTATGCCTTAAAACATCCAAAATTATTGGTCTTAAATCACCTTGACCGCACCCACCGCCTACGATTAAGAGGTCTCTACCCAAGGCTTTATCTACAGGCCATCCGTTGCCAAATGGTCCTCTAATTCCAATAGTGGAGCCGGGTTTAAGCTTGAAGAGGCTTCCAGTAACATTTCCCACTTTTCTAACGGACAATTCTATGAATTTATCTGCATCTTCAGGATGGGAGGATATGCTTATGGCCGACTCTCCAACCCCTAGAACGGAGACCATGACGAATTGTCCGGGTTTAAAGCTGAAGCTTCCATCTTTAAATTCAATCCTAAACGTTTTTATATCCGGCGTTTCATCTCGAATAGACCTTATAATCGCCTTCCTAGGTATGTACGGATTCAACGTAAATCAGCCCCCTTTCAATACCCTAGCGACCTCTGTTAAATCTATACTAGTTGGACAGTAAACTAGACATCTGCCACATCCAACACAGCTGGTGTAAGTTGAACCTCCGGCTGCTCCAAATTTACAGAGCATCCAGTGACGTAGCCTCTGATATCTGTCTCTCCTGAAGTTGCCTCCGAGAGCCACCTCCGCATACTCTAAGAGCTGGCATGAGTCTAACTCCATGACTCTAGCCCCCTCCTTAAGCGTTAGATCGAGTGAATCATATACATCGAAACAGTAACATACTGGGCAAACCATGCTACAGTTCCCACAGGATAGACATTTTTCAGCCGTCTCAAGCCAAACTTTATGATCCAGCTTACTCTTTGCAATCTTATCTAGCTCTTTAAAGTCAGCTTTCTTAGTGAAGCGGCTTTTAAGATCTTCGATATGCCTCATTTTAGCTTCTAAATGCTCAGATTTTGCCTCTGGGAAGTTCAGTTCTCTTAGAATGTTTAAACCTTTTAAGCTACCGCTTTCAACTAGGAAACTCTCACCGATTTGAGTTATCAATATGTCGAACCCCGTTGATGCTTCAGGACCTATGCCTAGTGAACTGCAGAAACAATGCTCATCGACAACGTTACAGGTTAAGCCTACTATGAATAAACCTTGTCTTCTAGCCTTATAGCACACGTCTTCCATATAAAAGCTTGAGAAGGCATCCAATTTTTCAATAGCCTTTAAGTCGCAAGGATGCACTCCGAAGAGGACGACATTCTTGAAATCGCAGGATTCAAACACTTCAAAACTATCGTCGAGCTTAAAGCTGAAGATTGAGCTTTTAGGTGGGAGGAGGAGCTTTTTAGGCGGTAGGATTGAACGGATATAGTTTAAGTCGACCTCTGAGATCGAGTGGATTTCTGAGAAAACCCAGCTTTTACCCTTTATAACAGGTCCGTAAACGGTGAAGCCACGTTTTACGAAAAAATCTAATAGTTTCTGTAAACCCTCAAGTGTCGTTATGAACGTGTAGGGTTTACTAATCTTAAGCATCTGAGACCTTAAGATTAAAAATTAACAGCCTTATATATTTTTCCTTCAGTTAAAGTTTACGTTGTAACTCAATTTTATGGAAAAGCTTATTACAAACTTCTCAGTGAATAAAAGAATTGTATGAGCAAGAAACGTAGGAAAGAATCACCTATGCCAGCTACGACCGCAGGATTATTGAGGTTCTTTGATGAAGAAGGGGAAGGATTAAAACTCAGACCTGAGATAGTAGTTATAATTGCTACAGCTTTAATAGTGTCTGTTATAATCGCACACATAGGTTTTAGAGCAATATGAGGAGTAAGAGCCATATATCTTACAGCGTTGTGATGTCTGTTTACAGAACTATCATAAGCATGGATGCTATAAGGAGGGGCGTCATAAGGTTAAAGGCGAGGCGTTTTGCTTTTTTAACGGATGATTCCAGCGATTCAAGAAGTTTAGATAATCCATCTCCAAGAACTTTTAAACCGCTTACTGTTGCCTCTCCATAATATGCGGAGGCCCATTCAAGCCTGCTATGGGCCTCTTTAAACGCTTCTAAGACAGACTGTATAATGGATTTTCCATCTACAGCTTCGCCGACTGGATTATACCCCCTATTGAGAACCGTCGCATTAACCATGTGGGTGTCCGTCGTAAAGACCTCGACATCTGAAACACCCATCTCCTTCAATTTCTGAACTATTTTCTCCCTAAGCCCTGAAACCATATTGTTACCATCAATGGTCACGTATGCGTAGAGAGAGCCCTCTACCATGAATAGGTGTAGGACTACTCCGCCGGGCCCAATGCCGTCTTTAACACCGTATCCGTATATGCATCTTCTAGAAAAGCCTAATTTAAACCTATTAAGCTCAGCCTTAGAAGCCATGTGTAGAGCCATTTTACCAGCTTCGATTAAAGCCTCTGCAACTCCATCATCCATAGGATGTGCATTCCATGAGAAGCTGTTGTGGGCGTCCACTACTATAACTGATTTAAAGCCTAAAGACCTACCGTAGTCTTCAAGTATGGTTTTTATCTTCGGCGGAATATCCTCCATAGGGTTTGGAGCCAATGTTAACGCTAGTAAGGCTACTCCATTAAACGATTGGCAGATCGCTTGAGCAGGACCACTATAAACTCTAACTGGTTTAGATGACTTTGACATGTTAAACTCAGGCTTTATAGAGCTTAACGCCTCCAAGACTTTGGGGATATACTTTTTCGATGTAAGATTGTAAGCATGTGTTGATACACCGTGAGGGACGGCTACAGCCTCGCATTTAAACAGCTTTTCAGTAAAAGACTGAATACTCCACGGTAGGGAGCTACTACCGACGTTTTTAAACGGACCTGGATGGATATATGGGACTACAACGGCTGTCTTGCTGTTTGAGGTTTTAAAGATGAGAATGTCTACTGAATGTTCGCTTTCAACTCCCAGTTCTTCTAAGACGTTTTCAATTGGTTCATCTAAATTTTCCATCCAATCAGCCAAGAAAGCCCTGAAAAGGGTTAGACCGTTGAAATCGGTTATAGACTTAGCTTCTTTATTGACTAAGCTTAAATATACGTGGGTCGTTAAGAGCGCTAGCAACAATGCTATTGGAAGAGCTGGGCGTACGGTTAAATTGTAGACGTAAATCAACGTCAACAGGCATGTCAAAGGTTGAACCATGGAAAGAAGGCCGTAGGACTTTTCAAAAGCTAAAGTTTTAAAAACCATAAACCTTAAAGCTACCGATAATGGGAAGCCTATCAGCAGAATTCTATCCATGGAAAACCCCAGGTATTTCAACGGAGTAAAAAGTAGGCTCGAAACGACCACCGCTAAATTTGAGAAGAGAGTTAAACCGGACATTCTTCTAAAGGTTAGAAGTTGCTCAGATCTACATAGGAAACGTGTAATTAAGTCCGACAATAGCGAAGTTACTGTAAACGTTAGAAACCCCTTTAAAATACATTCGAAGTTTAAACCACCCATATACAAGCCCGATGCTAAGCCTAAAATAGCATGTTCAGCTAAGATCACACTAAGACTTGGAATTTTAAAGAGGTGTCTGTAATATTTTACAGCATCAAACCCCATAGTATGCTCCTTTGCAACAAGATGAGGCGAATGGCATTTATAAAATTTCCCTGAGCGAAACTATTAACAGCTACTGCTTTGTAACTTAATTCTTGAGGTCCCGACGACATCTAAGCCTTATTGAAATTGATTAGCTGGATGTTAGACTGGCCACGCGTGTTTTTCAATGAATTTATAGTTAGCTCATACAACTGTATTCACGTAGTGGTTGTGGGGAAGAATTGATGCCGGTCGGATTATTTTTGAGATAGAGATTTGATAAGAATGGCTTAGATGGGAAGATTGGGTCTGAAGACCTTTGATTACCCAGCATGTGTTATAGTGGAGGTTATTTAACACGGCTGTCATATAAATTCAGTTATAAAAGATTAATAGGTACGGTTTCTAAAACTTGATTTGAAATCTTGGGTGGGATAGAGAATATAATAAATCGCATACTAGCTTCTAAGCCAAGCTTAACTGCCGAGAAGGTTAAAGTTATGATAGAGGAGAAGAAGAGGGGCTACCATGGCCTATTGACAGATGAGGGGGCGGCTTACTTAGTTGCTCAGGATTTAGGAGTTGTAGTTGACTACAGTAGTGGCAGGGGTGTTAGACTTGAAGATCTAGTATCTGGGCTTAAAGACGTATCCCTAGAGGCGTCTATAGTATACGTGGGAGAGGTAAGAAAGTTTAAACGTAGACAGGGTGAGGGGAAGGTTTTAAGGCTCATATTGGATGATGGATCGAAACAGATGAGCTGTGTTCTCTGGGATGATAGAGTTGACGAGTTTCTATCTACGAATCCTTCAGTAGGTTGGAGGGTTAAAATCCTCCACGGATATACTAGGAGCGGAGTTGAAGGTGTTGAACTACACGTTGGATCTAGAGGGGCGATTAAACTCGAGCAGGGTTTTAACGTTGGAACACCTGTTAAGAAGATATCTAGCTTAACGGTGGATGATAGGATCTTTATCCTTGAAGTCTCCATAATCTCTAAGAGTGAGCTGAAAACTTTTAAGGTTAATGAACGTGAGGGTAAGGTGCTTAGAGTTAATGTTAAGGATGATAGCGGTGTTCTAACACTAGTTTTATGGAATGAGGTTGCAGATAAGGTCGCTGAAGTTGAGGATGGAAGTAAACTGAGGATTTTAGGAGGCAAAGTCAGGCTTAGAGCTACGGGTGGTTTAGAAATACACATAAATAACCCAAACATGATTAGCATCCTACCGTTTAAGATTGGCTTAGAGGGGTTGGTTTCTAAGGCTGCAGATCTAAAACCAAATGTTAAAGGGCTTAGCTTACTACTAAGGGTTTACTCTAAACCGTTTACGAGAGTATTTAAAACGCCCGTTGGAGTTGAGGGGAGGGTTACCTCCCTACTTGCTGGAGATGATACTGGTCTAGTTTTGGTGAATTTTTGGGGTAAAGCATCGTATTACGCTGAAGAAGTAAGGGAAGGAGACGTTTTCATAGTTAAGAACGCGTATACCCGTATGGGTTTGAGAGAGGTGGAAGTCCATGTTGGTTCGGATGGGATTTTAGAAAAGAGAGGCGACTTTCCAGACTTTAAAGTTTTAGACCTCAAACGTAAAGTTAAGGATCTGAGGGAGGGTGATAGATATGTAACCCTCGAAGGGATAGTGCTAACGACTCCTGAGACTAGAGGCGTGAACACTGCTAAGGAAGAGGTTAAAGTGGCATCTTTTATGCTTGGAGATGACACGGGCTCTATAAGGACTAGTGTCTGGAGGGGGCTTGCGGAGAAGTGTGAAAAGCTTGAGGCTGGAGCCGTTGTCAGGCTCACCCATTTATACATTAGACGCGGACTTTCCGGAGAACTTGAAGCGTCTACTACAAAGTTTTCGGAGCTAATCATTATTGAAGCGGAGGATTAGGCTACATTAAAGCTCGACTTAATCCTATTCAAGGCTTCTTTAAACGTCAAGGTTTCCTGGATGCCAGTAGACATGTCCTTTAATGACACCAAACCAGCTTCAGCCTCTTTCGAGCCGAGTATCAAAGCATACGGGTAATTCTTCTTACCCGCGGTGGAAAGGCCTTTAGAAAGGCTTCTATTCATAACCTCTACTTCGACCGGAATGCCGTTGGCTCTAAGTTCAGCTGAAATTTTAAGTCCGTAGGATAAGGCGACACCGTCCAGTACGTAGAGGTATACTCTCCTAACGGGTGGCGGAGGTGGGATCACGTTATTGATCTCCATTGCTAGAACCAGTCTATCAACGCCTGCGGCGCAACCGACGGCGGGTGTGGGTTCACCACCGTAAAGCTCGACGAGTTTATCATACCTACCTCCTCCTATAAGGGCTATGTCGAGGTTCTCTACGAAGACTTCAAATATCATGCCAGTGTAGTATTCCAATCCTCTCGCGAATCCGAGGTCTAGGAGGTACTCTGGCTCTGGGTATATCTCCCTTATGTTGTCAAGGATTGTCTCTAGATTTTCCAAAGATTTTACAGAATCTTCGCAAGAGCCTACTATACTCTTAGCTTCAGCTATGATACTTTTATAGTTTAGACCCTTGAGTTTGAATATTTTAGCAACTTTTGAGGTGGAAGCTTCGTCTAGATTTGTAGCTTCAAGCTCTCTAATAGCTCCTTCATAGTCTTTCTTATCTGCTAGGCTCAATACTCTATTCTGCAAATTCTCATCAACACCCCAGCTACTCATAAGACCACGAAGTACACCCACATCACTAAGCTTTACTTGAAATTTTCCAAGCTTGAGCTTCTTCATGAGCTCTATTGAAATCGATAGTATTTCCATATCAGCTTCAAGTTTAGGTGAGCCGAGAAGCTCAAACCCGCCTTGATAGAAACGTCTAAAACGTCCCCTCTGAGGCTCATCGTACCTGTAGAAGTCCCAGATGTATCCCAGCCTGATTGGTTTTGGAGCTGTCTTAAGCTTTGACGCAACCAGTCTGACGATCGGTACAGTACCTTCAGGTCTTAAAGCTAGAGTCCTACCAGCTAGGTCTTTGAAAACGTACATGGTTCTTCTAGTCTCTTCACCAACTTTCGCAGCTAAAAGCTCGTAGTATTCAACGGTAGGTGTTTCAACCTCCTCATAGCCGTAAAGCTTGAAGAGCTCTCGAATTGCCTCCTCGACTATTCTACGTTCATAGAGGTCTCTAGGTAAGTAATCCCGCATACCTCTGTGTGGTTTAAGAAAACGTTTGAGGCTCATTTCCAGATATGAAGAGGCTAAAATAAATATAAGGGTTTAGAGTCCTTTAGAATATTTTACATGAATACGTTGACGGTTTAAAACGTAAACAGTAAATCCTAGAATTTCAATATATGTTCGGGATCTACGTGAACCTTAAAGTAGGCTCGTATACGGTGACGGTAGATGAGGAATCTCTGAGAAACTACTTGGAGTCTAAGTTTGGCCATAGGGTTGAGGTATTAGATATTGTAAAGCTTGGTGAAGGTTTTCACAACGCGGGCTTCCTTTTGAAGTTTAAGCAGGATTCTAAATTGAAGGCTCTCGTTATGAGAATCGTTAGGGGGGATACGGGCTGGGGACACGATTATATGAGCGATAGAGCTTCAGTTCTACTTCTCCAACACATGCTTTACAATGCCGCTCCGAAGAATACGTGCATACCGTCAATCGATGTGGTAGCAGTTCTGAAAAACGGTTCATTGGTATCTATAGGAGATGCCGTAGAGTTCATCCAGTTGGTAGAGCCTTTAACGGAAGAGCATGGTAGACCTTACGTGGAGCACTTGCTTGAGCTCAGTAGGAGGGGGAGCCTGACGCGTAAAGATGAAGACATGTGTATCAAATGCGTAGAGTATCTATCCACTCTACATTCGGAGAAGACCAGCGATAGAAACTTATATGTTAGACATATCAGGGACCTTATAGGCCACGGGGAAATGCTCATGGGAGTTATAGACACATACCAAGACAATATAGACTTCATATCAGACGAGGAAATATGCCGTATAGAAGTTGAGGCCGTTAAGTGGAGGAGCCGTTTAAAGAAAAAGACCCATAGACTCTCTAGAATTCACGGAGACTTCCACCCATTTGGAAATATAAGGTTTAAACCAGATGGATCAATCGTAGCAGTAGATCTATCGAGGGAAATGTACGGTGAACCCGCAGACGATGTAACCGCTTTAACGATAAACTACCTGTTTATAAGCGTATGGCAACACGGCTCGCTGGAAGACAGCTTTAGAAGGCTCTTCAAGCTATTCTACGAAGAATACATCAGTAGAACCGGAGATGAAGAGATTCTACGCGTTGTACAGCCATTTTACGCGTTCAGAGGCATGGTTGTGGTACATCCAATCTATTATCCAGAGATTAGGAAAGAACAGAGACGTA
>CAZMSC010000023.1:0-23433 GCA_964568845.1 uncultured Candidatus Bathyarchaeia archaeon | reverse complement strand
GTCTCCAGCACTTTTATAGGTATGATCGTTGCATCTGGAGCAATCCCTTCTATGAACAGCGGTGGAAGCGGTAGTCCAGCGGCTGCATCTGCTGGCGCGTAATATTTGTAGCCTATTATCGTGCTAACCACATGTGTCCCATGCGATGAGAGCGTTGAACCTATCCAAGAGGTTTCAACGACGAAACCCGCGTAGACGAGTTCACCAGTTTTCGGATCGACATGTACAGGCTCATAGAAGCCCTTAGCAAGCTCCGTAGCTATCCTATCGGCTGGGAAATAGTCACGCCAGTTGGGAACTAAACCAGTGTCGAGCACGGCGATATATACGCCTTTACCAGTATAGCCCATGCTATGAACCACATCGGCGTTTACTAGGTCTGCATCCCACGTATACCTATGCGGTAGCCCAGATTCTGGAGCAGCAAGAATAGGTGTCGTTAAAGCCGTAGATAGAACTAATATCGCTAAAATGATCAACATCTTTTTCAAAACACTTTCCTCCGGTAAATTATAAAGTAGATTAAAGACCTTTATAGCATTTATGTTTTACGTCCAATCTTCTCCATGACTGTTAAAAATGTGTGGGTTTGATTAGGCTGTAACTGTTCCTTTAGAAGGAGAGCAGGATCTGCCAGATGAATAGATATCCGAAGGATTCTACTTCTTCCCAGATCCTCCTTAGAAGGTTTTCACCGCCTAGGATTCGCGGTAGTTCTTTACGTTTCTCCTCCCATGGGATACATATACCCGGTTTAACCTTAGACCTTAGTGTAGGCCCTGTTTCATCCACTTCCTCCATTGAATGCAGCTGCTGCTTTAAGCCTTGAGCCTGCTCTAGAGGATATAAACCGTAGCTGCGTGTAAACTCCGTCATGGCTTTAACATTTTCAACCTTAGCGTCGTTCTGGATTATGGCTGACGCATCCATGATATACCCTCCATCTGAAGCTAGAACGTCTATCACCTTCTTACAGTAGCGTTGCACCTCTTCAGGTGTCCCGATTGAAAGCAACCAGTTGGGTATCCCCCCGCTTACACAGAACCTATCCTTCAGCTTCTTACGTACCTCGTAAATGTCGCTTCTATCTACGTGGAACACTATGCTACCTTCAGGTAGCTCGGCGAAACTGTCTAAGTGCGTAGTCCAATCGCCTTCAGCGTAGAAGAGCACCTGATGCCCTTGACGCCAGATCTCCTCGATAATAGGCTTCAGAGTATGCCAGTGGATGTTTTTAAAATGGCTCATACTTATGAAGGGTACGTAGCTTCTATGCATCCAGAAGCCTATAGGCACCTTCCTCTCTGGATCCGCAGTCATAAGTGCAACCTTCGTCAAATGAGGGGCGAGGGCTTCACAGGCCTCAAGCACTTTCCCAGGCTGCCTATGTAAATCCTTAACTAGACCGATGTATCCACGTAGCTTATCCGCGATTATGTCTAGGGGTGCTTTGAGAATCCCAGCTATAGCTGACACGGTCCCCGTCTCCCTCTTCATCCTCTCCACCTGTAGGGCTGAAGCGTTGAAGTAGTCGAGCATAGCCATAGCCCCTTTCACTAGTGCAAGCCTACCCCTGTATAGGGGAGAATCTTCCGCCAATTCCGTTGAGACTCGTGGAAGCCAAATATTGTATAAGAACGCGGTCGGGTCGTCTATGAGCATATTATACTCATCCGGCTTCATAAACGCCTTCTGCTCGGAAGGCTCGAGGTACTGGAACGGCGTATCCGGTGGGATGTCGACGCCGGGGACAGCGTAATACTTCAACCCGAGGGCCTGGGTAAGACCAGTCCACACGTAAACCATGTTGGGAACCATAGCATCCCAATCGAAGTCTCTAGCGCACTGAAGCACAGCTTCAAACGCCTTCCTATAGTCATGCGTAACTTCTTGACAAGTGTAACCAGCATACTTCGCGGTGAATTCTGCGACGAAGGGACGGATTGGAATACGATCCGGCTTTTCATTACGCATAGCGGTTAAATAACGCTTCAACCTCTCCTGGTAGAGGTACTCCTTCTCATTCATTTCATCCTACCTATAATTTCTAAACCCCTCTATTGTTAAAAGCTTTAACCCTAAACAATGCTTCCCTATAGTGCTTTATGCAAGATTTAGAATTCGTAAAGTAGAAATTGTTAGGGAGCGTCTAAGATTTTTATCCCCTCTTCCTCCATCGTCTTTACCCACTTTGAGCTTTTACATGTTTCAAACTCTTTTTTCGACATTATGTGTAGTTCAACCCTAGGGAGTTTAATAGCTTTCATCAAAGTTTTGCATACTTTATCTTCGCTGATTTTCTCATCGTCGAATACGACGAAGACATCTATGTCGCTCGAGACCGTATAATTACCCCTAGCGTAAGAACCGAACAGTAAAACCTTATATAGCCCCAAAGGTTTACGGTTTTCCCCAACGCATCTACTGAGCTCTCTAACGACTTCTTCCCTACTAAATTTTGGAAAGAACACTCTCACAGAACTTGAATATTTTCTCTGCATATTCAATTAAACGTTCAGCCTCCCTTCGCGTATATCTCCTCCTGGGGGAAGAAGATGGATGTGCATTAGGATAACGCGTAGGTATATATGCTTTATCGAGCTCTAAAGCATAATCCAATAGTTCACTGCTAACTTCAATTCTACCGCTTAAGCTGGAGAGCAGATCGAAGACCGAATGACTCCAAGCTTCAGCTCCAAGCTTTTGTAGAACAGCCTTAACCGCTTCTTCAGCGGATTGTTGAGCTGAAAAACAAGCCCAATCATAAAAGCTTGACCTTAAATCGTTTTTAGCATGTTCTAAATCGCCCTCAGCTTGATCCAGCCAGTCTTTACTTCTTTCAACCATGTTGTATCAATCATAATAGTAGATTGAGCATATTTTAAAAACCGTGTTGATAACGATAAGGTTTTAATAGTCATAAGCTATGTGCTTCTCCCTACCATACTTCTTTAAGCTCTTCTTGAAATATTTCCAAGACCCTGCCTTTTAATTCCTCAGGTGTTGTTTTCGCCAAATGTACTCCGAAAAACTTCTTCTTCAACTCTTCTTCTCTACGCTCCGCCTCCTCTAAATACATTTTCTTGAATAGGTCTATTAGATCTCCCTCGTAACCGTTCCGGTAGGCTAGTAGAAAGGCTAGAAGCTGCTCATCTCTTCCAAGTCTCGCCGAATCGTAACCGTAGTTGCCTTTGCCGCCGTTGAAGAGGCAGAAGAGGCTTCTATACTTTGATTCAAGCATATTAGTGGGCATGTCCAGCTTCTCCGGGTCTACGTTGTTAGCCAAGAGGAAGACATATATTCGAGCGCATTTAGAGCAGTTTCCACACCAGCGGGATTTTCTAGGCTCAGGCATATTCTCCCCACAAGACATCTGGTATTTGGCGACCTCAGGGTAGCGGTGGTGTAGAATCCTTATGACGGCTAATTCATGTAGAGGCTCGATTAGAGAACCGATGAGGATGTTTTCCACGCCTAGTGTTTTAACGATTTCTCTGAACTTTAAAATCCACTCGCTACTCTGCTCGTAAACTGGGTTGCACCAGAAGCCTTCTTCGTCGAAGAAGCCCTCATCGCAAGACTTCTCATTACCGAAGAATATGTACCTAGCCTTCTCAACGTATGCTATCGGTATCAGCATGAGGCCTATCTGGGTCAGCTGTAGCTCCCAACCATACCAACCCCTCTCCTCCAATCCTTTATCAGGCTCTCTAAGAGCTCCAAGCCCATTATCGATGAATAATACCTCTTCTCCAAACTCCTCGAAGAACCTCTTGGAAAGCTCCTCCTTGAAGTAGTTCTCCCAGATTGTAAGAGGCTCTCTAACGTAGACGGGTACTGTTTTAACCCCAATCTCCCTACAGATGGCATAGGTGAGCAGGCTGTCCTTTCCAAACGAGAAAAGTAGAACAGCTTTATCCTCAAAGTCCTCTTGGCGTAAGGTGTGTTTCGAAGGCTCCTCTTCTTCGAAGAAATACTGAAACTTCGAGAATTTTTCAATCAATTCCGATGTCTTCTGAGATTTTAGAAAAGCGGTTGCTGGTAGGGATAGTCGAAACCCTTCTTCGATCAGCTCTTTCGCTAGAGGCTTACGCATCTGATACATGACAGTGTTCTTACCCATTAGGAAGGGCAGGTGGATTGTTGATGCGAAAGCCAGGTTCTCCGCTAGAATTCTCTTAGCAGGCTCGGGATATTTTTCAAGAGAGTTCTTTGGAAAGGTTACTGAAAAAGACCTTCCGTCAACTTCTACCGAAATACTGTTTTTCCCTATACTCAACTTGATCGGTATTGGAGAAGCCATTGAAACGGGCCGATTAACTCTTCAAAAGTTAAAGCTATTAACTTTTTCTCTTCCACACAGAAGTAGGTTGCCTCGATCGCATGGTGTTGAACCTGGGAGATCTACATCATCTAGGCACGTTGAATAGCATATTCCATGCTTTAAGCATGCTAAGTAGACAGGCATATGAAGTATCTGCTTAACATCGTTTCTAAGCTCGTAGCAGTTACCAGTCCAAACGCCATGAATTTTGTAGTATGGCCGTAGTCCATAATAGAAGGCAGGGTGTGCTTTAGCCGTTGCCCCCACAAGCCTTAAGCATTTCGCTACGACAAGCTTTACTCCGATTTCACGGATATTCTCTATAAGTGTTTCTATTTCCGATGGCAACTGGCCTAGAATTTCCCCGAAACGTGGGATAATCGGGTCTATTCGAATGGCGACGTTGAAACCAACTTCGACCAATTCTCCCGCTGCGGTAATCCTCTCCATTGGAGAAGGCGTATTCGGCTCGAAGGACTTTGAATCCAGGTTTATAACGGTCACTTCTATCAAGGTTCTCTTAGAGTCCATAGCTTCCAAATACTTCGACTCCAAAAGCTTTGAAGGGTTTTTGGTGACTATTATTATCGGAAAGCCGTTCTCCGTTAGAAGTTTAACCGTAAGCAACGTATGCCCATATTTATCCTCCAACGGTTGAAGGGGGTCGCAGGAATTTGAAATACTCACAGGTAGTTTGTTTAATCCGATTTCAACAGCCTTCTTAACGTCTTTCTTAAGGTTTTCTTCAAAGCTGGGTTTACACCTAGGCTTTTCAAAATCACGTACATACGCTCTAGCGTAGCAGTATATACATTGAAAAGCACATCCAGTGTACACGTTAACTTCAAGTCTAAGAGGACAAGTCTTCGGCCGGAACGGGTTGAATCTTTTTAATACTTTCGCTTGTCTCTCATAGTTCTGAAGCTCCTCTAAACCCCACATCATCATTCTGAAATCCCTATTGTAGGTAAAAAGTTCTCCGGAAGATACTACGACGATTACCTTAATTCCAAAATTTTGGAGAAGACGGGCCAAGTTTGCAAAGAGCTTAAAATAGGTATCTCAGTCACCCGCTTTGTTGACATACCTATTTCACTCTATTATCCGTCTAAAGCTTATCGAAGCCAAGGCAAACATCACTATATCGAATACCGCGATTGCGATTAAATCTCCTAGAAGGTTAGAGAGGTTCCCAGTGATCAGAAGACCTCTTACAGCATCTACAACGTAACTCAACGGGTTTACTGTTGAAAACTCTCTTAAAATCGGCGGCATTAATTGAACAGGGTATAGGGCGTTGCTTGCGAAGAACAATGGCATGGTGATCGCCTGCCCTATACCCATAAATCTCTCCCGTGTCTTCATGAAAGAGGCCACCAGTATCGATGCCGCTGCGAATCCGCCGGAGGCGAAAAATATCACCATGAAGGCTAATACTAGATATGCGGGGTTTGGTAGGAACCTTACGCCTACGGCGATCGCTATGGGTAGGATTATCATGGCTTGGAAGATCGCTCTAACGCCTGAAGCCATAGCCCTGCCGACCACTATAGAATACCTAGAGACGGGAGCTACGAGGAGCTTTTTCAGAATACCAGATTCACGCTCCCAAACTATCGTCAGCCCGTAGAATATGCTTATGAACGTTGTCGATTGAATGATGACGCCCGGTGTGATGAAGTCTACGTACGGTATGCCGCCCGTCGGTATTGCTCTAATACTACCCATGACTGTTCCATATACGACTATCCACAGGATAGGTTGAACGGCTCTAGAGTATATCTCCGTCCTATCGTGGCTCAGCCTCCTCAATTCAAGTTCAATCATAGCCAGCATGTTTTTAAAAGCCACAATCATACTGTCACCTCCTGATCATATATCGTACCTGTCTAACATCGCTTATCCTACCTCTTTCCTCAAGTCTACCTCCAGTATACTTGAGGAAGACGTCGTCTAAAGTCGGCTTGGTTATGGAGATCCTATCAGCATTTAATGCTTTCGATTTTAGAAAATCTGTAATATACGGGAGAGAAGACTCGGCGTCATCGACGAGAACATTCAGGATTCTATCCTCCATAAAGGCGTCTTTCACGAATTTTAATCTACGAACCTCTTCCAGAAGCCAAGACTCAGATTGCGGATTTTTCAAAGTAAAAGATACTATCTCCCCACCTACAGAGCGTTTAAGCTCTTCACCCGTACCTCTTGCCACGATCTTCCCCCTATCTATTATAGATATGTCGTCGGCGTATAGGTCTGCCTCATCCATATAATGAGTGTTGAAGAAAATAGTTACACCATACTCTTTCTTGAAGATGTTCAACTTCTCCCAGACTATTTTTCTAGCGCCAGGGTCTAAACCTATCGTCGGCTCATCTAAAAACATTATTTTAGGCTTAACAAGCATAGCGCAGGCTATTTCAAGCCTTCTTATCATGCCGCCGGAGTACGTTCTGACGAGGTCTTTTTTAACACCAGTTAAACCCATAATATTCAAGGCTTCATCTATTATTTTCTCCCTCTCCAAGCGGGGAATTCCGAAAATCTTAGCATATATTAAGAGGTTTTCATAGCCGTTGATATCGGTCCATACGCTCATCTCCTGGGGCACGTAGCTGACGAGTTTTCTAACCTTGCCGCTGTCGTGGACTACGTTTAAGCCGAAAACATATGCGTCGCCGGCTGAGGGTTTAAGCTGCGTTGTTAAAACCCTCATGAGCGTAGTTTTACCAGCACCATTTGGACCGAGTAGTGCAAAAGTCTCACCAGCCTCAACAATTAAATCCACACCATCCAAAGCCTTAACTCTGCCATTGTAAACCTTAACGAGGCTTTTAACTTGAACGGCAAAATCCGTCATCTTCTTCTAGAAGAGGCTGGAGATTACGCTTAAAAACTTTTACAGAAAGGCTCGACCTTTCAATAGGTGAGGCCTGAAGGTCGGACTCTTCTAAGAGAACGGTGGATCGTCAATATTCCCTAGGTTTTAAACTTCCGTTAGCATACAGCTTGAAAGCACTAACGCTTAAATTCACGTATGTTAAAAATAGCTTAAAGTATGCCGTTTAAAGTTTCTCCGAGGGAGAACGCCCTCTCAGCTATTGAGTGGAGGGAGCCTTGGTGGCTACCCTGCCCCATGTTCGACGAATCGGTTAAAACGGTTGAGCCTGGCATAGTGGAGCATAGAAGTGAAGGTGTAGACGACTGGGGGATTGTTTGGACTCTTAAAGACCCCTTTTCAGACGGTTTTCCAGTCGGCCATCCCATTACCGAGTTGGAAGACTTGGACAGGTATAAACCACCTTCACCGTCTAAAAGTAGAATACTAGAGCCGGTTTTTGAAGCCGTTCGTAGAGTTGACCGTAAGGTCAGCCTGTTGGCTCTCGATCACGGCTGGGGGATATTTGAGAGGGCTTGGCTTCTATTAGGTGGTATGCATAAGTTGTTTCTATGGTCTAGATTGTATCCAGACGCCGTGGATGAACTAATGGATATGGTCGTTGAGGTTAAACTTGAAGT
Organism: uncultured Candidatus Bathyarchaeia archaeon; assembly: GCA_964568845.1. Classification (GTDB taxonomy): domain Archaea; phylum Thermoproteota; class CALKCG01; order B24; family B24; genus DTBU01. Next base: position 15,590 of record CAZMSC010000023.1, on the reverse strand, counting down.
TCTAGAGGCCGTTCTGGGAGAGGTGGATTTCGACGTAGTGCTCTATGGTGACGATTGGGGCATGGAGGATAGGCTTCTATTCTCACCCGAATGGTGGAGGAGGTTTTTAAAACCTAGACATGAAAAACTCTACCGAGCTGTTAAGGATGCGGGGGCGTTTTGCTATCTCCATAGTGATGGAGATGTAGAGGTGTTGGTGCCAGAGTTGATAGAGATGGGTGTTGACATATTGAACATACAACGTGAGTGCAACGATTGGGCTAAAATACTCAGGGATTTCCAAGGTAGGATTACCCTATGGGGCGGTGTGAGCGCTAGAACTTTAGATAGGGGAACACCAAGCCAAGTTGCAGTGGAAGTTGAAGAGTGCGTTAAGCTCGGTAGAACGGGAGGCGTTATCATGGCTCCGGGACATGCTTTAAAATACAGGAGCGAAAACATAGAGGCTATGAGGAAGGTTTGGGAGGAGAAGAGGAAGTACAGAGGCTAGGCCTCTCCAGAGGTGGTGGTTTGGACCATTCTAAACTCGCCTCTAGACTGGAGGATTACTTAAACTCCATAGAGCTTAAAGAGCTGACGCCTGGCTACGTTAAAGTTTTAGAGTTAAAACTCTATGAGAAACAGGGGCTAAGTAATACAATGTACCTTCTCAAGGTTGAATTCGAAGACGGCTCTAATAGAGAACTCATTCTCCGAGCCTATTCAGGCGATGGGAAGAAGGCTTTTAAAGAGTTTAAAATTCTAAGCATATTACATAGCAAGGGTGTGCCAGTTCCAAGAGTTTACACCGTCGATAAAAGCGGAGAGGTTTTAGGTAAACCCTTCATGATAATGGAGAAGATTCAACAGTCCCATATTTCAGACGGTTATGAATTTATCGACGCCATGGTGAGGTCGCTAGTCGGCATTCACAGCGTAACTCCAAGCGAGGTTGGAGACGTCTTAAAGGTTAAGAAAGACTACCCCATGGGTGATCTGAAGGAGGTTAAAGCCTTAATGGTCATATCTATGTTGACTACGCTGGGGAAACCATGGGTTTTTGCGAGGCTTTTCAACTACGCGAAGAAGCTTGAGGATTGCCAAGTTGAAGCCAGATTGAGGCTGATTCACGGCGACTACGGCTTTGACAATGTAGTCTACAGTAGCGGTAAAGCCTATGTGATCGACTGGGAAAGCGCGGAGATAGCTGAACCCACCTTCGACGTTGCATATGCCTTCAACTTTCTAGACTTCGAAGATAAAATGTCTGGGAGAAAAAGCCAGAAGCTGTCTGAGGCGTTTGTAGACTCTTATGAGAAGCATGGAGGATCCATCGTAGACTTTCAATTCTATAGAAGCCTGGCCGCTTTAAAGCTTCTAGCCATATTAGAAGCCGTCTCACAGCCCGGGCTGATAGCTCTCATAGCTAGGGAATTTAGAAGACGCACTAAAACTGAAGACGCTAAGCGCTTCCTCGAAACCTTCAAGAAATACCTTAGAAGCGTCTTAAACAAGGGAGATTAGAGGATAACTCTTAAAAAGAATATACGCGTATTAAATTTACTGGTGTTATATTGGTTGAAAAAACCTCTGAAGCAGAACGGATTAAACCGACAACCCTAACCATATGTGCGATCATAAGCGTAGTGTTAGCATTTGTCATAAGCTTCCAAGGCCCCTTACTACCAGCACCGCTAGGATGTGCACAAAGCCTAGGCTCACCAATCATGATGACTGGCGGAGACTTCCCAGGCTGGCCTATGGTAGCTTTACTAGTAATAATGGCTCTCTGGCAGATTCCAGGCATGAGGAAGTATCTTACAGGTAGAAACTTAGCCTACCTCTTTGTAACGCTCGTCTCATGCGCGATGATAGGGGGAGTCGTAGGGGGCAACGATCAAGCCTATCTTCTAAGTAGATACGCCATCTCAGAATCCTTTGGCAGATACCTACCTGAATTCGTAACACTTCCAACAGAGGCGTCTTTACCGCTTATAAATGGGGTTGGAGACTTAGGACGGCTACCTTGGAACTCCATACTTCCAGCGATCATGTGGCGCTTCTTAATGTTCGGAATATTCTCATGCATCACCATAGGGATAGCCAATATCTTCCGACGCGAGTGGATTGAAATAGAGAAAATACCCTTCCCCTACACTCTAGTATACCACACTTGCCTAGTCAACGTGGAGAATATAAGGAGGAGAGATTGGCCCATGAGGACAACGTTCCTCTTAGGGCTACTAGTGGGATTCATACTATGCCTACCGATAGGTGCAACGTACATGTTCCCATGGTTCCCAGACATATACTCTTGGAAGACTAGCACCTGTGGACCTGGCTCACAGTGGTTTGCACCACCCGGAATACCGTGGCACTTAGGCATAAATAAACATCCGACTTTCTGGGCTTTCATGCTAATAATACCGGTGCACTACCTTTTCAGCACACTGTTCTACCTGCTGATTTTTGAAATAGCGATATTTGTCTCCTATGCCGCTGGATACTACACGGAGATGACGCAGTACGACTTCTGTGGAAGAAACTGGTGTGCTCCAAGCCCCTACGTCAGCCCACCGATTCAAATCTCAGTCGTCAGCACGGGTGCTCTTATTGGAATATTCATCTCCATGATAATCTACGAGAGACGCTACATAGCTGAAACTTTGAGAGTTGCATTCGGAAGATCCAGTAGTAGGAGTGAATTTGAAGGTAGAGAGCCTATATCCTATAGGAGCTCTTGGATAATGGTGATCGTGTCCTTCATACTAATGATGGTCTTCTTCATATATACGGGGCTAAGCCCATGGCTGTCTTTCGTAGTCCCATTCGCAGGAATAGTAACTTGGATCGTCACCGGAATGGTCTGGGGAAGGGTTGGATTTGCCTACGAGCCGTGCTACGACCTCACACCGGCTATGATAAGGATCATGGCTTGGCCGACCCAGCTTCTACCTGAAATAAACTCAGTAGATTACGCGCTCGTCCCTCTGCTGAGCAGGGAACATATTGGACATTATGCCGCCGCGGGCTTCGGCTCGGCATTCTACGCATCTGTTCTATCCTACAAGATGGCCGACCTCGCTAGGATAAACAGTAGGGACGTTTTTAAGCTGATAATAGTCTCGCTCTTCCCAGCCCTATTCGTCTACCTGCTCTGTAGAATAGCCATACTCCCAGGCCTCTATGGAGCCAGAAGAATCGGATATGAGCTCAGAGACTTCCAAGGGGATATTCAGTGGAACTTCTGGTATAGACCTGTTGATACACCGATTTCAGAAGCCACTATACATCTACTCATAGGCTTCATCATAGTGATTGTAGGACGATACCTATATACAAAGCTCCTATGGTTCCCAGACCCCATAGTCGCACCCGTCTCATGGGCCTGGGGCGTCTCCCTGTGGGGAGCATGGGTTCCAATACTAGTGGCTTTGATCGTTAAGAACATCGTTCTTAGAATGGGTGGAAGCAAGCTTTACGAGGAGAAGGTTGTACCATTCGCATCTGGAGTAATACTGGGAGAAGTCTTACAAGTCTTAACGCTGAGCATACTGGCATGGATAATACTTCCAAGACCAATAATATAGCATCGCAAGACTAACTGAACACCCTCCCATTTTTTCAACGAAATAAATCTTAATTAACCTCCTCGAAGTTCATTTCAAATGAAGCCCGGTGGTGTAGCGGCCAAGCATGGAGGCCTTTGGAGCCTCCGACGGGAGTTCGAATCTCCCCCGGGCTACTATTCAATTTTCTTAAGACTTTCGTGTTTAGAAACACGTGTTTTAACTTTATCATTATACCTATTTAGGGGGTCATTCCACCTCCGAGCATCTGGCTTTGCGTTATTAATGAAGCCTTCAAATGAGTTTCGCCCTAATTGTCCAAAAACATTTAATACAATCCAAGGCATATTTGACACGATGATGATCGATTGTCACCAACATCTACCTTCCTTAGAGAAAAGGAGGACTCTTGAAAAGTCCAAGGAAGAATTGCTTAAGGAGCTTCGTAGAAGTAAGGTAGACTACGCTATATTGATACCAGACAATACTCCAAAGTCAGAAATAGGCAGTTTAGATGAAGTTCTGCAACTCGTAAAAGGTGATAGACAATTGTACGTGATGGGAACCTTAGATATTCAGAAACGGAATTACCTTGATCAGATACAGAAACTTGATCAACTATTTCAAGCTAGGAGTATTGTTGCTATTAAAATCTTCCCAGGGCATGACACTGTTTACCCAACAGATAAGAGGCTTCTACCTGTTTACGAGTTATGCATCAAACACGATCTGCCAATAATGATTCACACGGGGGCAAGTCCAAAACACCCAGAACAAGCCAAATACAACGACCCAAAATTCATAATCAAAATCGCAGAAAAATTCCCTGCGCTTAAGATAGTTATTGCACACTACTTCTATCCTGTTGAATACTGTTACGACCTGACAAAGCCTTATGAGAACATATACTTCGACACTTCAGGCTTAGCTGACGAAGAAGTCATTGCGGATACAGGCCTTGCCAAGATAAAGTTTTAATTCTAACAGCAAGCGAACGCCCCAACAACATCCTATTCGGAACAGACTACGCTATGTGCAGCATACGGAAACATATAGAGCTCATGAGCTCATAAACTCGCTGGAAATAGAAAGACGGAACAAAGACAAGATACTCAGCGAGAACGCCATTAGACTTTTCCACTTAAAGGTGTGACAAAATAACGCAGACGAGGCTTAGACAGCCTTAAAACTTAAATTTAACATTTGATCGCATTTAAGATTTTTTCTATCTTAGGGCTGGAATTACTTGCTCAGCGAAGATCATTACGGCTTCGGTGTCGGTGCGGTCACTGAATCCAAGTATGAAGTCTTGAACGCCCGCATTCACCATCGCTTTTAAATCACGTATTGTGCTTTCGATAAGGCCACCATCTTTTTTGATCGCAACATCGATAAATCCATGCCAGCTTCGCCGTAGTTAGCAGCTTCAAAATAGATAGGTTTAAATAGTTTTCGGGTTTAGCTTTTTTGTCCCCTCTGCTCTGGCTACACGGTAGCCTATGGGGACTGGGGAGGCTGGGGTTGAACTTCAGATGCGGGGAGTAGGGTTCCCCCAAAGAGCCCTCTATGAATTAATCGAGAGGGAGGGGTTAAGCGAGATGAAATAATATGAATCCATACTTAACTCAGAACCCTTACATCACTTGGTTTACGCCCAATCTCCTCACAATATTTATCTAGTATCATCATCTTTTCAGCGTATGATTCTGGTGGACCACCAAGCGCATTAAAGTTATCAGCGAACTCGGCTACCAATCTAATTATGCGCCTTCTGTCAGTGATGGATCCTATCCATATGGGTGGATGCGGTTTCTGGATCGGTTTAGGAAAACATGGTGGCTCTCTTATTTCATAAAACCTCCCGGCAAAGCGGGGTTTCTCTTCGATCCACATTTTAATAATTACTTGAAGAGCTTCATGTAATCTTGAAATCCTCTCATTATCTGAGGGGTAAGGTATTCCATAGGTGTAATGTTCAATGGGCAGATCCCCCGCGCCAATTCCAAACTCGAGCCTGCCTCCACTTATTATATCAAGCGTGGTAGCCATCTTGGCAAGTAGAGACGGGTGTCTAAAAGTGTTTGACGTTACAAGACTGCCGAGGCGTATCGTCTTTGTGTCTACGGCGAGAGCCGGAAGCAACGTCCAGCAGTCTAAGTATGGATGTCTATGCTCCTCAAATGGCAACCATCTTTCATAGAGGTGATCATTAAGCCATACAGAGTCGTAACCAAGCTGTTCGCATTCTAATGCCACATTACTAACTGTAACATAACTAAGCACAGATTGAGGTAAAACTATGCCGAAGGTGACATTCCTCATAACAAAGACCCCATTATAAATTTATTGCTTTAATTAATAAACATATATTCATTAATGAGTTAAATTCTGAAATAACATAGCTAATCCAAGTCTAAACGCTTTATTTCTTTCTCCGTTTAAGACCAATTCTAACGCCCTTTGAATTTCAACGAATGTATGGCTATGGAAAAGCCAACAGCCATAGCGTTTAAGCCATGTACAAAACTAACGAGTAGAAGAGGCCTACATTCGACGTCGTCTATTCATCTATGCCACACCGTATTTATATGTGGTAAGTCGTCTTACTAATAAACAAGCTATGGTAGTGTCGTCATATTTTCTAGACTAGTTTTATCTTTGGCTCTCTTCCCGTATCTATGAGCATTCTCATGTATTTCAGAGCCGCTTTAACCCGTCTATCTACTACGTCTATGCCTTGGGGTTTGTGGTTTTCGAGCACTGGAGCACATTCTTCTGAAGCTATGAAGCCATCATACCCTATTCTTTTAAGCTCGTTTACAAAAGCCGCGTAGTTTATACGGTCGGCTTTCATCCAAGGATATATCCCACGCTTGATGACTATCGTCCCATCTTCTGCAAAATCGAAGGAGTGTGAGCCATAGTGTGAATGTACAATACCCATTTCCCTGCAGGATTCTACGGCTCTATGTATATATTCATCGCTCTGGTCTACGAATAACGGTACGTCTAAACAGAGTTTAACGTTATCCATGTCTACCTCTCTGATCATCTGAAGAGCATCTTCATATCCATAGTTTATTACTGGAGGATGATTTTGAAGGGCTACGGTGACACCGTATTCTTCAGCCCATTTAGCGGTCTCCCTTATTCCTTTAACGGCAAGCCGCCACATCTCGTCACTTGTTATGAAGTTTCTCTTGTAGTCGAAGATTCTGTTGGCGAACTCGTACGTTCCAAGGCCATCATACCTACTGGTGCCAGTCCAAGCGGCGAAGACCTTCACGATTGGGGCTTCAAGATCTCTAGCTAGCTCCACCGCCTCTTTAACCATGCATAGGTTATTCTCCGCCTCTTCTATGATCGGGCTTACAAAGTTTGACATGGTTTCTACGGCGCAGAGTTCTATCTGATGAGAGTCAGCGAGCTCCTTGATTTTTCTCCTTCTACTATTATCCAAGTCACATGGAAGGGCAACAGGCCTCTTAGTTTCGATGGATAGTCCTTCAAAGCCGAGCTCCTTAGCCTTAACTATCTGCTCTTCTAGAGATAGGGCTGGCCCCCTATACCATAAACCACAATACGTTACAGTGAAAAGAGCAAGTTTAATCAAACCATTACCACCCCCTAGAGTTAAATACTGGTTTAAGTATTTGTAAGTTTTGGTGTTTACATGAGTGGTGGACGTGGAGCGTGGTTTAGAGAGGCGCGCTTCGGAATGTTCATCCACTGGGGCCTCTATTCGATACTGGGCCGTGGAGAATGGGTTATGTACCTTGAACACATACCTGTAGAGGAGTATTCAAAGCTTTCTGAGAAGTTTAAACCTACAAAATTCAACCCTGATGAATGGGTTTCCTACGCTAAAGAAGCCGGTATGCGCTACATGGTTTTAACCAGCAGACACCATGACGGCTTCAGCCTATTCGATAGTAAGGTTTCAGACTACACGGCTGCTAAAACAGCAGCTGGTAGAGACCTTGTGGCAGAATTTATTAAAGCGTGTCATAAAGCCGGTATGCGTGTAGGACTCTACTATAGCCTTCTAGATTGGAGGTGGCCTGAATACTGGAAGGGGCCTAAGAAAGACCCAGAGGGCTGGTCTAAGTTTTTAGACTATGTTCATACCCAGGTTGAAGAGATATGTAGCAACTACGGCAGATTAGACGTTCTGTGGTACGATGGAGCATGGCCATATAAGGCTGAAGACTGGAGATCAGCTGAACTCAACGCTAAAGTCCGTAAGCTTCAGCCTGAAATACTGATAAACAACCGCTCTGGACTTCCAGAAGACTTCGACACCCCAGAACAACATGTAAGTTTTTCACCTCCAGGTAGGCTTTGGGAGTCGTGTATGACCACGACGGAGTACTTCTGGGGCTACTGTAAGGGAGATGCCTGGAGATCCACTAGAAGGCTTATTCAAACGCTTGTGACTTGCGCAAGTGGTGAAGGTAACCTCCTGTTAAATGTTGGTCCTAAAGCCGATGGAACATTCCCGGCCGGGGCTGTAAGAATACTTAGGGAAATAGGCTCTTGGATGAAGGTTAACGGTGAGTCCATATACGGCTCTGAAAGATGCCCATTCAGCACGTCTGTAGGGACGTTCACAGCTAAAAGTAGTAAAGTGTATGTGCACGTATTCAGATGGCCTGGTAGGGAGGTATGCATAGCAGGTGTGGGCAATGATGTGAAAGACGCGTACATGTTGGCTACAGGTGAATACGTGAAGTTTTCTAAGAAGGATGGTAGAGTGCTCTTGAAGGGGTTACCCGCCAGAGCCCCAGACCCATACGATACTGTTATAGTTTTAGAGCTTGACAGTAAACCGCAAGGTTTAACGTTCAGAGTCGAACAACGATTATAATAGGCGATCCCGAAATTTTTACTTTTTAAGGTCTAATCTAAACGAAGCCACATTTTTTCTCTCTGGACGATCAGCATTTAAAGCGTTTTTAGAAGTTCTTCTAAACCCTTCTTTAAATTTTCCAATTGTTTTCTATAGTATTCTTTCTCGGCTTCGACCTTTCTAAGAACCTCTTCTAATTCTCTTAACTTAGCTTCATAGGTCTGTTTGATATCTGATTCGAATACGAGTCTTTCTATATGAGATTCTTCAAACGATATTTCACCTTTATCTCTATCGTAGAAAGCTTTAATAGTTATCCTTATGAAGTCTCCTTTACCGAGTTTAAGTTCTTCTACAAGCTTTCCATATAGTGTTTGATTGAGTTTAGCTACATCTCTAAGTATTACATCTCGAGGGGCTAAATTCTTAAAAACGGCTAATGCTACTTTCCTAAGCTTATCTGCATATAAAGCAACTGGTATAACGCCAGTTCTAAGCTCAACTTTCTCCGAAGATGATGTAGACATTCAAGAAAAATTTTCCGCTTACAAATATATGAATTTTACCGAAATCAGTCTATAATAGCCTCTACAATTAACCTATGAAAAGCTCCTCTTATATCATTTATTCTCTCGCAAGCGGGATTACTTCTAGATGGATGGATACGATTAGTCAACAATATCGCGAAGAGACCCATTTTAGGATTTATCCAGATCGATGTCCCGGTGAAACCCGTATGTCCGTAGGATTCATCAGGAAAGGGCCATTCGAAAGGTTTGGCCCATCCAAGTCCAAATCTTCTGGGGCCGTCTTCAAGCCAAACTTTCACGGCTTCTTCAACGGTCTCCTCTTTTAAGACTCTAACAGAACCATAGCATCCTCTATTAAGCATCATCTGGCTGAAAACAGCCAAATCGTACGCGGTGGAAAACAAGCCGGCATGACCAGCCACACCTCCTAAAGCATAGGCGTTTTCATCGTGAACCTCACCCACCAGCACCCTCCCCCTCCATGGGCAATTCTCCGTGGCGACAGCCCTAGCTTTCAGAGAGCCTGTAGGTTTAAACGTCGTTTCATACATTTTAAGCGGCTCGAATATCTCAGAATTAGAGAGCCTATCAAGGCTCAGCCCTGAAACAGTCTCCAGTATAAAGCCCAATAAGATGAAGCCCAAATCGCTGTAGACAATTCTAGAACCCGGCTCATATTCACAATCCAACTTGGTTATCGTATTTAGAAACTCACTTCTACTTTTGCATGTTTTATAAAGCGGTAACCAGGCGGGTAATCCGGAACTGTGAGTTAGAAGATGCTCTATTCTAACGTTTCCCCTCCATCCGTGACTCCACCCGTCGAAGAACTCTGATATGGGAGAGTTTAGACTTAAAAGCCCTTTTTCAACCATCTTAAGCGTTAGAGTAGCCGTGCAAACGGGTTTAGTGATTGATGCTAAGTCGAAGAGCGCCTCTCTAGTAATAGGTTTTTCTTCAGGTACAAGTTGAGCATAGCCTTCAGCCTCGTAAAGAGCTATCGTGGCTCTCCGAGCCACCAAGGCTACGAAGCCTGGGTAGACTCCATCTTTAACTCCATTCTTTAAAACCTTTAGCGCCTCCAGTAGTTTTTCAGAGTTTAAACCAGCTTCCGACGGGTCTCCGAACTTTAAAATACTACACATGAAATCGTCCTCTCTAAAATTAAAAAATAGGGGTTTCGATTGTGTTTCAACTGGGCATGCATATTATCTCTTTTATCTTCAACTCTGTAAACTTCCGAGAGTATGATGGTTTAACTACAATCGCCGTATCAGCTCCTCTATCTGTTCCGGCTATAGCGATTACACTTCTATCGACTGGTATAAGCCCTGCGTCAGCGGCCATTAAAACGACTTCGACGCAGACCTTCATACCTTGACTAAACCTGTATAGTGTTTGAGCTATGACTTCTTTAGCCGATAGAAGACCTGTGAATGCTTCGTCAACGCCGTCGCTTAAGGAGTGAGCACATGTAAGCACTTTAATACCTCTCTTCTGAAGGGCCAATCGTTCATCTTCCGTCATCGTCCATCCCTCCTCGCTGTAACCTTCAGATATCGTTACGGCGACTACGTTGAACTTCGATGGATTGAAGACTTCAGCCAGTTTAAGCGCTGTAGAACCATGGGTTGAAGCTACTACTACATCCCTTATCCCAAGCTCTAAAGCTCTCTCATAAGCTAGTCTAATCGTCTCCCCCGTATTCTCCGGCCCCGCTTTTTCAAAATATGTTATAGCTTTCCTCATGCTGATTTTATAGTCTCAGACCGAATAGATAAGATTTTTCAAACTTGGAAAACTGTTAAGAGTCAAAGCAGGCATAGTTTTAGCTATGGCGCTTCAGTTAACGATCCGTGAATATATGGCTGGGGATGAAGAAGCACTTGTTAACATTTGGAACGAATTCTTCAGAAAAGATCCATTGACTTTGAAAGTATTGGAGAGGAAAGTCCTACTCGATCCAAATTTCGACAAATCTGGGCTGAAAATAGCAGAATACAACAGTGAAATCGTGGGTTTTCTTATCGGAATTGTAAGGCAGTATCCCCTGTTTTACCACGGATTGGATGATGAGGATGGCTGGATAACGGCTATAGCCATGAAGCCCGCGTTTCTTGGGACGGATGTTGCCGACCGTTTAATTATAGAGGCGTTTAAATTTTTCAGGGAGAAGAGACGTAAATATGTCTGGTTTTCACCATACACTCCAAACTACTTCTTCCCAGGCGTGGACCCAGAGAGGTATGGAGAGTTACTTGCGTTATTGGTTAAGCATGGTTTTGAGAAGATGTACGAGGCTTTGAGTATGGATGTTCAACTATATCCAGACTATAGCCTACCTGAATGGGTTGTGGAAGCTGAGAAGAGGCTTAAAGGAGATGGAGTGGAAATTCAGCCTCTAGAAACTAGATACATCTACCCGCTTTTGAAATTCCTCAGAGAGAGCTTCCATGCGGACTGGTATAGGCATACGTTGGAGCTTCTTCAAAGCGGATGCGACAAAGATCAAATACTCGTAGCTGTTAAACATGGCGATGTTGTAGGATACTGCCAGTACTTTCACGGTGAAGAATATGATTGGTATAGGCCTGGAACACACTTCGGCCCCTTCGGCGTGAGAAGGGATATGAGGGGGAAAGGTATTGGAAGTGTTCTAATGGCTAAGTGCCTCCAGAGTATGCGGTCGAGAGGTTTCCATAATGCCTTCCTGCTTTGGACCGATAGGGAGGCCGCGAAGTTTTACTCACGGTTCGGTTTTAAAATAACTAGAAGCTTTTACATTATGAGGAAGGCTCTGTAGGTGGTTGTATGGTGAAGCTGATGGTGGTAGGTGCACACGCCGGTGATGCGGAGGTCACCTGCGGCGGGATTATTACTAAGTGCTCAAAACACGATGTAATCATCGTACACATGACCTTAGGTGAGAAGGGGCACTTCAAGCTTTCAGCTGAAGATTACGGCTTTCAAAAGCGTAAGGAGGCTGAGAATGCAGCTGAAATCTTAGGCGCCAAAGTAGTATTCCTGCCCTATAAGGATGGAGAGTTACCGGTTAATAGCGAAGTCAAGTTTAGGCTCTGCGATTTAATTAGAGAGCATAGGCCTGAAATATTGGTGACTCATTGGAAGGGGAGTATTCATAGAGACCATAGGAATACCTATTTCAACGTGAAAGACGCCGTCTTCTACGCCGCGTTACCAGCCGTTGAGAGGGAGAGGCCCCCGTTCCAGGTTAAGGCGTTATACTACGCGGAGAACTGGGAAGACCCCTATGGTTTCAAACCGCAGGTTTACGTAGACATAAGTGCTGAGTTTGAAAAGTGGAGGGAGGCCGCCAGCACATATGCGTTTGCTAGAGGGGAGACTGGTTTTCCATACATAGAGTACTACACCTGCCTCTTCAGGTTGAGGGGGATTGAATCCGGCTTCAAATACGCTCAAACACTTATGGTTCCTGAAATCCAAAGGAAAATGCGGCTGAGAGAATTGCCATAATCTCTCCAATCTTTCAACTGTACAGCAGATACTTCCTCCTATTTTTTTCAAAAAGCTCTATTTCATCGCATAATCTGGCAATCTCCTTAAAGTCACAACCTTCCTCTATGAGCTTACGGATGGTATCGTTTCCGATCAGGCAATCGAAGTAGTATCTTGTTTGAGGTTTAATAGATGAGGCGCCGACTCCGCAAACAGAGCATCCCAGCGTATCTTCATAGCATTTAACGTTAAACTGGAGTTTATCGGGGTGTAGCCTCTCAGCCGCCCATATTATAGCCAATCCGAGTTTAACGGGCTCCAGTACATCTCTATCGGTGACGTGTATTTGCAACCCGTGGCACAGTTGGCCCGCATACTTACCGTGCCTGGGTATGAATGTAGATGGCCGAAACTTGACACCTTTAAGAGGCAGAGCCTTCAATTCTTCAACAATTTTATACCCGTCTATCCACGGTGCACCTACCAGTTCAAAGGGCTTAGTTGTCCCCCTCCCCTCGGATATGTTAGTCCCCTCCAGTAAACATGTTCCAGGGTAGACCGTCGCTGTGCTTAAACACGGCATGTTGGGCGACGGAGGAACCCATGGAAGACTAGTTTCATCAAACCACATTCTACGGCTCCACCCGACCAGCTTATACACTTTCAGCTTCGCGTTTAATCCAGCTTCTCCATTAAATAGTAAAGCCAGCTCTCCAACGGTCATTCCATGCATAACCGGGATCTCCCATATTCCGACGAATGACCTAAATCTACCATCTAGAATCGGCCCTTCCATGCGGACCCCTGTTATAGGGTTCGGCCTATCCAGTAGAAGCACTTCTACACCAGTTTCTCCAGCAACCTCCAAGACGTAGAAAAGCGTTGAGATGTACGTGTAGAAGCGGGCTCCAACGTCTTGAATATCGTAGATCAATACGTCTAGCTCATTTAGAATATCCTTGGAAGGCTTCAACCTAGCTCCGTATAGACTGTAGACTGGAAGCCGCGTCCTATCATCTACATAACTCTCTACAGAGAAGCCTTCAGGCAGGTCTCCTCTAAAACCATGCTCTGGGGCGAAGACTGCTTTAACGTTTAAATGAAGCTTGAAGTAAAGCACGTCTACTAAATGTTCAAACTCAGACGTGACCCCGGTATGGTTTGAAACGACGCCTATACGTTTATTGGTTAAAAGTGGTAAACCGTCTTCAACTAGAGATTGAATGCCTATTCTAAGCTCAGTCACGAATAAATATAGCGAAGTGTCAGCTATTATATTTTTAGAGTATGAGGTTTTTCTGCGGTATTGATGGAGGGGCTACAAAGACCTCATGTCTGATAGCTGATGAAAGTGGTCAAATCATCGGTTTAGGTCTATCTAAATCCTCCAACATATCTGTAGTTGGTGTTAAAACAATGCTTGACAACGTTAAGATGGCCTTAGATAAAGCCGTTGAAGAGGCTGGTATAACCGTCGAGCAGGTCGATTCGATCTTCGTAGCGACGGCTGGAGGTGGCAGTGAGCGTAGAAGAAGACTGATAGGGCGAAGCCTTAGGAAATTGGGGTTTTCCAACAGGGTTTATGTGGATAGCGATGCCATAGCGGCGCTTATGGCTACAACTCTAGGTAGACCAGGCGTTGTTACGGTCTCTGGTACAGGCGCAATAGTTTTAGGTTTGGACGAAGATGGCGTTTACCATAGGGTAGGTGGCTGGGGCTACTTGATCGATGACGAGGGGGGTGCTTTCCACATAGGTAGAGAGGCTTTAAAGTATGCATTGATGGCTTACGATGGGAGAGGCGGGGAGACGGCTCTAATAGAGCGTATACCAGAACATTTCAGCGTAAATTCCCTCGTAGACGTTGTAGACCTAATATCGTTGAGGAGGATAGGGGTTGTTGAAGTAGCGTCTTTAGCTCCTTTGGTTGTGAGGCTTTGGAAGGCTGGAGACCGCGTTGCATCCATCATTGTACGTAGTTCTTGCTTAGAACTTGTCCGTGCAACTTCAGCCGTTGTAATGAAGATGAAGTTGAGGAGGCCGTTGGTTGGTGTCTGCGGGGGTGTTTTTGAAGGCGATGCCGACTTCACCAAACTCTTCTTCCGTCTTTTGAAGAGAAGAGCACCATCTATTAGAAGGTCAAGGTCTAGATTTAAACCTGTTTTTGGAGCATTGCTTTTAGCGTATAAAGAGGCCGGGAGGCCGTTGAGCCGCCGTTTGATGAAAAACCTCTTTGAATCAGCATTTAGTAGAGCGTATGTAAGGGAGGCTGTTTTTCTACATGGATGATTTGGAAGAACTTGATAGGCTTATATCTGAGCAGAGAGACGTTAGATCCGTCGGCTTAGATAAGCTTGACGTAGAAGACGTACTAAGGCTGATAAATGATGAAGATAAGAAAGTGGCCTACGCTGTTGAGGGGGAAATACCAAATATTGCTAAGGCGGTGGAAGCCTGCTTACGCAGTTTGAAGAGTGGAGGGCGTGTTTTCTACGTAGGTGCTGGGACAAGCGGTAGGCTAGCCGTCATAGATAGAGCTGAGTTGCTGTCAACTTTCAACGTAGACCCTAGAAGAATCGTGGCAATCCTCGCTGGAGGCTTTAAAGCCATGTACGGTCCATCTGAGATGGCTGAAGATAGGGAGAGCAACGGCGTCAAAGTCATCGCTAAGTATAAAGTCTGTGGGATCGACACGGTTTTAGGCATATCCGCCAGCGGACGCACCCCATACGTAGTCGGTGCTTTGAAAGAGGCTAAGAGGAGGAGGGCCACCACAGTGGCTATTACTGTAAACCCGGATGCTAAAATCTCGAAGTATGCTGATATCGTCGTATGTACAGTCGTAGGGCCTGAAGTGATAGCGGGCTCTACGCGTATGAAAGCTGGTACGGCTCAGAAAATCGTTCTTACGATGCTCAGTACAACAGTTATGGTTAAGCTGGGAATGGTCTACAGCAACCTCATGGTTAGTCTTAGGCCGATTAGTTTTAAACTACGGGAGAGAGCTAAACGTATAGTAATGGCTGAAACGGGGGCCAGCTATGAAGAAGCTTCAAAGGTTTTAGAAGCTACAGGCTACGACGTTAAAGCATCAATAATCATGCTTAAAACGGGAGCCGGCTACGGACTAGCTAAGAAGGCTTTAAAAGAGGCGAATGGGAACCTGGAAAAAGCTTTAACGACAGC
>CAZMSC010000022.1:0-24795 GCA_964568845.1 uncultured Candidatus Bathyarchaeia archaeon | reverse complement strand
CTATGCCAGCCCGATATGGCTCCACACGTAATAGTTATGAAGAGGAATGGCCAGATGGCTCCTGAAATTACAGGCCCTCCTTTAAAATCGTATTCTGTAACTGGCGGCATTTGCAGAGTTGGGTGTACGAGGAATATGGCGGCTATGAGCAGCATAACGAAGGCGACTTTAATAAGCCCACTCAGGTGGTCTCTAGGAGTTAACAGTATTTGAATTGGCAGTATTGAAGCGATTGAAGCATATATGGCAATTAAGATTATCAGAGCCTCTTTATCTAAGTCGAAAAGCCTCAGTAGCCATGTACGTTGAAGTGCACCTGCGGCGAAGAATAAAGCCATTAATATAGCTAAACCTATTACTGATGCTTCTAAAGTCTTCCTTCGAATCCATCTTTCATAGGCATACATGAATAATGAAATCGGAACCGTCATCATAACGGTGAATGTAGCCCAAGGATTATGTTCAACTGCACTTATAAGACCCATGCCCATACCGGAGATCGCGACTGTGGCCATGAAGAACGCCGCCAACGAGACAGTAATCCAGCCCAACAGTCCTAACTCTTTCCGTGCGATTTCCCCAATAGATTTTCCATCATTTCTAACCGATAGAAACATGACCATAAAGTCGTGTACTCCACCAGCTAAACAAGTAGCCGTCAATATCCATATAATGCACGGAAGCCAACCGTATTGAGCAGCTAGAGTTGGTCCTAGAAGGACGCCGGCACCAGCTATTGTTGCATAGTGGTAGAATAGAGCCACCCATTTATTCGTGGGTACGTAATCCTTGCCGTCGTTAAACTTCACAGCTGGCGTTGGATTTTTTCGTCTAGCTTAGCGATTTTAGTGGCTAGAAACTTCGAGTAGAATTTAAAACCCAACGCAAACACCAATGCCGTTAATGCCATTATAATTGCTGAGTTCAATGCTGTTCTCCTGATGTACTTACCTTGTAATGTTTATTTAAACATTATGTTAATTTTAAATTAACATTTTCAAAACGCTATCTAATGTTCAGTTTAGAAAACAGAAAGTTTCTAAATAAATAGTTAGGGATATTTCAGCGTAAGATGGCTCTACTCCTTCACATTTTCAACGTACTATGCTGTTAAAGACCCTCATACTATCCTCCTGTGCATCTGCGATGAGTTTTAAGCCTTCGTTAAACTTGCCAACCCTTAGCATGGCCTCTCCAGTTTCAAGCTTCCTTCTAGGCTCAGCCGCTAGACTTGGATTTCCCCGTCGTACTATTCCCTCTATGGCCTCTCTGGCGAGGTAGATAATTTCATCCGTCATTCCATATTTCATGTATGGTAGAGACTCATAGTGGGCTATTTTCTCAGCTAAGCCTGTGAAAGGTTGACTTTTCAACTCTGTGAGTCTCTTCGCTCTAACTCTTGCTTCAACGAGAGAGACGTCTAAATTATACCTTGTGACTGGCAGAGGGTTTATAGGACGGAAGCCTAGGATTATAAGCCATCTACAGATGTCTTGCAGAGCCAATATGCATCCTTTACCCGTACCGCCGGCTACAGCTATGGCTAAGGCAGGCTTCCCCGTCTCTCCATAGTATCTCATTCTATCCATAAAGTCTTTAGCTAAACCGTTGACTGATAAGAAGTAGACTGGTGCTATAAAAACTAGGCCGTTGGCATCGTTGAGTCTTCTCCTAATTTCAAGAGCATCGTCTTCCACTCTACACTCCATTTTTTGCCAGCAAGGCGGGTCTTCACATGCTAGACACGGACTAATGCGTTTTCCGGCTAGAATGATGAGTTCAGCTTCACCCCCCGCCTCTCTAACACCTTCAGCAGCCTCTTCAGCAAGTCTCGTGCAAATCCCATTCCTATGAGGTGAGCTAGATACCACTAAAATTCTCATCTATAACCGCCTTTACCCTAAGAAAATGTTAATCAAACTATTAAAGACTTAAATTCAACCTATCTGTTGTGTTGATTTCAATTGGTCTACTGGTGTTTAGACTGTAACGTTCCACTCATAGGTAAAAACTGTTCTCTATGTGGAGGTAAAGGTTTAGAAGTTAGACTCTTCCGTCCTGAAGATCCTAGACCTGCTTTTAACTACGACTTAAACATTCTTAAAGATGCTGTAGAATTTGAGTTTGGAACGGGAGCATCTAGAAGAATAGTGGATGATGGCGTTATTCTTTTAAATAGAGTTCCTTATGCTGACGTTGGCTATGAGGTTATCGGTGATGGCTACCTTCTAGGAAACCTATTCTACGATATTAGATTTTTCAAGTGGAGGTTTAAACCAGTTAGAGTTGGATGTTTGAAGCTTGTTGAAGACGGATACATAGAATCCGTTAAACTCAACGGCGCTCTAACGAAAGGTCAAGAAGTTCCTTTAAAGGTCGTAGACCATGGATATGTAGCAGTTAAAGACCAGTACGACCGGGTTGTAGGGGTTTCTGAACAGATGGAGAATTGTTTAAAAATATTAAACTTGTGGAAGCCGATCGAAAGCTTTGAAAAAAGGAAGAGAAACAGTCTAACAGATGTTTTAAATGCCAATAGAGACGCCCTCCTCTCTATAGAGTCTAAAGGAGCGACATCCCTATATAGGCTACACATGAGATTCAATTGTGAGGTCGTTTCATCCTTCTCAGGTGGTAAAGATAGCCTTGTGAGTTTGAAGTTAGCCCTTGAAGCTGGCTTAGAGCCTATAATACTCTTTACAGATACGGGTGTTGAGCTCCCTGAGACTGTTTCAAACATTTATAAAATATCTTCAAAATTTGGGCTTAAAGTTGTTGAAGCGAAGGCTGGAGATGCTTTCTGGAGCGGGTTTAAGCTTTACGGTCCACCGGCAAGGGGATACAGGTGGTGCTGTAAAACATGTAAATTGATACCGACGCTTAAACTGTACAGAAGCATGTTTAAAGGAAGACTTCTAACGATAATTGGACAAAGGGCTGCAGAATCTAGGGCTAGGCGGAAGAGGGGAGGCGTATGGGTAAACTACTGGATACCCAACTGTTTAGATACCACGCCTATCAATGACTGGACTATGCTTCACGTTTGGCTCTACATATTCTCAAAGAAGTTTGAAAACCTTGTGAACCCACTATACTTTGAAGGGTTCGATAGAATTGGATGCTACACCTGCCCATACTGCAATCTGGCTGAGTTTCAAGAGGTTAAGCGCCTTCACCCAGAGCTATGGGGTCGATTGAATGAGAAGATTGAAGAGTGGGCTCTTAGAAACGGTTTTAACTACGACTATGTGAGGTTTGCCTTATGGAGGTGGAGGAAGACTCCCAGGAAGATTGAAAAACTCACAGGGCTATCGTTTA
The DNA here is from genome assembly GCA_964568845.1 of uncultured Candidatus Bathyarchaeia archaeon. Classification (GTDB taxonomy): domain Archaea; phylum Thermoproteota; class CALKCG01; order B24; family B24; genus DTBU01. Next base: position 21,477 of record CAZMSC010000022.1, on the reverse strand, counting down.
AAGATGCTGCCCGTACATCTCTTAAAATTGAGGCTATTGAAATCAGTAAAGATGCTTTAATAGTCAAGCTTAATAATCCAATAACGTTTAGTGAAGCGTTGAAATTAGCATCAACAATTGGAGGGCTTAAAGAAACCTCCGAAAACGTATTAGAGCATAGGGAAGACGGTGTTTCAATACGATTGCGCTCCAATGGTGTGGTAGAAGCTTATGGCATTGAAAGTTCTAACCTTAAGCCTCTAGTCAGAGTTTTAAGCCTTCTGGCGAGAACTATACTGTGTTCCAGATGTGGTTCATGCATCTACTGGTGCGGTAAAGAGGCGGTAAAATTGGCTGACGGCTCTATAACCGTAGACGCCATGCGATGTAATGGATGTGGATTATGTAATGATAAATGTCCTGCAGCCATTTACTTTGTGGAAGAAAACCTTCCAATATTGGTCAAGGCTGTTGATTCACATAGCTAAAATCTGATGGAGATTTTAAAACTTTTAAGTGAGGAGTGACGTAGTAAACTACGTTTAAGTTTAAGGAGATGGTGTTTAATGTGGGAAATCTTCTGGCTTGGCAGAGCTGGTCAGGGCGTTATAACAGCTGGTCACATTCTATCTGTAGCCGCTATTCGAGAGGGAAAACATGTCCAAGCGTTTCCACAGTTTGGCGCTGAGAGGCTTGGCGCTCCTGTTAGAGGATACACCAGGATAAGTGATGAACCTATAGAGATTCACAGCTCCATATCTAAGCCTGACGTAGCCATCATAATGGATGTAAGCCTCTTAAGAGACTTGGTTAGGAACAGAAGCCTACCGGAGGCCAAGCTTCTAGTAATTAACAACGGTGGGGATGAGGAGCTTGCAAAACAGATTAGAGGTCAAAGGCCAAATGTATGGGCTGTTAATGCTACCGGGATATCGGCGAGTATATTTGGTAGGGTGATAGTGAATACTCCTATGGTGGGTGCTTTGGTTAAGGTAATGCCCATAGTCTCTTTAAAATCTGTTGAGGAGGCTGTTATGGAGAGGTTTAAAGGCGCTTTAGGTGAGAGGAATATTGAAGCAGTACGTAAAGCATACGAATCTGTATGGGAGGTTAAACAATGAGCAAGTATGATGTAGTTATGGGAGCTGTGATACCTAAACTTAGAAGCTCTGTTGAAAATAAGACTGGCGGATGGAGGACCAAAAGACCGGTCATAGATGTGGAGAAGTGTGTAAACTGTCTAATATGTTGGATCTATTGTCCAGATGCCAGCATCATTAGACTTGAGAAGTACGTTACGGTAAACTACGACTACTGTAAGGGGTGTGGTATATGTGCTGAAGAATGCCCTAGAAAAGCCATAACTATGGTGGAGGAGGGCTGACAGATGGGTAGACGTATGGGTTTAACTGGGAACGAAGCTGTGGCATATGCCGTTAAACAGTGTGATGTGGGGCTTGTATCCGCTTATCCGATAACACCGCAAACGATAATAGTTGAGAGGATAAGCGATTACGTCGCCAATGGAGAAATAGATACGGAGTTTGTATGCGTAGAATCTGAACACTCGGCGCTTTCAGCATGTATAGGCGCTAGTTTGACTGGTTTGAGGGTGTTTACGGCTACGGCTAGTCAAGGCCTAGCTTTAATGCACGAAGTCCTATATGCGGCTTCCGGGTTAAGATGTCCAATAGTTATGGCTGTAGCCAACAGAGCCTTATCTGCGCCTTTAAACATACACTGTGATCACTCAGACATGATGGGGTCTAGAGACTGCGGTTGGATTCAGGTATTTGCAGAGAACGTTCAAGAAGCCTACGATTGGACTATTCAATCATTCAAGATAGCTGAGCATCCAGATGTTCAGCTTCCCGTAGCCGTGAACTTAGACGGGTTCACTTTAACCCACTGCTTGGAAGATATAGAGGTTTTAGAGGAGGAGGATGTTAAGAAGTTTCTACCGCCTAGAAAACCGATCTATCGTATAGATGTTGAGAAACCCATGACTTTCGGAGCATGGGCCATGCCTGAGTACTACTACAAGTTTAAGCTTCAACAGCAGGAAGCTATGGAAAATAGCATCAAGGTGATCAAGCAAGTAGCTGAGGAATACAGTAAACTTACGGGTAGAAACTATGGAGTAATTCAAAGCTACGGATTAGAGGATTCGAAAGTAGCGGTTATAGCTCTTGGAAGCACTTGCGGAACGCTAAGGCATGTTGCTAAGAAGCTTAAAGAGTCCGAAGGGCTTAAAGTTGGTGTTGTAAAACTTTGGCTTTACAGACCTCTACCAGAGGACGACCTTGCATCAGCAATTGATAACGTGGAAACCCTAGTAGTTTTAGATAGGACATTAAGTCCTGGGGCGATTTTCGGCCCTCTTGGAAGCGACATAGCCTCGATAATTGTTAAACGTAATCTAGGTATTAGACTTCTAAACTATACTTATGGTCTGGGTGGGGATGAAGTTTCCATAGATCTCGCTGAGAAACTTCTCAGATTGGCCGTGAAAGTAGCGGAAGGTGTTAAGCCTCCTAGCTCAACCGGATATGTAAGGGAGGTGCTGTGAAATGGTTACGATAAAAGAAGTTCCACTGGAGGAGTATTGGGGGCCTGGACATAGCGCATGTGCCGGGTGCGGGCCATCTGTAACGGTTAGATTGATACTGAAGGCTTTAAGAAGACCGACTGTGGTGGTTACACCGACAGGCTGTATGGAGATCGTTTCAAGCTCCTACCCGCAGACTGCTTGGGGTGTACCATGGATTCACGTGCTTTTTGAAAACGCCGCTGCCGTTGCCTCAGGAATAGAAGCATCATATAAGTACATGGCTAAAAAAGGCCTACTTGATAAGAAAGTCGATGTAGTTGTGATAGCTGGCGATGGAGGCACTTTTGACATAGGCATACAGGCACTTTCAGGCGCTTTAGAAAGGTGGCATAAATTCACGTACATATGCTATGATAACGAAGCCTACATGAACACTGGAATCCAAAGGTCTGGTGCCACGCCGAAAGGAGCGGCGACTACCACAAGTCCAGCCGGAGAGGTTATACCTGGTAAGCTGGAGTATAAGAAAAACCTGATAGAGATAGCTGTTGCACATCACATACCGTATGCAGCTACTGGTACAATAGCCTATTGGAGCGACTTGATCGAGAAGGTCCGTAAATCCTTAGAGGTCGATGGGCCTGCTGTATTGCACTTCCTAGCCCCATGCCCATTGGGTTGGAGATTCGACCCATCTCAAACAGTTAAATTGTCTAGGCTTGCCGTTCAGACCAGGTATTTCCCAATATACGAGGTTGAAAACGGGGTCTACAAGTTAAACGTTAAAGTGACTAAGCCTCTACCCGTTGAAGAGTTTCTAAAACTTCAGGGAAGGTTCAGACATCTGTTTACGCCGAAGTTTAAACATGTTATAGAAGATATTCAAAAAAATGTAGATGAAAACTGGAAAAACCTTCTAGAAAAGTGTGGTGTGAAAGAATAGGAGATTGTATTTAATCTGAAGTACTCTCCTCTTCTTTTTCTTTCTCTGGAGCTTTCGGTGGTTTTTCTTCCTTAAGCTTACCAGCCGCTATAACGTCGTCTATTCTCAGTATGCTCGTTGTCGCTTCAACAGCAGACTTTATGATTTGTTCTTTAACGGCTAGAGGCTCTAAGACTTCAAGCTTATACATATCCGCGGTTTTCCCGTTTAAAACATCCACACCATACCATATATTGCCTTTTTCATGAGCCGATCTAAGCTCTACGGTAGCGTCGATAGGTTCTAAGCCTGCATTTTCAGCTAAGACTGACGGTATAACCTCCAAGGCTTCAGCAAACTTGAGGACTGCGAGTTGCTCTTTACCTGAGAGCCCTTCAGCCCATCTTCTAATTCTTAAACTCAGCTCGAGCTCTGGAGCACCGCCCCCAGCCACTATGGCGGGGTTTTGTACAACATCTCTAACTACGCAGAGAGCATCGTGAATGCTTCTCTCAGCCTCTTCAACGACTTTATCAGCTCCACCCCTTATTAGAATAGTGACGCTTCTAGGATTCTTACAACCCTCTATGAAAACCCACTTATCCTCTCCCACTTTACGCTCCTCAACAAGCTTAGCATAGCCGAGGTCTTCAGGCTTCAAGTCTTCAATATCAGTGACTATTCTAGCTCCCGTGGCTCTTGAAACCTTCCTCATGTCTGATTCCTTAACCCTTCTAACGGCTAATATCCCCCTCTTAGCTAGGAAGTGCTGAGCCATGTCGTCTATACCCTTCTGGCATACTACGACATTAGCGCCAGTATCGGCTATTTTATCAACCATATTTTTAAGCATCTTGGTTTCCTGTTCGAGGAAAGCTCTTATCTGATCTGGCCTCTCTATCTGGATTTTTGCATCTATCTCAGTCTTCTCTATTTCAAGTGGACAGTTTAACAGAGCGATTTTAGCCTCTTTAACGGTTTTAGGCATACCGGGGTGGACAACCTCCTTATCCAGTACTATGCCTTGAATAAGCTTTGTAGCCGTTATATCTTCTCCAGCTTTCTTCTCAACCTTTATATCGTCTAAGTCGACTCTATAGCCTTCTTCAAACTTCTCAGCAACTTGGAGGATTGCATCCACTACAATGTTGGCTAGAAACTCTCTGTTTTCAGCTATAGCCTTCGTACCTAGGGAGGTCATAGCCACCTTCTTCAAAACATCCTTATCCTCAGGATTTACCTTGATAGCGATTTCTCTTAAAATTTCAAGGGCTTTGCTAATGGCGGCATCATACCCTTCAGTTATGACACTCGGATGGATGTTTAAATCCAACAGATCTTGAGCTTTTGAGAGAAGTTCACCTGTCAGAACAACCACCGAGGTCGTTCCGTCGCCCACCTCACTATCCGTGGCTTTAGCTATTTCAACCATCATTTTAGCCACGGGATGCTGTACATCCATTTCTTTAAGGATAGTAGCGCCATCATTAGTTATCGTAACATCTCCTAAACTATCTACGATCATCTTATCCATACCTTTGGGACCCAGGGAGGTTTTAATCATTTCTGCAACTGTTCTAGCAGCCATTATATTTGTTGCCAGAGCTTCTCTACCCTTTGTCCTAGTAGTCCCCTCTTTAAGGATTAATACTGGTTGACCGCTTTCAGTAACAACTGGTATTGCCTCCATAGACGTCATGAGTCTATCACCCAAGACTTCAGAGAAGAAAAAAGAGAAATATAAAGATTTATCCAAAAAGACTCGTAAAAATCCCTGATTTTCCTCTTTTCTCTTTTCTAGGCCGTCATACTGTTAAGCCGCTCAGCTTCTAAAGATAGTCGATTGGTTGAATCCAGCATTTATCTATTGATTGATCGACTTGGTTGAATGAAACTGTTTACGGATCCAATTCCTACATCCCACATCTTATAGGGAGATATCCATCATTTCTTCTCAGTTTTAGATTCTACTTTCTCTATTTTCGCAGGAACTGTTTTAGACTTTGAAAGTCTAAAGGCGTATCTATCCCTTTCAACCTCTACTCTTAGAGGCACGTTTCTAATGGTTGTTGAAAGTTTTTTAACAGTTTCAAAGTCTATGGGAGCCCTCTTACCTGCGTAGGAGATGACGACTTTAACTTCATTAGTTCCATCTGGAAGCCAAATTCTATTAATGGCTCTTATGCTTGCAGGTGCGAGAAGCTCTTCTAAAAACTCTCTGAAGCTACTTCTATAGCTTAAGACTCTAACCTTCTTACCGAAGATTTCACCAAGTTCTCTAATAGCTCTACCACCCTTAGATATGAGTTTAGGTACATCTCTTTGCTCAACTAAGATTGCTAAAACGTCGTCTACTATGTAAGCCTTGTAAAACGTAACATCTTGGAGCAGTTGGCGGTGTTGAGATTCAAGCTTTAAAAGGGCTTTTGCAACTTCTATGTCTAGCTCTGAAATAACGCCCGTTTTAAGCTTCTCTTCGCAACTTGGACATAGTATTCCAGTTTTTAAGTCGAAGAGGCATATTGGTGTCTTAACCACATCCACCTACCTTCTATACTCTCTTATCTATGAGGGTATTTTACTCAATAAATATGTTTCGCTCAAATTAAAGGGCTCAGCCGGTCGATCCTTCATCAGAATTCAGCCTCCATAAAAATCATCACGGCCCAAAATCAAGTGGGAAAAAAGATTAAATTAATTTTTCTTGGGTCTGCAGCCCTTACTCCAAGCCTGAAAATGGTTCAGAGTCTGCTCGCTAATTTCATCCACAAAAGTGTCGTTAGACAGTGTCGCTCATCATCACCATGATTTTCACTATCACCACACACTTTTAACCTTTATTATTCTTAACTTCTTGGAAAGTCACTCCGTAGAAACATCTTGAAGGCTCCCAAACATGGTTTTTACTATTAAAATCGAGCACAGGGAGTCTTCACCAATCTAAGTCTTTCATCGTACATATCTACATCTTCAAACAGTTCCTCTAATCATAGGTCATCTATGGCATAACGCTACGTTCTCCATAGTGTAAGGTTTTTAAGGTTGAATTCGCACGATACTTCTATGGGTTTTTGATCAACCCTTTTATTTTAACATCTTTAAAAGGCCACTCCTTAGGAATTCAAGCAAAAAACATATATTCACTCGTTGAATCAAACTAGTGATTGTGGGAAAAATGAGTAGCGGATACATGGAGGAATTAAAAATTACGACGCCATTGCTGATGTGGGCTGTCGTTATAACAGCTGTTTTAACAGTTCTCGGGAACATGTTCATCTTCTTCCTACCGTGGCCATTCTCATGCAACATGAACGCGGGGACATTGATATCGACTCCTGGAATGGAGTTGCTCGGTATGCCATTTGTCATGTCCCTAGTGATTGCGCTTTGCATGCAGATACCATCCGTCAGGAAGTATTTGACGACAAGCAATATGGTTCTCTTATATACTACAGCTCTAGCGGCTTCGGCTTTTGCAAACACGAACTCACCATGGAGGGAAATATATGCATTGATGACGGCTCGTTTAGGTACAGCGGAATCGGTCATGACATATGTACCTGAGTTTGTATCGCCTCCAAGAGAAGCTGCTGAAGTACTTATCAGAGGCTCGGGGAGTGTAACAGCCATACCTTGGAGTCAGTTTATCCCAGTTATGACGTGGTGGTTTTTCATGTTCGCCTTCTTCGCAGGCATAAGCGTAAGTTTAGCCAGCATATTCAGGCGTCAGTGGATGGATGTTGAGATGTTGCCGTACCCCCATGTCACAGTAGCATATAGCACAATAGTAGGGTCGAGGGAGGTCAGAAGTCCAAAGTGGACTGGGCGGATAGCATTCGTCCTGGGTTTCATAGTCGGACTTAGTCTGGAGCTTATCAGAGCTGGCATTTTATTCTTCCCATGGTTTCCAGACGTATACTCATGGCGTAGTAATACATGTGGTCCAGGTACCCATTGGATAACTTTTCCAGGTACAACTTGGCACTACGGCCTCACTAAGCTCACCCCGGTATATGCACTGTTGATACTAGCACCCTTACACTCACTGTTTAGCATAGTATTCTGGGGCATAATATATGAAGTCGCAAGTGCCGTTGCAACTGCCTTAGGATACTATACCGGGTATGCGGATATGGGCTTCTGTGGAAAAAGCTGGTGTGGAAGTAATACCCCGTTTGCAGACCCGCCGCTTGCATTTGGCTCAGTGATTTCTGGAGTCATGTTGGGGGCATTCGTCATGACGATCTTCCATGAAAGACACCACATAGTTATGACGTTAAAAATGGCTTTTGGAGGGGTTAAAGATACGAAGGTTGAAGCTGAAGAACCTATATCCTACCGGTCGGCATGGATAATATTCATCGTATCATTTATACTTCTAGTTGCCTTATTCACGTCAACTGGTATGAGTGTTTGGGCATCATTTGTAATAACGCTCACCGGAGTCGTGGTCTGGTTTACAACAAGTCAGCTATGGGCGAGAGTGGGATGTTCAAACGAGCCTGGATACAACTTTGGACCATTTTTCGCTAAAATGCTACTCTGGCCTCCTACGGCATACATGTTGCCGGTCACATCTACAGACACTAGCCTAGCTCAATTCCTCATATATGAGCCTGTTTCACACTGTCCCAGCAGTCCTTGGTGTAGCACCTTCTATGCAACAATAGGACCCTACAAGATGGCTAAAATGATGAATGTACATCCCAGGAGCGTGTTTAAACTGACGTCTCTATCTCTAATAGTCGCGATCTTCGTAGCCTGTATAATGATGATATTGCTTCCGGGTGTGTATGGAAGAGGCGTAACCGGCGCTATCTGGGTAGGTAATATAGAGTTTAGAATAAACGACATGTGGAATAGGCCGTCACCGCGACCGATCGCAGACATCGCTCCGTGGATAACCGGCGGCTTCATCTTCATGGTAATCATGAGCTTTCTACACACCAGGTTTCTATGGATGCCAGACCCGCTCATGAGCATAATCGCTTGGGATTGGATAGGCGGTCTTCACGGAATATGGATGGCAGCACTAATATGCAGTATCATAAAGTGGCTCGTTTTAAGAATCGGAGGGAGCAGACTGTACGAGGAGAAGGCTATACCATTTGCCGGAGGATTCATGCTCGGAGCGGCATTAAACGCGTTGATAGCTGGCATCGGAGCATTTATAGCATACCCGCGTTAACCCCCATTTTTTAATGGATAAGATAATCGATAAAGCTGGCGGAGATTAAGCTAAACTTCTAAGATTGGCGGTATTAGAGGAGTCTTTTCACACGCGGCTATGATAGACTTATTAGATTCTCCGATTGTTTTTTATCAGTTTGAGAAGGTTGAAGATCCGGAGGCTTTTAAGGCTAACCTTAGTAATACTTATGGCTCTTTCAGTAATCAGCCACCCGGTTGTAGAAGCCTCAGGTAAAACATCCTTCCAGACAAATGAATACGACTCGGATAGATCACCTATGAACAAGTTGCCTGGAGAATTTAGAGCAGAAGTAGCGATAATTTACATGAACGATTTCAGACAGGATATAGCCTCTGCTGTTAAGGGTTGGAAGGCTTATGGATACGAGGTCTGGGTGATGGTTTCGGCGAGCCATGACTGGACTGGAGGCTATGTAGAAGGTGCCTTCGACGGGTTAACCCATTACGATGAAGTGCAGACTTATGTAGACGGCAGGATGGCTAGAATAGGAGGGGGATACTACATGGTTCCTACGGAGGGTTGGACGACGTACGTTGAATGCTTAATAGGGAAAGCCATTGAAGCTGGTGTAGATGGAATAGTGTTAGAAGAGCCGGAGTTCTGGGTCGATGCGTTCTACTCGAAAGCGTTCAAAAAACGCCTGCAACTTTTCTACGAAGCCCTTTCCTTTCAAGAGGCTAATCAATCTCTGAGGGAGACTATTGGAGCCTTTATGGCTAAACTATACTTGGAAATGGAGACGGATGTCTTCGACTACGTGAAGAACCTTAACTCTGACGTCAAAACGTTTCTCGCACTGCACAGTCCACTCAACTACGCTGAATGGGCGATTTCAACACCCTATGCAATGACATTAGACATACAATCTTTAGATGGCTACATAGCTCAAGTGTGGAGTGACACTGCTAGAACACCCATATATGGCAAAACGGCTATTTTCGAGCATGCCTATCTAGAGTATACGTATTTCGAGAACCTCGTAGACGGTACTGGAAAAACCCTGATTTTACTGATGGATCCTAAAAGCGACGACCCCAATCACACTTGGAGCGACTATAGGAAATGGTATGAGGAGACAGTTGTAGCAGCATTGATGGTCAACTCAACCTGGTTTGAATTATTACCTTGGCCTGAGAGAGTTTTCGGAGATCCCACGATACCACGTGATTACGCCGTAGAGCTAGTTAATCTATTCAGAGTCTTAAGCGTCATGCCTCCATTGGAGAGAAGGGGGCCATTGATAGGTATTCCGATCTCAGACTCCTACCTTTGGGCTAGAGACCTACCACCTCAGGGAATCTACCTGTTGGCGCTCCCCCTTATGGCGCAAGGCTATTGGATTCAAATATTCCCAATCGAAAAGATCGTAGACCCGGCTTTTCTGAAAAAGTTCACGGCGATTATATTAAACTACGAGATATGGAGGCCAACAGACCATTCGATTGCAGATAAGCTTTCTCAGTGGATTAGAGAGGGAGGTGTTCTATTTTATGTTGGGGACGCTGTTTCCAAGGAAGCTCAGGAAAACCTTCTATATCTGTTACATGCAGTTGACTTAGAGTGTTCACAGTTAACCTACTCCACATACGTCACGGCAGTGGACAACGACTTAGCCCATTTATGCGGAGAAGGTGTATCGGAACCATTAGCTAAAACTTGGGATGCAGTAACAGAAATGAAGTCTCTATTTGGAGATTCGTTAAACGACTCATCATCTCCGACTGGAAAGGCTAGGGTCGGACGAAGCTTAGGAGGTCAACCTGAAGGGGCGATGGTTTATGGACCCTATATCGACCTTCCTCCGGGAAACTATACCGTGGGTTTCCTACTTAAAGTTGATGATAATAGGCAAAAGACCAGAGTAGCTACGCTAGATGTGAGCGCAGATATTGGGCGAAACATAATATCTAAAATGGATATATGCCCTGCCGATTTCAATGAAAGCGGTGTGTATCATTGGTTTAACCTCTCCTTCACCCTTAATCGACCAGCAAGGAATGTGGAATTCAGGGTGTGGTTTAATCCGGGGGTTGTAGACCTATACGTGTCTCAGATTAGGCTGGTTAAAGCTCAAGGTTACAGTTTTCTCTCATTAGACTGCAGTGGAGTGGAACCGCTTTACGCTGGCGATGGAAAACTTAAAGTGGCTTTTCAGAAACGTCATGGAGAAGGTTTATTCATCTTTGTGGGAATCCCCCTCTGTAACATGATGCCGCCCTCAAACTTCTACGACAATATTGTTGTAAAAACCACATTGACTCTACTGAGAAGAACAGGCATACTTCCTGAGACTGAAGGAGTTCTCTCTGTCACACGGAGACCCATAACTGCCATCTACACTTACAGAGAGATGAAGCTGACTGGTAGATTCGTTGACCTCTTCTCTCCTTCATTGGATGAGCTTACAGATCCGGCATATGAAGGTTTACAATACGCCCTTCTATTGGACTCAGATTCTGAAATAAGAAATTTGCTAATAACGGAGGAGCAACAACTCGATAATACCAGAGAGATCACGGTTGTAGTGGTGGCCGCGGCGCTCTTAGTTACCGTAATGCTTGTACTGTTTACCTTCAGAAAACTTAGCCGTAGATGATTGTTGAACCCATTTCTTAACAGCAAACTTGGATTTCACCGTTTTCGCCATTACATTTGACAATTCTGGGTTTGTATATGTTGCACTGTATCAATAGGTGCCCTAGCCTCAATCTTACCGCTTAAAAGACGATTAGTACGACTGGCTTAACCCTTTATGTCCTTCACTCCCTTATCGTAGGTCCTCTTCCCTCAACAATGTAGGGCATTCTACGGCTTCTGAAGGCGACTATGTTTTCATCGAAATCCATAAGGTATGTGAGCAGTAGTCTCTTTCCCAGTTTCGTCAACGCGAATACTGGTATAGCTACTCCAAGTTGCATGAGAGCCTTTGACCCGACTTTCTCACGTATGATTTTAGATGCGCTTGCACAAACTACGTCTGCTCCATTTAGAATCCTCTCAGCGTCTTCTTCCGTCGCACATGTATTGCAGATTGAGAAGATGGCTATCTGTGCATGGCTTTCTTTTTCAAATCTACGGATGTATTCTATCGATTTTGAGTCGAAGTGTGCCACCGTTACAGCTATACGTTTAAACCCTAGCTCTACGGCTTTAACAACACCTTTAAATTGATCGATTTCAGCAGTCGATTCGTTTAAGACGACCCCACCTCTACCTTTAATATGCTCAATTATCTCCCCGATGGGTGTGGTCCTCACTATTCCGGTTAGCCTTGCACCGATCTCCTGAACTGACTGCGGATCGTTGGATATGACTGTTCCAGCCCCCTCACATACTATAACGGCGCAGTCGATTAGCCCATCTCTCATACAAGTGGATATTATTTCAGAGCTTCCATATGGAACTATCATGGATGGGTCGAAAGCCCTATCCCTACAACAGAAGCCGAAACCTTCAACCTTCATCCTTACGCAGTTTTTAACGGCTTCTCTGTCTACTTTCTTCACACCATAGAAGTCTTCAAGCAGAGGACAGTAGACTATTCTCGGTTCTGTTAAGACTTTTACATCGCCATTTTTAATTAAAACCCTTGAGCCGCAACAGTAGAACTCATGCTCGCCAACCGTACTATTCAACATTACCATCTGCATGTAAGCTTTGACGAGTTTATAAGGTTTATAGCCACATGAATTCTTCCATAGCCTCTACCAATGCTTTTATGTTTTCTATGGGTGTAGGCGGATATATGCCAGCTATGAGCATGAGGCCTCCCTCTTTAAGGCTTAGGGTTTTAATAGCATAATGTATGTGTTTCTTAACGTCTTCAGGTGTGCCAAACGGCACGATCGACTGTCTATCAACATCTAGATCTACGCAAACCTTTCCCTTACAGAGGTCGGCTATCATATCTATCCCATTGACTCTATCTTGGACATTTAGAACGTCTACGCCAGACTCTATGAGCTGACCTACAACCTCGACGACATGTCCATCACTGTGCAAGTGTACATGCACACCCGCCCTTCTAACTTCGCTGAAAATCTTAAAGTAGCTTGGATATATGAACTCTCTGAATGTTCTAGGGCTTATAGGCATTCTATCCTGTGTTCCAAGGTCGTCTCCGAACGAGACGACGTCTAAGCTTTTAAACGCTAGAATCCTCTCAACCAAGGCTAGGTTGTAGTCGGTCAACATATCTATGAGCTCGTAGAGTTGAGCGGGCTTACGTATGAAGTCTTTCATAAGATTCGTAAAACCCCTTAGGTAGTACAGCCTTTGGAAGAAGAAGCCGTGAGGCATATTCCCTATTAAGGGCTCATCCGCCTCCCTGGCCTTCTCCAACCCTTCATAGACTCGGCTCCATGCTATTAAACCGCCGCCTTCAACCGGCAACCCATCTTCAGGATCCGGTAGTTGATAGTCTTTAAACATGCTCCAGTCGTTAAGGGGATGTTTAACAACTTGACCTTGCAATCCTTGGATTGGGAAAGCCCAAACACATCCAAATGGGTCCGTAAATGTTCTACCAGACCTCAATATGCGCGGCTCACGGCAATATTCGATAGAGCCCCGTTTAAATCCGCGGAAGACTAATGGATGGTTTGAGGCTAAGTCCTCCAGCCTCTCCCTGTATATATTCCATACTGGCCAAGATACGCTCAATCTACAAGGTATGAACTCAGGTCTTTTAAACTCCACAGCTCTTAGAAAGTTCTCCCTCCAAGATAGGCTGGTTTTTCTAAAAGAATTCAACCTTTCACCTTCAATGGCTTCTAGCTTTCAACTACTTTACCACTATGCTATATTGATAGGGTTAAGAGTTTAATTTTACGATACGTGCTTAATTAGTCGTTTTCGCCTCTCCATCAGCGACGTGGATGAGGAAAACCAACGTCAATAGTACTCCAGATTCTAAAACCGCCCCCTCCCACCTCAAGCTTAAGTCTGGAAGTGAATTGAGGTATTTAAATGGAGGTATAAAGTCGAGTAGGTTAAAGATGTTGTGGAAAATCGGCTCGTACCGAAAAAGGGTCTGAAGAGAAAAGAAGCTAGACATGTGTAAAACAACCCAATCTAAGTCTGGAAGCATTGAGAATATCATACCGATCTTATACTTATCCCAGTATTCAATGATGATGAATATGCTTAGAAGCATGATTATCAAGTGATAGGTTGTCCAGAATAGATCTCCGAAGAGCGGATTAGGTGGATGGTACGTAAACCTCGCCAACTTATCTAAAACGCCGTGAGATATGAATGCTAAAAGCGCTGTAAGGAAATACCGTAGATAGGCTGGTTCAGCTCCCTTTAAAATCTTTTGAATAAATACTCCCATAACTAAGTGGGTTGATCCTTGCAAAGTTTAAACACCTTTAAAATGCCAGTATACTTAAAGCCTGAAAACAGTTTTGCTGCCAAAATAAAAAAGGCCAGAAGTAGAGTTAATACTTTAATACGAGCCATAAAGAACCTTTAGCCGGATTCATTGAATTTATCTTGATGAAAGGCGCTGGATCATCTAACGATACTTTACCGCAATCTTCAGGTATTTCCAAGCGTGTAACTACGTAGTCTTCTGGGTTTATTAACGAAGTGGCCTCAAATACTTCAATTGAAACCTTGCCGGATTTTGCTCCACTATGGATTAATAGAGCCTTACTCGCAGAGCCAGTCCAGTACCACTTTCCAGGTAGCTCCCTTTTAGCCTGTACGAAAACTCTATCTTTAAGAACTCCATAACTTCTCGGGTCGAATATGGAATGGTCTACGTAAACTGCGTAAATTTCATGTATATATCCCTCTCTTCCAGTATCTCTTCTAGTTGACCATGTATCCCTGAAAGATGAGAACAGTATCTTAGGATAGCCGTCAGGCTCAGTCGTATAGTGGGGATGTCCAATCTGCGTAAATGAGTCATCTACCATGAGGTTTGGCAGAATATCCCCCTCCAATAAACCTATGACTGGCACTCCACCTTCAGAGTCAAGCCCTTTAATATCGCTGAGAGGCGGCCCCATGAGCATCTTTAAAACCCATTTGCCGAATTCATCAGATTCAGTTATCACGGATATTCGGGGCATTAAGATTAGGTCTAAGACGTCGTTTCCACCACCATGCCAAGCAGCCACCCCATAATCTTCCACCACCATCTTATCAAAATCATCTACATCCCTAATGGCTAGGAGCTTTATCTTCTCTCCAGATGGGATCGTGGCCACGGCATCGTGTAGGTAACCGTAAGCCCCCATGGGTTTAAATGGAACGCCGTGGTCTCCTACGTTCTCTAAAATCCGCTTAAAACCTAATCTATTCCAGTTAACGTCGAACCGGAATATGTATGCTTCACTATCCTGCGTAACAGTCACTATGAATTCTTCTCTCACGGGATTGTACACGCCTCTAACGGCGTTCATCGTGTAGTTTCCGGGGATCATCCCGGACGGTAGAATCTTCTTAATTCTACCAGCATCTACGGTTAAGTCCTTCTCTATAGGGGCAACGGCTCCTTCACGTTTTAAACCGACTGGGTCTCTCCATCCAGTGAATAGGAGCCATTTCTCACCAGTCGAACTGTTGAACACTACGTAGGGTGTTCCAACGCCTCCGGAGAAATCTGGAAAAACGTTTTTCAATTCTTGAGGTCTAAGCACTGGTACCACTTTTCCGGAGCGTTTCATATAACCTCCTCCGTTTCTCAGTAAGGCCTGTAGAGGTTTAAAAGCTTTCAAACTGGGGCCGTTTACGTACATATGGATGTCTTTCTGAATGATCCTTGGTTTTAAAGGAATATGTCTTCTAAGATTTCAACCGTATGCATGGAAAGACTTTAATATTATTTTTTCTTGGTTGAAAAATGAGAGATATGCATTTGCAAAGCAAGCTTTACAAGCTATTTATGATTTTAATAGTGGTGGCATGTCTATCGACGACGTATGTATGTAAGGCTGAAACGTCTAAAAACGTTTACATATACTACGATTCGTCATACCGTAACAGTTGGCTTTCAGTCGCAGACTCAGATACCATTGTAAAATTCATACCGGAAACCTTGACAAAATACGGTGTATCATGTGAAATCGTAGACGCTAAACGGCTTGCTGGGATAGTTTCAAACCTCCAAGACGCCTCTAACACTGTCATATTGATGGCTCAAGACGTGGCTCCAGATACCGTTTGGACGGGTACACGGGATTCTCCAATACAGTTGTGGATTGAAGCGGGTGGAACACTTATATGGACTGGAGACTGGGAGTTCTACTACATCGGCTTCTCCAATTACACCAATATTCACCAGCCCTATATTGAAAACGCCGTCTTCGGTATGATAACCGTTACGGCGTTTGCTGACAATACTGAGGTAAAACCCACGGAGCTTGGACGTAGGGTCATGCCTAGTTTTGAAAGCTATAGGACTGATAGACCTGCTTATGCCTCAATTGCTGAAACCTTCGAGTGTGAAATTTACGGGCTGTCGGATGACGGGGTTTACGCAGAACCAGTTTTAATAAAGGTCGGTAAGGGAGCTGTCGTCAAAATATGTATGACTGGTGGAGATGTCGATTCTACGACACGGTCGATTCTAATATGCGAGTTCATCCTCAATAGGGTATTTAACATGGGAGGAGTTAAAGTTGAGAAGCCTTTTCCAACGATCCCTATAGTCGTAGGGGTAGCCATAGCTATAGCGGTAGTTGCATTGATAGTATACTTTATGAGAAAACGCTAGGCTTACCTATCCTCCTCGTACACCTTAAAGCCCATCAGCCTAGCCAGGTTTTTCAACTCATTCAACCAGTCTCCGTAGAACGTTACTCTATGCCATCCCCACCTCCAGTTTTCAAGTATACGGTCAGCTTTAACTTCCACGGCTAGCTTAGTTCTACAGGCTTTCTCATCGTCGATGTTGGCTACTGCCTTACCTACGTGAACGCTCATGGCCTTCTCAAACGGGTTTACCTGGATCGTTGTTACACACTCTTCTAGGGGCATTAGGGACTGTATGGATGCTCCACTCCTATCTTCAGCGTGAGACCTTATGATGTAGGAGTTTGACGGCCCATTAGGGCCGTAGACTCTGTTCGGAGCTACGCAGTGAGCATATACAATCCACCCCTTGGATAAATCGAAGACTGGGTCTGATATGAAGCTCGGCTCTCCGGTTAAATGTTTAATTATAAGCATCGCCAACGTAGAGCTTAAATCCGCCTCACACGCACCGATCAATCCCTCGTTGTTTAACTGGAAAAATCCTAGGCATGGGTAAGCCTCCAGCCTATTTGAATACACCAAGGTCAGGCAGTCTACAGTTATGGCGATGGCTCCATTCTCCTCCAGAAGCCTCTTCATGGCTAAGTACATCCTAGCTGCTTTGACAATTTCATCCCTGCTCGGTTCTATCACTCTCAAGGCTTCACGTATCCACTTGTCAGCCCACTTTTCCGCCTCTCCAACATCAGCCTCACGATAATACTGGTTAAGCCTCTCAGGAGAAGCCTTTAAAACTTCAACGCCTAAACTGCTTTTAATAGCCTCTGATATCTTCCTCACGTCTCTATCTGTTACAACGATAACCTTTGACCCTTTGATCAGCGTCAAGACTTTAATCAAACTTAAAGCTTTAACAATGTCTTCTAACTTTGAAGATGCTACAGCTAATACGGGTAGATCCCTACTCCTAGCCCAAGCATACGTCGAAATGAGTTCGCCGCTTCCACAGTATAAGTCATCTACCAATATCGTAGGTTTACCCGTACCTACTATAGCGTATCCGGCTCCAACCCATATTCCAAGCATGTAGACGACATATCCGTCAACGTCACCCACCTCCTTAACGACCTTCTCTCCATCCTTAGAGCTCATAGCTGTTTTAAAAGTAATATTGAAGTCTGGCAGCTTCTTCTCTAAAAGATCCATAAGCTCTTTCTTCCTAGCCTCGTAATCGTAGCCTTTATAAGGCCATGTGGGAGCGTCTGGAGATGGATGTGAGAAGACTACGCAAACTCTACAACTCATATGACCATATCAGTCGGTAATAGCATAAAAGGCTTACCGTTAAGACGCGTTTAAACCTCATAGGCTTCAGCTGATCTAAGTATGCTTTATACTGGTTAACCTTTTAAGCAGTTTTAAACTAGAATTTCAGAAGGGTGTGTAAATGATAAAAATCGGTTGTGCTGCATACTCTTACAGGGATTATCTTAAAGATGGAAAGATGAGCTATGAAGACTTTGTAGAGGAGGCTCACCGTATAGGTTTGGATGGTGTGGAGTTGACCCTTTACTGGCTCCCATCTAAAGAACCATCATACCTTAGAAAACTTAAGAGGCTGGCTTTTTCACGTGGACTACCGATATCATGTGCAGGGATATCTACAAACTTCTGTGCTCCAGAAAGTTCTGAGAGGGAACGTATGATTAAAGTCGTAGAAGAGGGATTGAACATTGCCCGTGAATTGGGAGCCCCAGCTCTCAGAGTTTTCGGAGGCTATACACCTAAAAGATATACTGAAGCTGAAGCGACCAATTGGACAATAGAAGCGCTTAAAACATGTGTAAACTACGCCGAGGAGAAGGGTGTCGTAATGGCTTTGGAAAATCACGGGGGGATTACGGCTAGAGCAGATAACGTCGTGAAGATCGTGAAGAGCGTAGGCTCACCGTGGCTTGGGGTGAACCTAGACTTGGGCAATTATGCTGAGTCAACGTATGATGATATCGCTAAAACTATCCCATATACCGTCCACATACATGGAAAGATAAGCATAACAGGAAATGGTAAAGTCGACTATGAGAAGGTGAAGGAGATGCTTATAAAGGGAGGCTACAACGGCTTCATATCAATCGAATATGAAGAAGAGGAAGATCCGAAAACAGCCGTACCAAGGTTTGCGAAGTACCTGCTCAACCTCTTCAAAGAATAACAGGCAATTAGGGTGGTTTAGCTATGGCTGATGTTGTTAAAGTAGGCATATCTGGTCTTGGAAGAAGCGGTTGGAACATTCACGCCAATACACTTGCAAAATGCCCCAGCCTGTATAAGATAGTGGCCGTATCAGACGCTATTGAAGAGAGGCGTCGTGAAGCCGTAAGCAGGTTCGGTTGTAGAGCATACTCCAATTTTAAACAGCTCATAGAAGACGATGAAGTGGAACTTGTAGTCGTAGCCACTCCAAGCTACTTACATGCTCCGCAAACCATAGAGGCCTTAAAGGCTGGGAAGAACGTAGTGTGTGAAAAACCTATGGCTACAAGCCTTGCTGAAGCCGATGCTATGATAGAGGCCGCTGAGAAATCCGGCAGAATCTTAACGATTTTCCAAAACATGAGGTATGCACCAGACTTTCTAAAAGTCAGAGAGATAGTTCGCTCAGGGATATTAGGCCGTATAGTGCTTATAAAAATCTTCTGGCACTTCTTCGGTAGACGCTGGGATTGGCAGACTTTAAAGAAATTCGGAGGAGGAGAGCTTAACAATAACGCCTCGCACGTAATAGATCAAGCTCTCCAACTTGTCGGGGATGGAGAGCCGGAAGTCCTATTCTGCGACCTACAGAGGACTTTAACACTGGGAGATGCTGAAGACCACGTGAAGATAATATTAGGCATCAGCAAATCGCCTACAATAGTTGATATCGAAGTCACCCGTGCATGCGCTTACCCTCAGAACACGTGGCTGATAATGGGTACTCAGGGAGGTCTCACAGGTACATCAACTTCATTAAAGTGGAAGTACTTCAACCCTGCAGACCTACCTCCGAGGAAGGTTGAAACAGAGCCGACGCCAGATCGGAGCTACAACTGGGAGGAGATCCCTTGGAAGGAGGAGGCGTGGAACTTAAGTAGAGACCATAAGAGCGGTGAAATACTCTTCTACGAAGATCTGTATAAAACATTACGTGAAGGGGCACCATTAAGCATCACTCCGCAGAGTGTTCGAAGAGTAATGTGGGTGATAGAGAAATGCCGCGAATACTGTGAAAAACGCTACACATAACAATGCTTCCATACCGTAGTTTCGTTGCATATAGTGCGATATCATTGTGGTTTCAATATATTATAAAATAAAAATAATTGGATTTTTCTTAATGCTTATATTGTTGGTGGGAATAGCAAATAACTGCTGACTGCCGTAGCGAATACTTCTAATACATTGCCGAGCATGAATCCTCCGACAAAAGGCACTACCCAATCTTCATAAAGCTTGCTCCCGCCTATTCTTAGTATGATGGATTTAATTATGTAGGCCACTAATACTGGAACCCATGTACCATGTAGCGATATAACCCAATCCCATGCAACTATTGAAAACAGAGGATCTGGTAGCCATAGGAATCTAGTGTATAAGTATCTCATTAAGACCATGAAAACAAAGCCTACGGCTATGTAAGCGCTAACTTCTGAAATGGGTGCATCCACTGGACGGGACCAGTGAAATCCTTGGAAAGATTCACCAGTTGCCCTCCAAATGGGGGGCCAAGAAAATCTCTGTCCTCCAAATACACCGTAAGCTGATAATTGAACGATCTTAGTTGAAAGCATTGATACAAATAGTGCTACAACCATTACTTTCAATACGTTTCTAGGGTTTATCCCTGTAAGTTTTGCCATTTTATAAGATGCCAATGTTGTATAGAATGATCCTCCCCATCCAGTCATAGACATATGCCCAGCATATTCATATACTAGAAAGGGGGTTAAGGCAACATCTGTAGATGCTACTTCTGGATAGTGTAATGTAGGCCAAGCTAGTAGTTTGAAGAAACCCGGAGTGAAGTTGTAGCAAGGTTCTGTTTCAAATCCAACTCGCCCCCAAAGTTGAGACATTGTAAACCATGTTACAATTCCCGTTAATGGTAAGACGAAGGAGACCCATGGCGATAGACCTGTAATCGTAAAGAATACAATCATGGATATGAAGGAGACTATTAGTAGAATCCATGAAAATCTATATGATATGGGTTCCTCTTGGCTACTGCTAGTTTTTGCGAATGCGATTTTTAAAGTTTCCGTGATGTAGCGTCTTTCAAGAACCATTGTTATCACAAACAATCCAAGTACACTGCCAGTATTTATTGCAAAGATGTTTAGAGGTGGATCCGTGTAGGGTGTTGGGGTGCACCAGTTTCTTCCACAAAAGCCCATTTGAAGCATACCCGTATAGGCTCCAAGTACGGAGAACGATGTAAATAAAGCTATCTCTAAAACCAGCAAGTAGAACAGTATGCTCATTAAAGCATGTAAAGGTGCCAATAGTAGAAATGCGTATAAAGGTGGGTGTTTGGCAAGACCTAGATGCCAAGGTATGTCTGGTGGAGCTATCCAATGCGATCCTGGGCCGCAGGTATTACTACGCCACATGTATAAGTCTGGAAACCATGGGAAAAGAGTAGCACCACTCAAAGGTATGCCTAGTAGAATTCCAATAAGCATCCCCATGAGGAACGGTGTTTTAGATGGCCACTTGCCTTTAGCCGTCTCTATATTTACTATAACAGTATGTGCAAGTAATACATGTGGGTATGGCACCATCTCAACATCAATCCATCTTCTCCTGAATAAACTGGCAAGTCCAATACTTATACCACCGAATAATGCAACTAGTAGGAAATGCCAGATAATGTTGGGAGCTAGGTCAATCCACGGCATTTCTGCTATATTTCCTACGCCGTAGTGTAGGATTTCAACAAGTCTACCTGATGGCGCAATGAAGTCTGGAATATACTTAACCTGATAATCGGGCCCCATTAATTTAATGAAGACGAATCCTCCGTCCACTCCCCATGGATGGTTAAAGTTTGCAAAATATGCAACTGCA
>CAZMSC010000021.1:0-25120 GCA_964568845.1 uncultured Candidatus Bathyarchaeia archaeon | reverse complement strand
GTAGAAGGCGTAAACATATGCAAGAAATGGGTTTCCAAGAAGTGACAGCGAACACCCTTTTTTATTTACGGGATGAAGAAAAATAATGGATTTTTAGAAGCTGAACGTTACCGTAATGGTCCTTTCAGGAGTTAACGAAATAGTTTTCTTAAAGATTATTTCGATAAGATCGTTCTCCTTAGGTTTTAAGTAAGCCTCAACAGCTCTTTCAGCAACTGAAATCTCTACTTTAACCTTATCCGCTTCAAATTTTAATGGAGATTCTAGAACTATACTTTTAAGGTTTAATTCACCATAGTTCAATTTAACCACGTTTTGTTGAGAATTGCCACCTCTCCTCTGGATAAACGTTCCCCAAGCTCCGTTAGCGACAAAAATTGCTTTAAACGAACCCTTTAAAACCCTAGGCGTGAAAATTATCCGTTCTTCAGCGGCATTGTAGCCGAACCCTTCTAAAGCCATTAGGAGGGCCCATATGTCCATAGCTCTATAGTAGTGTCCGCCACACTCTAAGTGGTTCCACGTTAAACCGGCTTTAGCATATCTCTCGTATACGTTTTTAGCGATCGTTAAGCCTTCATCTACAAAACCCTCTTGGATGAGCAGGCTGGCGAAGGCATACTCAGTACCAGTCCAAGGTGTATCGGGTTGACTTCCTACAGTCCAAGGCATACCAACCTCATTAGGGTATGCCATATCACCGTTTAGAGCGGGTCTTTTACCGACCTTGGGATAGGAACCGTTTATAAGCCCCTCATCAAATTTCATGTTATACTTTAGGATTGCTTTTAAAGTCGACAGAATTTTATCCTTTTCACATATCGGTGAGAGACCTGTTAAGTTTGCATACCACTGTCCACAGAGCTGATCAGTCATACAGCCCTCATCCTTCAAACCGCTCAAGGGATCGCTCCAGAGGTTGAAATACTCACCATTCCAAAGCATGTCGTTAAAGTTTTTCAGAGCTTCTTCACGAATAACTTTAATTTTACTAGCGTAATCTTTATCTTCTAAGGCTTCAGCCATTCTTTGAACGGCTTCGAGAGCCGCAAGCCATATTCCACAAACGTAGGCAGAATAGCCTAAGAAGCTCCATACATCGTATGTCTGAAAGCCCATAGGTGTGCTTAGAACACCCCTCATGAATTCAAACCCTGAAGGCGCATAATGATATGGAAGTTTCCTATCGGCAGGATCCATAGTCTTTAGAACGTTATCTAAAGCCTCTTTAACGCTCTTCCAAAGCCTTTTTAGATAATCTCCATCGCCCGTCCATAAGTAGTCTCTATACACTAGGAGCGCATACTTAGGCATCAGGTCAACCATGTGGTATGCATCGACTTCTTTAAAAGTCCCAGGGAAGAGGTGCGGTATTCGACCTTTAGGGTCTAAGCCTGTTTCTTCAACTGTTTCAAGAAGAGCCTTCCTAAGCATATCCGGATCTGATAGAATTCTCGGATTTTTCAAAGCCTTCTTAGCAAAGACGATTCTATTCTCGGGAAACCCTAAAACGTACTCTTCATACCTCGGATTTTCAGAGTTAAGTTGAAAGTTTGCCGTCAGTTTTAACTGGGCCTTTTCAAGCTCTGGGAAGAACAGAGCTATTGGTATGGAGCCGTAAAAGGTTACGTCTAACGTTTCAAGACCACAGCACCCAGGTCCGCCCTCCCAAACGGCAAACGTCCCATCTTTCGAGTAGAAGCTACTTTTAGCAATGGTCGTGAGCTGGGCGGATACGGCATCTACTATCCAGTAGTCTAAACTGGTATCGTATAGTGTTTTATGAAAACACTCCGTCATCCTTCTGAGCATTCCCAGGTTTTCTACAACATAGGCATCGACTTCCAAAGCGTCTTTAAACCAGTTTTCATACATATGTCCGATGAAATTGCCTCTAGTGTCTATATGATTTGGAAAGAACCAAGATAGTATAAACGTTACCTCTTTCACTTCACCAGGTTTAAGGGTAGTTTTAGAGCATAAAAGCCCGTAAACGCTTTCTAAACTAGAGGCCTCTAAAGCTTTAGAGCTTAAACAACCGTCGCTTTTAAAATCAACCCACATTCTTTTAAAAGACTGACCTTTAGCAGGTAAACAGGGTTCGAAGGAGGCGCTGGGATCCAATACCGTTAGAACCATAGATCCCCTGTATGTTGGATCCGTCTCTGGTATCCCCTCAGCCGTCATATAAATAGAAGCTCTATCGAGTTTCTTAACAACCCTCTGAACGTATTTTCTATTGCTAATCGGTTTTCCTATGGGATTCTTTAAGCAGGATAAGAGACTTACTTCAACAGCCTTATCTGTGGTATTGCGAATTCTAAATACGAATATGGCTGTTGGAATGCTAGAATTCTTCACGTCACCCACTATGAATGGAGAGAAGGCTTCAAGCTCAAAATCCATTGTAAGAAGCGGGTCTATAAAGCGTAGTTTGGCAAGTGGATACTCGCCTACGTATTCTATAGATTCTACACCCTTAACCCAGGGGAGCGTATATAAGTCATATCCAAGCTCAGCATCTACGTATCCAAACCTTAAAAGACGTATTAGAGACTCGTCGTTTTCAAACTTCCACCTTATCGCAAAGAGTAAACCGTTTGGGTCCATATACTCTTCCTTACCATCCTCCCAAGGCGCACCGCCACAACGCCAAGGCTTATTATTGAATATTTGCCATTCGTAAAACTTTCCATCAGGTCTTATCTCAAAACTACCAGTCCCGATACCTCCTAGAGGTATACCGGATTCTGGTATTGGTTTAACAACGTGCCTCATAAGAATATACCGTTAAAATATTGAGCGAGTGGGTGTGAAAAAATTTTTCCTAAGGCTATACGCGGATTAGATCGTACTGAAGACTGCCTAATCCAAGCTTTGAAGACGCCTCTAACACTACGTAGGGGACGGGCTCTCCATCTTTACGGGCGAAGTTCAACGGCTCCCAGAGGTTTATCTGATCGAATTTATCTACTCCTATGCTCATGATTTTCAATTCTTCAGCCGCTGAGCCCGGTATTCCAGGAGAGTCTCTAATAAGGTCTATAGATGCTTTATCTATCGCCACAGGGTCTTTTGACGCCAAAACCCCTAAGTCTGGAACCATGGGAATATCACTGTATGTAAAACAATCGCAGTGTGGGGTTATATCGTATGCCAAATTTATGAAGCCGACTTTGCCAGGTGTAAAATATTTAACCACTCCATATGCTGCATCCGCCACAGCGAGACCAAATTCTATTTGAGTTCTGTGTCTTTCACGAAAACCTGAAATAGCACCTTCAGGACATATACTCCAGCATCCACAGCCCAATAGACAATTTTCATGATCTATGAGTGCTTTACCGTCTATTATAGTAATCGCACCCTTTGGACAGAATTTAACGCATAAGCCACACCCATTACACTTATCCTCTTTAACGTAGGGAGGGTTCTTCAAATGTATTAGAGCTTTAGTTGTCTTATTGACACAACCAACGGCTATGTTTTTTATAGCTCCACCTAACCCGGTTCTAGGATGCCCTTTAACGTGGGCCAACGATATCAAAACATCTGCTTCTGCTAAAACCGGAGGTAAGTATATCTCCTTTAAAACTAGACCGTCAACTTTCACTTTAACTCCTTCAAGCCCTTTCAAGCCATCTGCTATTATTATAGGTGCGTCGACCGTCTCCTTAGTTAAACCGTTGAGAGCGGCCACTTCAATACACTTTAACGTGTTTCCTCGGCTTGAAGTCAAGTCTAAACCAGTTGTATCTGTTACAAAGGGTGAGGCGCCAAGCTCCTTAATCAATTCTACTACGGTTCTCACGTGTTTAGGTCTTACATAGGTGTGGCCGTACCTCTCTCCTATGTGAATTTTGACGGCTACGATATCTCCTTTACCGATCGTAGAGCCTAATTCCGCTTCTCTGAAAACTCGTTTAATCTTATGGACTAGAGATTCCTCCTCCTTCTTAGCTCTAGAAGGGCTGAAGTAAACTTTAGCCACCACAATTACCAGAAGAAGGTATGACGCTATTTAAGGCTTAGGATACAGAATTTACGAGATACGTACCTCTACGTATACATCGTCTGGTATTCTAACCCTCATAAGTCTTCGAACAAATCTTTCATCGGCGGTTATGTAGAAGAGCCGTTTATGAATCTTCATGATCCATTTATCGAACGTTTCACTCCCTTCTCCGCATGGAGACTTACGTGTAACAACCTTGAGCTTTTTAGTTGGAAGGAATATGGGGCCTGATACTTTAATGCCCGTTTTCTCAGCTATATCTTTAATCTCACTGCAAACCTCGTCTAGCTTTTTCAAATCTGTAGATGCGAGTTTTATTCTGGCTTTTTGAACCATAACGGCTCAGCATCTAGATTGAGATATACGACTTATATTTAAAGTTTCTAAAAAGCATCCGTGAAAAATCTACGTACATCCTCCTCTGATACAGTTCTAGGATTGTTTTCAAGGTTGCGCCTATACTGCATAGTATTGGCTACGAAGATATCTATTTCATCTCTTCTAACGCCGAGGTCTCTAAGGTTTGTAGGAACCTCAAGCTCAGTTTCAAGTTTCACGATTTTTTCAACCAGTTTATTTACTGCCTCATTGAGGTTTTCGCATTCAAAGCCCAGATGGCCTATAAGTTGGAGGATTTTATCCGGTATTTCAGGAGCATTAAACTTTACTGCTAACGGTAGGAATATTGAGTTGGCTAAGCCATGGTGGATTCCATGATGTGTTGTGAGGTAGTAGCCTAACCCATGAATGACGGTGGTTCCAGCACAGTTTATAGCTAATCCTCCCAAGAGGCTTGCATAATGTAGACTATCGCGGGCCTCCGGCTTGTATGAAGCTTCCCTTAAATCTCTTAAAATGATCTTCATAGACTCTAAAGCGAACATGTCTGAAAGCGGTTGAGAGGATTTAGACCAGTAGGCTTCAATGGAGTGGGAGAACGCGTCTAAAGCCGTATATATGGTTAAATTTACAGGTAGGTGTTTAAGCACGTCCGGGTCTATTATTGCGATTTTAGGAATAAGAGGATAACCAGCAACCACGACCTTTCTCTTAGCCGTTAAATCCGATAGGAGGGCGTATCTTGTGACTTCACTACCGGTTCCACAGGTTGTAGGTATTGCGATTATTGGGAGAATTTCATCCTCAACGACATAAGGGTGGATGTAGTCTCTTATACTTCCACCTTTAGCTGATAGTAGTGCTATGGCTTTAGCGGCATCCATAGCGCTTCCACCTCCAAAACCGACTACTATGTCGACGTTTAAACTTCTACCGAGGGATGAGCCAGATTCCACGGTTTCAATCGATGGGTTTTCTTCAACCTTGTCGAAGACGAAGACTTTAACACCTGCACTCTCCATATTGGAGGTTAACAGCTCTATGTATCCGTGTTTCCTTGCGAATGTTCTACCAGTCACAAGTAGAACCTTATCACCTAATCGATTTACGTAGCTCCCCAGCTCCTGAAGCCTACCTCTACCGAATACTATTCTAGCCGGGGTGTAGAACATGAAGGAGCTGATCACACATTAGAGTCTACATGGGGAGGGTTTAAAGTTTTTCAAGCCTCTTTAATGTATCGGTTATTTGTCTATCTAGAGGCGGATGTTTCCGAGTTTTACGTCTTCTAGCCGGGTACGGCCCTACAACCGCCAGCGCCTTTTCAGCCAACTGGTCAAGCTCCCCTTCTCTGAAAGACTTCCAATAATCGTAGTGTTTAAAGGTCGTGGGATTTATCCAGCTTGGATTAAAATCCCTGAGGGCTGATGGGGCTATACATACGCATACTACGTCAAGTGCTCTATGGAGGCTTAGTGGGCATGTGAAAACCCTCTGGGGATCCATGAGGTTTTCAACCTTTAAGTTTGGAGATCTACTTGTCAATTCCGCAAGGAGGGGGGAGGTTTTCAAAATCACGTATTCAACTACAGCGTATGCTACATCGAAAGGGTTGAATTTTGAAGAAGCTTCTTCAGATAGGGCTTTTTCATGCACGTGAATGTGGCAGCCTTCACCAGACCATTTAATGTAGAGGGATTCTTCAATACCCATGTCTCTGAGAAAGTCCACGATTATTTCAGCAGCCTCTACGGTCATCCTCCAATCTGAAAGTACGTTATCTACATCCCATGAAGGGGTGCACGCGGCGATATTTTGATCGTCATAGACATCCTCTTTAGCATTAATTCTCCGGTAGACTTTAGCTGAGGCGTAAACAGTTCTCAACGTAGCCCCCCTGAAAGCCTTCAATTTCTCAAAATCCTTCAGCTTTCTCAAAATCAGGGGGAAGCCACCATCTCCATATCTGCGGAAAGATCCATCAGTATAATATGCGGCAACCCATCTATCTCTTGAGAATGTCAAAATCTCTCTGATAACTTCTGGTTTGGCGTAATGTGTAGAGGCTAAGCCTGAAAGGCCGTGGTTCAACATCGCGTAGGAAATTTTAAACGGTTTCTGACTATTGTCTTTTATTGACAGGATTCTGCTAACCTGTTGATGACGGTCGGCTTGAATTATGTAAATTCACTCTAAGTATAGGGGAGTTGTAGCTGTTGCTACTACAGTAGTTTCTGTGAAAAATATTTCAGCTGTAGTGCAGGTGAATATATAGTATTCTAGAGATGGGGGTTTAATGATACCTCACCCTGAGAGCGCTATTTACCTTTAGAGGCTTAATCGTTTAACCCACACTTGTATGCATGATTTGCGTTACTCTTCACGCATACTGGAGCCTCCATTTCTGAGTTATCGCATAAAAGTTTTTCGTGGAGTCTCTGACAATGCCCTTCCTTCCAGTAAGCCTTATCGGTCCAAGCCCCTTCAGAATCCGCGTAAAGGGGCGAGGAGCTGAGCGGTTTTGTTAGAAGACTGATTCTGAGAGAGCTTATTAGGCTAAGTTATCTGCCGGATTAGGATGAGAAGACTTCAATACTCTCAACTCGTACTGTCGTGAGACACATCTCGACAAAAAATATGGGAGTTATTCTATTTAGAGAGTTCGGCAATAATCCTCTCTATGATATCCCTAGCTTTCTTAAGTCTGTCTAAAGTCATGGTTAAATAGTCTAAGCCCTCCTCTGTTATCGTGTAGACGCGTTTAGCAGGTCCACTTTCCTTAATCTCCCAAGTTGAAGTTAGAAGTCCCTGATGCTCCATGATCCTTAAAAGCCCGTAGACCAGAGGCTTGGGGACATCTATGTCAAACTTGTCTTTTAACGTCTGCTGAATTTCACCTCCATGTGTTGGCTTAGATCTAACTACGCTTAAAATCGCCATGTGAAGTAGTCCTTTGAGGGGGATTCCTTTAAATTCGATAAGCGGTCCCGGAGGTATGGGTGGGGGACGGTAATGGCAGTGGTGATGCTGATGCTCTTTAGGAATCATTATATCGTGTTTTTCCTCTTCGTTCAAGAAGATCCCTATTTATGTATAAAATATATCTAGGTATAAAAACTTTACTACTACCTGTTACACTTGTAGGTATTGGGTCGGACACGAATTACTGCTCAAGCCCCGCATTTCGTAAAGCTGAGGTGATACGAGGTGGAGGGGCTTTGAAAACCTATGGTAAACCTATGACCACTAGGGAGGTGGTAAGTTGGAGACGCCGCAGGCCATCTATGACGCAGGAAAGCCCACGGGCTTACAGCCATGGGTGGCTCAATATAAGTAGAACCCTATGGGATTTCCCCCTCCCTAGACTTCTTAGCTTTGAGAACCCTTTCAGCCACTTTCCTGGGGAGAACTGTGTCCTCCTTCCTCTCTACAGTAGGACCTAATATGACCAAACCTCTACCGTCAAGTATGCTTATTTCATATAGGTTTAAGCTGTGGGGGGTATGCCTCATCTTCTCTATCAGAATATACCGTCTCAGTACTCCTCCTTTGACGCTTCTTCTAAACCTTATTATACCATCGGCTACATGCTCAATACCCCATCCGAAACTTTCAGCGGTCGTAACGGCGTATTGAGAAGTGGCCAGTATTGTAAAATCCCACTTGGATAAGACCTTCTTAATATAGTAGCTGTACCTTCTAGCCATAGCGGGTTTATCCAGCCAGAAGGCAGACATAGAGTCTAATACGAGCCTAGCCCTACCGTAGCTGAGCTTACGTTTAGCTTCAACAACCTTATTCACAAGCTCTTCAACGTCTAGGGTTTTAAGAGACCAGGGGTCTTCAGTAGACATTAAAGCGTCTACGATTATCAGCTTATCTGATTCAATAGCCGTTTTAAAGTCTATACCGAACTGTGCCGCCTGCCTCACTATGGATTCTCTCGCTTCTTCGGTGGTCACGTATATGCATTTATCTCCCGCCTTAACCCCTTGGGCTACGAAGTGTATGCAGAGGACTGTTTTACCAGTACCAGGTTCACCCGTAACCGCCACTAGGAAGCCCCTGGGGATCCCACCGGCAAGCAAAGCATCCAAAGCCTCTACTCCAGTCGAAAGCCTCTCAACACGGCTTAGACTTGATAGCCCTGGAGTAGACATCTCACCCTAAAGTATAGTGTCCTTTAAGATAAGTCTTAACTGTACTCCATCGGTAGACTTGCTTTAAAAGCTGTTGTTTAAAGTCACGTGTTAAAAAGTCAGTTTTGATGCGTTTAAATTGTTGAAGAGCTACTCGCTAAAGTTTAAGAACTTGAAGCAATCTTCCCCTTTATGAGGAAGATGTTGTTTAGAAAGCTTGTAGAGGTTTTCGAAAACCTCGAATCGACTACTAAAAGGCTTGAGATGACGGATAGCCTAGTGGCGCTCTTCAAAGAAACACCTAGCAGAGATATAGATAAAGTAGTTTTTCTAACTTTGGGAGAGATATATCCACCTTTCATAGGTTTGGAGCTGGGGTTGGCTGAAAAGTTAGCTGTAAGAGCTCTATCACTGGCAACGGGTGTTAAGGAAGATGTTATAATCGAAGACTTGAAAAAGACTGGCGACCTCGGTCAGACTGGTGAAAACATATTCTCAAACCGCAAATCTAGAACCCTATTTTTCAAAGAACCCCTCACGGTCGACAGGGTTTACAGTACTCTAGAGAAGATATGTAGAGCTACGGGTAAAGGTGCTCAGGAGCTTAAAATCAAATATCTAGCCGGGCTTTTAACAAACGCTGAGCCTAAAGAGGCCAAGTATATTCTTAGAATAGCTCAAGGAAGGCTTAGGCTTGGAATAGCCGATATGACAATTTTAGACGCATTAGCCATAACCTTCTGCGGAAGCAAAGACTACAGAGAGATGATAGAGAGAGCCTACAACCTATCCAGCGACATAGGGCTTGTGGCCAAAACACTGGCAGAGGGAGGTATTGAAGCAATTAAAAACTTCAAGGTGACCATAGGTAGGCCTATAAAGCCCCAGCTGGCTGAGAGGCTTTCAACCATAGAGGAGATCTTGGAGAAAATAGGTGGAGAATGTTACGCCGAGTATAAGTATGACGGTTTAAGGATTCAGGCCCACGTTTCACCCAGCGAGGTAATACTGTTCTCAAGAAGACAGGAAAACCTCACTGAGCAGTTTCCAGACGTAGTTGAGGCTCTCAGAGGGGCTGTTAAAGCTAAGGAGGCTATTTTAGACGGCGAATGCGTTCCAGTAGACGCTCATACAGGTGAGCTTCTACCTTTCCAAGTAGTTGCACATAGAAGGGGACGTAAATACGACGTTGAGAAGATGATTGAAGAGGTCCCAGTTGTCTACTTTGTATTCGACCTGCTTTACGTTAACGGGGAAGATTTAACTGTAAAACCCTACTCTGAACGTAGGGAGAGACTTAAAACAGTCGTTGAAGAAACAGCGAAGGTAAAGCTGGCGGAGTACATAGTTTCAGATGACACCTCTGAAATTGAGAAGTTTTTCCATAAGGCCGTTCAAGAGGGCAGTGAAGGACTACTATGCAAATCTCCCCATAGCCTCTATGAGGCTGGTAAAAGAGGATGGGCTTGGATAAAGTGGAAGAGAAGCTACAGGTCTGAGATGACAGATACCGTAGATTTAACGGTTGTTGGAGCTTTTGCAGGTAAAGGTAAGAGGGCTGGAACCTACGGTGCCCTCCTCATGGCTGCATACAACCCGGATGAAGACGTATTTGAGACTGTATGCAAACTAGGTAGCGGTTTCACAGATGAAGATCTAGCCAAGCTTCCAGAAACATTTAAACAATATTTGAGAAGGGAGCCGCATCCCAGGGTTAAAACTATAATGAAGGCCGACTACTGGTTCACACCAGCTGTCGTATTAGAAGTGATAGGAGATGAGATTACTCTAAGCCCTATGCACACCTGCGGCATGGATACTATAAGGCCCGGTTCAGGCCTAGCTATAAGATTTCCGAGACTTGTAAGATTTAGAGATGATAAGTCTCCTGAAGATTCTACGACAGTCTCTGAAATAACCGAAATGTACAAGCGTCAACTTAAAAAGATAGAGCAAACTCAAACTCCTCCCGAGGAAAAGGAGTGAGCAAAATTCCCATAGAATACGGATATGTCAAATGTAAAACGGCTCTTTCAAAAAGCATGCTTCCAGGCTTAGACTACAGTTTAAACCCATACGTTGGCTGCGGCCACGGATGCATATACTGCTACGCTAAAGCCACGCTTAGAGATGAAGTTAAAGCTCTAAAATGGGGAAGGTTCGTCCTAGTTAAGAGAGGTTTGATCGAAACACTTGCAAAGGAAGTTTTAAGAAAACCCAGAGGGATAGTAGGTTTAAGCACAGTTACAGATCCATATCAGCCTATTGAAGAGAGGGAAAAGCTCAGTAGAAGATGTTTAGAAGTCTTAATTAGGAGAGGCTTCTACGTGTCAATACAGACGAAATCTAAACTGGTGCTTAGAGATTTAGATTTAATCAGGCTTGGGAAATTAGACGTTGGATTAACCATAACAACTATGGACGATTACCTAGCCTCATTGATAGAGCCTGGGGCTTCTAAACCATCTGAGCGGGCTGAGACACTTAGAAAACTCTCAGAAGAGGGTGTTGAAACTTGGCTTTTCCTAGGACCTATAATTCCTGAGTTGAATGATTTAGAGGGAAGTATACGTGAAGTCGTAGAAGTCGCCTACGAAACGAAGAGCGAGCTTATAGTGGATAAATTAAATCTTAGAAGGTGGGTTTTAGATGGTATGAGGCCCTTTCTAGATGAGTATAGGCCAAAGCTTGCTGAGAAACTCCCTATGATGCTTAAACCTAATTCGCAGTATTTAAGGACGTTGCATGATAGAGTTAGACGTATATGTGATGAATATGGTTTGAAGTATAGCCTGTTTGATTTTACAAAATAGTTATAATACACGTTTAACGTAGAATTAATACGTGGAGTCTATTCCAAAGCATTCTATAAGGGTTTTAGATGCAGATGGATTGAAAATCTACGTCTACGTAGAGAGGTTTGACAACGCATTATTTATACTTATATCGAGGCAAGGTTTCAAATTGGGAACTCTCATATTCTCTATGAAGGGGTTGGAAGAACCTTCTAGAAGTACAACGTTACTCGGCTGGAGGAGTGATATTCAAGCTAGAATATTCGCTGAGAAAGCGTCTTCTGAAACGGGTTTAATGACTCTACTATCCATAAATCTGGAGGAGGAGCATGTTCAAAGGCGATTCAGAAGCATTCTAGAAGCTTTAAACCAGTGTATTAGAGAGGTTGCTGCATGAGCTACTACGGGTGAAGGATTTAGGTTTCCCGCTTCAATAATCATGCTTGCGATAAACTGCAAACCCTAATTCCAATGCTAACCTCTAAGATGAATGTTTTCATCGTCAGCGAAATAGGGCTATCCACTACTTAAAGTCCCAGCTGGGTTGCAACTTCTTTTAATGCATCTAAAGCCTCTTTGAGGAAGTTCTCTAGACTCAACCCTATCTCTTCGCATAGCATTATACGGCTCCTACTTACACCTCTTGCAAAGTCTTTCGATTTAAACTTTCTAAGAACTGTTTGAAGCTGGACTTCCCGCATTTTCTTAGAAGGCATTACTAGGGCACATGCTACGAGTAGCCCTGAAGCGGCGTCGGATGCTATTAAAGCCTTATCGAGTTTAGATTTAGGTTTAAAACCAGTATTCTCGTAATTGTGAGCCCTTATCGCCTCCAAAACCTCTTCAGGAACCATTCCACCTATAAGTGTCTCAGCTGTTAAACCGTGTTTAGCAGGTTCACTTTGAGTAAGCTCATAATCCACATCGTGTAGAAGACCTGTTAAACTCCAAATGTCTTCATCCTCATCCAACACTTTAGCTACTCTACGTAGGATCGCTTCAACAGCGATACAGTGTTTAACGAAGTTCTCATTTCTAACATGACTTCTCAGGATTTTCAGAGCTTCTTCACGGCTGATCATTAAGAATACCTTTAGTTTTAAAGGTTGAATATAATATAAACTTGACGAGACTAGTATGAAATGATATCTGAAAGCGTCGGTTTACCGAATATCCTCTCAGCGGCTTTAGCTACAGGCTTCCTATACTCCTCCCTAGAATATACTCTGACTATGTTCATAACGTTTCTCATCACGTCTAAAAGCCTAGAGAGCATAGTGAGCCTTTGAGGGATTTTCCCACCGTCTTCACCCCTCTTGAAACACGGTATGTCCATAATCTCGGAGCCTGAAGAATAACGATATGATACTGATGGGAGGCTGGGGGAGTCTATGAAAACGTCATCACGCGATACTTTAGCTTCAGAAGCTATCTCTTCCTCAAGCTTAATTTTCACGGATTCATTCGTCAATAGAGAACTCACGAGGGAAGATTCCATGAAAAGCGTCTTCTCATATACGCATTTTAAAAGTCTACGCTCCATAATATCGTTCATTATCGGCTTAGCCTCCTCAGAGTTTGTGAGAGCAGACCAAATACTATAATCGTCCATAACTAAGTACTCTTCAGGAGAGTTAAAATCCAAAAGCCCGATGCTATCTTTAGCCACATCCATAGCTTTAAGAAGCATTATTTGAACAGCCCTTGAAGTCTTGTGAAAGTATATGGACCTGAAGGACTCCACCCTAGCCACTATGAACGTTTCAAGCGCTGAGATGGCTGTTGCATCTACAGCGAGTTCACCGTTTAAAACGTCCATAGTGTAGAGTATTCTGAAGACGTCTACAAACCCGTATCCCGCTCCTGTATGGTAGTTATCTCTCACTATGAAGTCCATCTTATCGATGTCCACAGGTCCTCTGATAAGCTGGCTTAAATACGGTTTATCGCCCATGGGTTCTCCCACGGCTAAAGCAGCTACCTTCCCAACGTCATATGCCAGGTTTTTCAAAATATCCGTCAATACTGAGCCTTCTATTATCCACTTAGTCATATCTTCATGCGTCTTACCCCTATATTTTACTAGTAGACCCTCATAAACGTGTGAGAAGGGGCCGTGACCTACATCGTGAAGTAGAGCAGCTACGCGTAGAAGCGCGCGGTCTTCCTCAGATAGGTCGATCATAGAGTTTTCTCCGAAGAAGCCTGCCAAGTACATAACTCCTAGGCTGTGTTCAAACCTCGTGTGGTTTGCCGCAGGGTAGACGTACTCTGAACCAGCCAACTGTCTTATCCTCCTCAGCCTCTGGAAGATTTTAGTATCTATGATCGACTTCTCAGACTCAGAAATCTTTATATAGCCATATATTGGGTCCTTAATAAAGCCCCAGTACTTTCGAAGAGACAACTTCAAACCCGAAGTATATATTGAAAAACAGCCATATATATGTTCAACCTAATACCATCTGGAGGTTAAACTTTGATTTTTAATGCAACCGCGATCAATGAAACCCTTAGAAAAATTGAGCGTCTAGTAGATTTAAACGACGTTTTCAACGTTGAAGTTGAAAGGGAGATTGAACACATGGAGATTCCAGCGAATTTAAAAAATGAATTATTGAAGGCTTTAAAGGGGCTTTTAAACCCCGTTAAAACTTCTAGAAGAGGCTTCTTCATAGTTATAACAGGTATCGATAAAGCAGGTAAGGAAACACAGTGCTTCAACCCTGGGAAAAAACCGAACGTCAAATCGGTAAGAGACTTCCTAGCCGAGCTTAAAGGTGAAGTGCTATCTATATCTCTACCCAGTTATGGAACTCTTCTAGGATCACTGGTCGGCGCGTATCTAGGTGTCAGAGGGGTTAACGTCAAATTAAGCGGGGAGATTTCAGAAGAGTATGCGTGGATTCTATGGAGTCTAGACAGAGCCCAGTACAACGATTCTGTCAAAAGCTGGCTCAGCCGTAGAAACCACTTTGTACTGGCTAGAAGGTGGATTGAAAGCAATATATGCTATCAAACCGTTAAAGGAATATCTGAAGAGAGAATATTGAGGTTTGAGAGGAATATAGAGAGACCTGATCTGATACTGGTCATCGATATAACTGCGGAAGAGGCTTTGATAAGAGCTAGAGAAAAAGACAAATATGAAAAGCTGGATTTTCTGAAAAAGGTTAGAGAGAAGCTTCTCGAGGTATCTTTCAGAGGTCTCGTCGGTCAAGCAGTTATTGTCAACGGTTTCGGCTCCCCTTCAGAGGTTAACGGTAGACTGCTTAAAACCCTCAGTTTATACTTGAGGAAAAGCTAAGCTTATATACTTCCTATCCATCCATTTAGCGGAGGCTGAAGACTTTGAAGGCTCCAAAAGTCATCAATACGTATTGCCCTAAATGTAAGGCTAAGACACAGCATACAGTGTCAATATACCGTAAAGGTAAGGAGAGCGTTCTACGTCGTGGGGCTAGACATCATGAGTGGGAGCTTCATGGATACGGCGGTCAGAAATTTCCGGAACAGAGGAGGAAGGCGAAGACAACAACTAAACAGCTTCTTAAACTGAAGTGCAGAAACTGCGGGTATACGTTGGATAGGCTTGGGGTTAGACTCAGGAAGCTTGAACTTGCCTGATATTTCCACGAGTTAGACTGGGAAACCCTCCGTTTTTCAACCTTATGCCCAATATAATGGATTTTAGTCAAACCTTAATGTTGAAACTTTTAAATCCAATTGACGGATTGGAGCTTCTCCATAAAAATCCAAGTAAAATTCCTGCAACTTAGGGGAAAACTCTTTATAGCATCTTCGGAGTTATAATAGTTTGGGTGAGAAGGAGTTTATGCCTCAGGCATTTGTACTCATAAACTCTGAAATAGGGGCTGAGGAGGAGGTTTTAAACGCTCTTAAGAACATGGAAAATGTTAAAGAGGCGTATATAGTTTACGGAGTTTACGACATAGTTGCTCGGGTGGAAAGGGTTATTTAACCCCCACATGCTGATTCCATGGAGAGGCTTAGGGAAATAGTGACTGTGAGAATACGTAGGATAAATAAGGTTAGAAGTACTTTAACCATGATAGTTGCTAAGTAGATTAAAAACCCCCACTTTTCATTTTTAAACCATTTCTGATGTATAGCATAATGCTTATATCATTATAGCAGGAATAGTCGTCTTGTGAAGCAGGTATACGTAGTCCCTGAACCGAAGAGGCTGGAATTTACAGGTAGATTGTTTAAATTTGACGGTTTCAAAAACTTTCCAAAGTTTATAGCTGAAGAGTTTAAAGTACCCGTAGGCGGGTGGAGTATAGTCAAAGTCGACCGCAATGGGACTGGTGTCAAGATCAAAGAAGGGATTGTCGAAATCTGGGGGGACGAAAGGGTATGTTACGCTACACTCATACAACTAGTAAATCAGATCGATGGACAAATCCCGGAAGCCACCATCGAGGAGGAGTTCTCGTTTAAATTTAGAGGATTCCACCTAGACATAGCTAGAGGAGGAGTCCCTAAAGTTGAGACGTTTAAGTTGGTCATAAGATGGCTTTACCTACTTAAATACAACTACTTCGCGGTTTATGTAGAAGACCTATTTCCTTGGAAAAGCTACCCTCAAATAGGTGTATCGAGGGGAAGGCTAACAGAGGAAGAGTGGAATACAATAGTTGATTACGGTGAGAAGCTGGGAATCGAGGTTTTCCCATCGCTCGAGCTCTGTGGACATATGGAGCATATACTGTCAATACCTGAGTTTAGACGGTTTAGCGAGTGGCATAGGCCTATGGAGGGATGTTTAGACGTCAGTAGCGAGGAAGCTAGAGAATTTGCATACAAGCTTTTAAGCGACGCCTTAGAGCTTACACGTTCAAATTATGCACATATAGGTGGGGATGAGACTTGGGCGCTTGGAAGAGGGGCTAGTTTAAATAAGACGTGGAGGTTTGAAGGGCCAAGCCTATATGAGAAGCATCATAGAAGGCTCGTTGAAATTGTTAGAGGCCGAGGAAAGACGCCTATACTATGGGGGGACATGATATCTGGAATGTACTTGGTCGGCGATAGGGAGAGGTGGGCTGAAGTGCTTCAAAGCGACATATGGAGGGAAAGTATGATAGCCAACTGGGACTACAGCCCGGAATCCATAGACCACTTCAGAAGGAAAATAGACATCTTTAAGAATAGAGGACTTGAACAGATAGCCTGCCCAGGGCTTTCAAACTGGGATAGGTTTTACCCGAATTTCGAAGTAGCTATTGCAAACCTTAGAAACTTCCTCACGGCCGCCAAGGAAAAGAATGTATTGGGTTTCATGGTGACGGCTTGGGGAGACGATGGGGAAGAGTGTCTATTTTCATTTCTAACACCTCTAATACTCGCGTCTATGGAGATAGCTGAAGGCTCTGGAGAGTGGGAGAAGAAGTGGATAGCGTTATCTGGGGAGAGTGAAGCCGTTTTGAAAGCGAGGCTAATCTTCGGACGGGGAGAAGTTTCAGATGTTCTTAAACACGTCCTATACGCTACACCCATTCTTAAGAGGATGAGGGGTGAAAGGCTGGAGAAGATTGCCGAAAACTGGAAGATGGCTTTAGAAACTTTAAGGGACACCGTTCTACCTAAAGACCTCGAATTTATAAGGAAGTGTCTTGAAGTCGGCCTTAATAGACTTAAGGGAAGTGTGAAGGTTTCAGATTACATAACTTTAGCCCACTTATACTCTGAACTGTGGCTTTCCGAGAGAAAACCTGAAGGGTTGGAATTAATAGTTACGAGATTCTGGGGAGCTGCTGGAAGAGCCGATTTAAACTTACAATAATGGTAGATTCTACACGGTTCGGAATTAGTCCTTCCCATATTTTTCCACAATTTTTAAAACCTTTTGCGCCTCCTCTTCATTACGACACCAGGTTTGAAGGAATAAGCCTTCATGTTTAAGCTTGGATAGTAGAAGCTCAACCTCCCAAGGCTCGCAGGATATTTGGAGGCATTTACCAGCATTCAATACCTTCCGGCATACGTTTACCCATTTAGACATCGGCAATGCTCCAGCCCCCGGAACCCATTGAATACCATCTATAGAATCTACCTTGAGCAGTATGTCTAAGTTGTTCAACGCCATTGGTCCGTCTAAGTGAAATATCGAATTGTCTAAGTGCTTCGACAGGATTACTTGCTCCTCTAGGAAGAACTCTTTAAACATTCTGGGGGATACTAGCCCTGAAAAGTCGTCTTGCAACGGGAAAAACCTTCCTCTAGAGTAGGCGGGTATCCAGCTTATAGAGCCCTTCTGAACTTGCGATATCTTCCCATAGTATGCTTCAAATACCTGAATACATATTTCCGTTAATCTTCTGATAAGCCTCTTAACTTCACCCGGCTGATTGTACAATGCTCTCACAAGCCTCTGCGTACCGACAGTGGCTGCTAAAGAGTCTCCACCATAGTGTAGGTCTGGAATACCGACTAGGAAGTTCCCCCTCGCTACCCTACACACAGCATCTAAGATCTTGTTCATAGTCCTCCACCACATGTTAGACTCGTCTAAAACAGGGTTATAGCTCTCCAAGTCCTCTATAAAAGGCTTCACCCAAGACGTCTCCTCGTCGAGAAAAACCAATTCGCCCCCCAGAAAAGCCGTTAGAGAGTTTGGACCCAGGTTTGGCCAATACTGTGGAATGGCGTCTCCTAGGAAGATAGTGTTTTCAAAGTAATACTCAAGCCGTTTGAGAATATAGTTTATGTTGATCCACCTATCCTCAAGCTTTTCAACAGTTGGGATTTCCACCTCCACCCGATATTTTCTAGGCGCGGTTATATGGATTAGAGGCCTATCTAAAATCCTATGCTCCCAAAATGCGTCGAAGCGTTGCTTAATGGTTTCAAAATCCACATCGCTCAGATATGAGCGCATAGTTGAATAATGTACCGGAAGTGGTATATAGGTCTAGGTTTATCTCAGATTTTAAAACCTGATCTTCACAGCCAAGTGAACTTTAACATCCTCGAGCACAGCCTCTAAGACACCGTCCTGATAAACCCATTTAATCGAAGATTCTGGAGGGATTAGCTTCAATTCTACTGGTTTCTTCTCAAGCTTGAGTTTAAATTCTACATTTCTTATTGAGGGTATACACTCTACGTAGAAGGAGTTGCCTGAAAGGTCCTTGTAAACGGATAGGTTACAGAAGTGAAGGATTATCGAATCCGCCTGTCTTCTTAAGACAACCTCAACTGTCGGAGGGGCTTTCAACTCCAACGATTTAGCTACTACAGAGTCTAGGATGAACCCTATAATCTCTCTTATCTTGGGATATTGCTCAAACCAGTATGCTCCAAAGATATCTGAGGCTATGTATACTGTTCTCCCAGACCCGTACTTGTTCATTGAAACCGCAACCGCTCCCTCTTCATCTAAAGACTCTTTCTCAAAAGCCGATAGGGTAAGTAGTCGAGATGCTTCACTAAGCGAAATTCTATGCCAAGGCTTATTTATCAGTATCTTCTCCCCTCTGAATGGAATCCAACCCCTAGGTATTGCATTAAGCTCTAAATGCTTCAAACCGAATATCTCCATGACCTCGTCCGGATATTCGATCAGGGATTTTCCAGTAGCTATTAAAACCCCTCCCCTCCAAGCAAACTCCATTAAACTCTCCAAAGCGGTTTTAGATATGAAGGATTGCTCAGCCAGAATAACAGTCTTGTATTTGTCCAACCTACTTAGCAAGATCTCCTCACCAACTATGTCGAACAGATAATGTAATTCCTGCAACGCTTTATGTGCACCTCTCAAAGGGTCTAAGACCTTCCCATAATCGTAGAGGCCATTACCCATCTCGTAGAAGTTTAAGGCAGAGTGTAGTAGAGCAAATTCGTGAAAAGGTTCAGACTCCTCGAAGGCTTCGGCCCTAGCACGTGCAAATTCCGCACACTCAGCCACTGTACACATATGTGAAGGTTGAAGAGAGTCGTCTTCAAGGGGGTTAACCCATATAAACCACTTACCTCCGTTGGCCATAATAACAGCTCCCTCTTGAAATAGATGTGTTGGATATTTGGGATAAGGCGTAGTATTGCCCCAAGTGAAAGCCTGTAGTGCAGTCATCAAATCGAATGGTTTACCTCTAGTTGATAGAAACCTTGCTTCGAAGCTTGCTTGGAGGGGCCCATGGGTTGGAGATATATCTGCTGACACCCAGTCTATGAAATCGGGAGGGGGATCTGGCATCCTGATTGTAAAAGACCAGTTGCTTGTAAACAAGCAGTTTGGATTGAGTTTATGTATGAGGCCCGCGCACTTCTCCAAGTACTTTATAAAACTTTCCCTGTGGAAGGCCATCCACGTCTTCCATAATGGGTCTTGCGGATTTTCTGGCGGTTCTTCACCATAATTTACTGTAAACGCTTTTCTACAGGAGTCGCAATAACATGGGGTTACACTCCAACAATCCCCGTCGAACCAGAAACCGTCGGGATTGTAGGCTTCAATTATCTCTCTAAGCTGTGGTAAAACCCTCGCTTCAACATAGCCGCTGTTAGGGCATAAAACATCTTCACCTATGAACCCTCCCTCAGCATTACGTCTACGCCATTCGGGATGCTCTTTAGCGGCATATTCATCTTTCAAACCACTATAGTATACTGTAAACTTTATGCCGAGTTTTTCAGCAGTCTTCTTATACATGGCTAGAGCATCTTTAACAAGCTTCGGAGGAGACCCACCTAAACGCGTTGGATAGTTTGTCCACCCAGGATGCCCTTTAGCGTGGTACTGTATAAGACCCGGTTTTACAGGGGCTATTAAAGAGGCGAGTTTATCTGGATCTGCTCCACTTCCTACCGGAGTATTTGGCCCAACATGGTGGTCAAAGTGTATGTTGAGAAGAGTCTTCCTATACCATTCACCCCTCAAATCAACACCAAAATACCTTTGCCATTTACAATATTAAAAATGTAATTGCTAGCGTTTTTCCGTAAAGTCTAATTTACTGCGAAAAACTCAATAGTTTACTGTGGTTTTAAAAACTATATGTGTTAATGCGAATTGAAGTATTAAACGCTATTCGGATTTGGATGAACAGAGAGCTTCACTTCTCCACGATTTCCGGAAATCTGTTTTTAAGGGTTGAGAATAATGGTACACCTATGGTTGTAGATATCGCCGTGAATATTAGCCTTTCAAACGTAGCAATGGGGATTAACATTGTGAAGAGTGATGGGAGGTCTGAAGTGTTTATGATGAGGAGTTCAGCCGCCAATATGAAGGCTAAGCAGCCATACATGTGGCCGGTTACAGTTGCAGTATAGCTACCTAGCAGTATTGAAAGCGTTAGATTCCTTTTAAGGTCGCTGTGGAAGAGTTTGGCGAGTTTTGAACGTAGCACTAGGATATTTATAAGGCCAATCCAATGTAGTATTGCGAACAGCGGAACAGCTCGGCCTACGTAGGTTCCATACCAAGTAGCTATTAGAATTGTTAAAATCGCCGCTGAAATTTTCCAGCCCGACAAATCGTTTAGACGACCCCTTGAAAGTGCACCAGCGATGAAGGCTGAAATGGGCATGGACGGTAGGGTAAGCCATTCAAATAAACTGGCCCCCGTTAAAACACGGTTTATGAAAGCTCCGAGAAACGTAGTTAGTATGCCGAGTACTGGGCCTAATATGAAGCCATAGAGTGGAGCTATCCCAGAGATAACTCCAATCTTAGCGCCACTCACCCCTACGACTGGGAAACCGGGTAGATAGCTTAACACTACGTACATAGCGGTCATAGTTGAAATTAAAGCCACCTTTTTTGTATCCATACCGATCAATCTCTTAGACCAATGCCTTCA
This sequence comes from uncultured Candidatus Bathyarchaeia archaeon, assembly GCA_964568845.1. Classification (GTDB taxonomy): domain Archaea; phylum Thermoproteota; class CALKCG01; order B24; family B24; genus DTBU01. Next base: position 4,002 of record CAZMSC010000021.1, on the reverse strand, counting down.
GAAGCGTAAACCATTTAAAACGGCTAGCATTAGAGAAGCTGCTGTTAAGTCGGCGGTAGTACCTGGATTCAGCCTTCTTCTTCTCAATTCGCCGTCGAATCTGAAGATCGCCCTACGTCCCTCCGGGGTCTTAAGACCGCCGAGTTGAAGTATTTCACGCGCTTTCTCTGAGACTTCTTCAGCCGTCTTCATGCCTATTTTTACGGCTTCTGATACATTGGATGTATACTTTAATCCAACGTTTCTAGCTATGAAACTGTCCGGGTACAGGGATAGTAGCTTTAGATATGTGTGAACCGTTGCGACATTTATATCGCGGTTTTCAAAGTACAGCTTTTCCACGGTTGAAAATCCTACATCGCAAGTTATCTGCAAAGCCGTAACGAGCTCTCTAGCTATAGTATCCCATTCGGCTGCAACTTCCATAACATCATAAAGTGTTAAATTATCTTCTAGGATTATTTTCTTTGCTTCACTACTCGTCAAATCCGGCGCCTTACCACTTACAACTCTACCCATTCCCCCTGGACTTGCCAAAGCAATAGCCTCATACGTTTCAGCAGCGTCTTCGCATGTTGTAGACTTTACGACTTTTGCGAAGTTTTCACGCAGATCAGAAACATTCATGCCGTCTACTGCTACAAGCGTCATACCAGCTGCCGCAGCCATCGGTACGAATAGAAGCACTACGCCTAAGTGTGTGTTTCCACCCCTATGCCAAGCTTTTACGTTTAAAACTGCCCGTTTAATCAACCTTCCGATCTTCAACTCACGTACTTCACCTAGCTTTAGAGAAAGTGCATTTAAAACCGTCTCCCGGAGGATCGGCCCAAGCGATATTGAACCAGCTATGAAGTGTTCAAACCTAGTATCTGGAAAGTCTGAGGTTCTATGAACGTTTCCAGGCTTAGGCCAACCGCAGACTTCAAGCGCCGCCGCCAGTTGCCCCGCCACCGCGATATGGTCGGCTATTTCTACTCTACGTTTAAGCGTTAGAGACATATCGATCAGACTCCGAAGCATTCTTTTAAATGCCTTTAAAACTATAACATTTCGCTGACAATTAAAGAATTCCCTATTCAAGCGACTGAGAACCTCCATGCATGTAGTGAAAAATTTATTCTTTACAGGATATGTGTAATTTATGGTGTAGATATGGATTTTTACGAAGTTGTTAGAACACGTAGAAGCATAAGGTCCTATAGACCCGATCCAATACCAGACGACGTTTTAAAGAGAGTTTTGGAAGCCGCTAGAATATCCCCTTCAGGTTCAAACCGTCAACCGTGGAAGTTCATAATAGTGAAAAATGAAGAGTTGAAGAGAAAACTGGCAGTAGCATGCCATAATCAAATGTTTATTGCAGAAGCGCCAATAGTCATAGTGGCCTGCGGATACAATATCCACTGGAATAGAGGCGAATACATGGGCGATTTAAGCATGCTCATCGACGTTTCCATAGCTTTTACACATCTTATTCTAGCGGCTAGAGCTGAGGGTTTAGGGACGTGTTGGATAGGTTCATTCAGTAATAAAGAGGTTAAGGAAATCCTCAAAATACCGGAGGATGTAAACGTTGTCGCAATAACACCACTCGGCTATCCTAAGGATGAACGTTTCGAAGAGCCTGGGCCAAGAAAACCACTATTGGAAATATTATCCATAGATAAATTCCAATAATCCAAAGACTTTGCTCCATCAATAGTTAGATAGATGTCTTCTTCGCTTAGAAGATTTAAGCGTATACGTGCCAACTAGCCTTCAGATTTAGACTTAGCGTAGAAGCACTCTCCGTTACGGCACTCCCCAGCTAAATTACAAGTCCAGCTTATCGTAAAGCTTCCACCATCCATTCTAATCTTAACAGGAGCTAAAACTATAGACTTGCGTCTACGTTCACCACCGCTATCCATAAAGCCTTCACATATGCCTGTATTGGGCTGGATTGTTATTGAAAAATGCAACACCTCCCGTCAACCATCATAAAAAAATAAAAGTGGAGGTTTAGAAGGGTATGAAGAACCTTATTACGCTGATAATTATACCTGTGAATATTACAGCCAGCGTTCCGGCTAGTGCTCCCCCTATGAAGGCTACTCCATGCTCTTCGTATAGCTTACTCCCGCCTATCCTAAGCGTTAGCCATTTGGCTATCCAAGCCGCCAGGAAGGCTGTCCACGTTCCAGTCCATATTTCTCTAGCCGCTCCGCTTAAGAGGAATCCGACTGGGTGTATAGGCCACCATATAAACCTCATCCTTAGAAAATCTAAGGCGGCAACCACTATGAAGCCCGCTAAGAGGAACCCGGCTATCAGGTCTGGGCCGGGTATGTGGTTGTCCCAGTTGTCGGCGCCTATCCACGCGCAATCCCATGAAGAGCTGCAAGTTCCGGCTCTACCTCCCATTATGTTAAACCACCATACTCTTATGACCATAGATATTGGTAACCCTATGAATATCGTTAAAATCATCAAGTAGAAAGCAGTTCTATAGTTAACCTTTGTACGGCTTGCTAGAGCAAAACCATGCATCGACGCTTCACCCCACGTATGTACACCAGCACCAGCCGTATTAACTCCATTTATTAGAATCTCACCGGACCAGAAGTAGTCATTTGTATACGGTCTTGGAGCCTTAGGCCAGATAAATTTTAAAGACCAAGCAGGCCACATGGCTCTTTCCTGCTGATACGCGTATCCCGTTAAACCTCGGACATAGGATTCGCCTATTATATAGATTATACTAGTGACTAGGACGACGAATCCAGGTACGATTGTAACCCCCATGCTGCCTAGAAACGCTAAAAACACTATGCAAGACCCTATAATGTAAAGGTATATTGTCCTATAGCTGAACGGTTCTTCAGACGGTTTTCCAGCCGTTTTTCCAAAAGCCATTTTAAGGGTTTCAGAGAGGTCTGCTTTAGCACGCCATATCATCATGACCACGAGGGCGACACCACCTCCTACATGACAGAGCCAACTCCAATAGTAAGGTGGACCCCAGGTGGGAGACATTAAGTAGCCTGCCCAGCCTAAGACTCTGCAACACCCTCCCAGGCTAAATATGCCAGTGTAGTAGCCCATGTAGTAGGCTATTTGAGCTAATATCATTAGTAGGAATGTTAAACTCCACATGCTGAAGCTTACGTCGAGTGGGACTAGGTAAGCTATGAGGAAGTTAAGCGGCTGCATGTTCCACCTCATGAAGGCCACAAGAGTCGAGCCTAGTTGCCATGCGACTGGATTGCCCCAGCTTGCAACCACGGCGCATCCGTTTGGGCTTACGTTGTTCGCACGCCATCCTATTATATCCGGCCACCATGGGAATAGATAGGTTAGAAGTATCTGAAGGTTTATGAAGAAGCCGATTGCCAGTCCTAGGATGAAAGCTGTGTTAAACCGCTTCTCGTTTATGCGGCTTACACCTTCCCACATGCCTATCATAAAGGGGAATGGGAGTTTCTCGACTTCAATCCACCTACGCCTAAACAAGAGCATTAGGCTTGAGCCTAATAGGAAGTATGCGAAGTGGTAGATTGTCCAGAATGCTATTGCAGGTGCCCAAGCACCCCAGTTTATATTCCAAGTTCCAGTTCCCTTAACGATCATTATAACTTCTCTCGGAACAGTCCACCAATTCTCCACGAGAGCCCTCTGAATATCCTCACTACTAAACCAAATCCTACAACTGTAGCCTACTGGTAAAGCCATCCAACCGCTCATGCCTCCCGCGTTTGCCATGAACATGCTTATGATCAAGCCTACGAGGTAAAGTCGAGCGAGCGCCTGGGTATTCTTTGCAAATTTACCCGTTAGAGAGGCGGCTAAGGGCAGTAGCATGGCGAGGACTGGCATCGTGGCGGGTATGCATACTGTTCCAAGACCATAGATGCAGGCGATTCCAGACACGTAGAGAACACCATTGACAATGTTCACAACGATTGATAACAGGACTATGACGGCAATCCAAAGCGGCCAGTTGATTTTCTCAACAACCTC
>CAZMSC010000020.1:7119-27347 GCA_964568845.1 uncultured Candidatus Bathyarchaeia archaeon | reverse complement strand
CCACATCGATTTGAACATTAAAGCTATTATATGGAAGCTTCGGCCCTTTCACACCCGCCATGAGGATAGCCTCCAACGTTATAGGCTTTAACTTAGCTTGCAGAGAACTCACTTTGACTTTAGACGAATCGACTTGTAACACTGGGGCTTTCTCAGCTGAAAGTAACTTCAAAGCTTCAAGTATTTCATATCCCCTTAAAACAACCATCGTTGCCCTTTCAACTACAATAGGCTCCTTTAAAACGCCCTCGCTAAGCATCCGACTATACACGGGGATCGTAGCTCTTAAATCGACGTTTACGGGCTGCTTTACTTCAGACACATTCAAGTACGTGATTTGATCGCTCATAACACTGTTATGAATATCTTTCTAACTTAAAAATTTTTTGAAAAATCTACTTTAACATCTAATCCCTAAAGCCTGAGTCCCCTGTAGCCTTCAAATCTAACTTGATAGAGCCGTCAGATTGAAGTCTCATGGCTAGAGCTGGAAGCGGATTAGATAATATTGATATAAGCTATGCTAAATGGAAAGACATAAAAGTGGTGAATCCTCCATTTGACAATTTGCTAAACTACGGCCTTTACATTAAGATAGATATAAATATAAGCTTAACACTGTAATACTAACCGGGTCTACATGGTTATAGATGAAGCCCTCATAACTAGAGCTATAGTTAAGGCAGCTGCTGACAAGCTCTACAGGCTGGCTGAGGTAGACGTCATAATTGTAGGTGCTGGTCCAGCAGGACTTACAGCTGCCACATACCTGGCTAGAAACGGTTTAAACACGCTTGTAATCGAGAGGAGGCTTTCCTTCGGCGGTGGGATGGGCGGTGGGGGTATGCAGCTTCCAGCAGTTCTCGTTCAGAAGCCTGCCGATGGCATACTTAGAGAATTCGGATGTAGGCTTAAACAATTCAATGAGGATCTCTACGTGGTTGATCCAGCGGAGATGATTGCTAAGCTCGCTACAGCGGCTATAGACGCTGGTGCGGAAATACTTCTAGGGGTGTCTGTCGACGACGTGGTTTTCAGACTCGAAGATAACACTCCTAGGATCGTAGGAGTCGTCGTCCAATGGAGTTCAACGATAATAGCAGCTCTACACGTAGATCCAATAAGTTTCAAAGCTAAAGCCGTTATAGACTGTACTGGACATGAAGCCGAGGTTCTTTCAGTAGCCGTCAAGAAAGTTCCAGGTTTAGAGGTATCTCTACCCGGAGAAGCATCTATGTGGGCTGCTGAAGGAGAGAAGCTCATCGTTGAGAAAACGGGTAAAGTATGCCCAGGTCTATACGTTGCCGGGATGGCCGTCGCAACATTACATAGGATACCGAGGATGGGGCCTATATTCGGCGGCATGCTTCTATCAGGTAGACGCGTTGCCGAGCTTGTAAGTAACGATTTGAGAAAATAGCTTAGAACTCTTACAACAATTTAGATATCTTCTCTACGGTATCACAGAAAGCCTCAACCTCTTCCGCCGTATTGTATATGTAGAAGGATGCTCTAACGGAGCTTTGCACCTTAAACCTTTTATGCAGAGGCTCTGCGCAATGTAAACCAGACCTGACGGCTATATTCTCAAGTTCATCTAAGAGGAGGGCGACGTCATGGCTATTCACGCCTTCAACATTAAAAGCTATAAGTCCACCCCTATCCTCAGCCCTTTTAGGACCATAGATTATAACGCGCTCTAAATCACTAAGCCTTCTGAGAGCCAGCTCTGTCAGCTGGGCCTCGTGCCTTCGCACATCACCCATCCCGATGTTTTTAAGATAATCAACGGCTGTGGCAAGCCCTATAGCTCCAGCGACATTCGGCGTGCCGGGTTCAAACCTCCACGGCATGTCGTTCCACTCAGCCTTCGTGAGGTCTACTCTGCTTATCATCTCTCCCCCTCCAAAAGGCGGCTGAAGTATTTCTGACGCATTCTTGTTCACGTATAGGACGCCTATGCCTGTAGGTCCAAGCATCTTATGACTGCTGAAAACTAGAAAGTCGCATCCAATACTCTTCACGTCTATAGAAGTGTGCGGAGCTGATTGCGCTGCGTCCACTAAAACTAGAACGTCATGTTCATGAGCTATCTTAACGAGCTCTTCAATGGGGTTTATAGTTCCAAGGACGTTTGATACGTGCGTTAAAGTTAGCAACCTCGTCCGCTTAGATATAAGTGATGGAAGGTCTTCCACATTTAGATATCCTTCATCCGTTACGTCTAAAAATTTGAGGCGTACTTTAAATCTATCGCGTATGATCTGCCAAGGCACTAGGTTTGAGTGATGCTCCATAACCGTTGTAATGACTTCGTCCCCTGGATTCCAGTTTAAGCCATAAGCGACTATGTTGACGCCTTCTGTAGCGTTTTTCGTGAAAACAACCTCACTAGGGTCTGCTTTTATAAACCTTGCAATAGTCTCCCTGGAGTTTTCATACAGTGTGGTCGCTTCTTGAGACAGTCTGTATAAGCCTCTATGTACATTAGCCGTATATCGTTCATAGTATCGGACAACAGCATCTACAACTTGACGTGGTTTAAGTGTTGTAGCAGCATTATCTAGGTAGATCAGAGGCTTACCGTCTTCTCTACGTAGCGAAAGTATTGGGAAGTCTTTGCGTATCGACTCGATGTTTAACATGGCGACCAGCTCATGACCACACTTAATATTTTAAAACATTGTTATAAATTTTTGCACAACATTTATATAACAGTGTTATAAACTTTTAATAGATGCGTCGGAAAATCCTCCAAGAAAGCAAGCCGACTAGAAAATATGGCAAAATGCAAATAATGCCAAGCTTAAGTTGATGCCGATAAACTTACTGAAGCCTCATGAAGACGTGAATTTGAAGAAGTTGAACCGTTTAATAAAATCCATGGATGGCGACGGCGTCCTTAAGAGAGGTATTGTGATCGATCGTAAAACATATGTTATACTCGACGGCCATCATCGAGTGAAGGCTTTAGAAATTTTAAACTGTGATAAAGTACCTTGCCTCCCTATAGACTACTCTTCACCGCAAGTATTGGTGTTTCCATGGAGAGGCAAAGGCTTAATTTCCAAGAGTTTGATTGTTAAAGCTGGGCTTACTGGAAGACCTCTTCCACCTAAAACTTCTAAGCATATGTTGCTTTTGGGCGGATGCATGATACATATTTCAGCCGTAGAGCCTGAGGTAAACATCCCTCTCTCCATGCTTAGAGCGGAGTTTCCATCCTCTGGTTACAAGTGGAAGGACCAATAACACATCTACATCGTTGATCTTTATTTAAACCCTTCATTAAGGAATACTCTTCTCCCGTTTAGAAGCATGTTGTGATAAAGCCCTTTAAACTCTTCAGTTCCACATATGTTGTTATCCGGAGAATACCGCGATCAGAAGCCTTCCATCTTAGGAAGGTTAAGCCAAATTTATCGGTAGAGTGGGCATTATCCTCTTCTTACCGTCAATTTCTAGAATGACATGTGTTAAGTCTAGTTCACCATAACCTTTAGCTGTAGAAACCCTTAGTTTCTCGCCAGTAAGTGTAAGGTTGAGCTCTTTGACAATGCTCTCCGGGATTACGGTAAACATAGCTTCAGTATTGACTAGAGCCTTAACCTTGATAAGCTTCTCCCCATCTAGGTCTCCAATTCCAACCTCAACTTCTATATGACCCATCGTATAATTCCTTAAAACTTAAGGTTAAAAATCCTCTTTAGCCTTTTCAGACCTTTTCGAAAATATAAATTGTGGAAATAGAAAGCTTTCAAGGTATTTGCCAGTCTCACTATAAAACGGGTACCTATAGTGCTGGAGGCGCTATCTCAAAGGAGGTATTAGCATAAGAAAACTGGTTACTAAAAAAGGCTTTTTTTAGACTGGATGAGCCACTATGTCAACCATTCTCGAAAGGTTTAATAATAACAATGTTATGTACACCGTGTAGAAGCCTATGAAAGTTTTGTTTAAATTCTACGGAAATCTCGCCAACTACTTTGGAGAAGAGGTAAGTTTAGATGCGGAGGAAGGCATTACCGTTCAGGAGGCTCTTATGAAACTTAAACTGGTTGATGGGACGCCTGCATATACAAGCATTTTCATAAATACGCATCTGCAAATGTTAATAGTACTTGTTTCAGGTAAGCATGCAAGCTTAAACACTAGGTTGAAGGGAGAAAACGTGGAAGTCACTATATTACCACCTATAGTCGGCGGTTGAAAGATATTTTCTCAAAAGAATCTTTATAAGGCCTTCAATGCGTTAAAGATTAATAACGATGTTATTGAAGGAAGGGGAATTCGTAGATGTCTCTGAGATCTAGAGAAAAATCCTCAAGTTGAAGAAGAAAGAAAGCTATAATTTTAGTCCATAACTATCAACGTCCAGAAGTCTAGGGGATAGTTGATTTTACTGAGATTCTTCAAACCTATGGCTTTACAATTTAAATTTCAACGTTTTAATTTCATTACGTGAAACCCGTATTCCAGACGTGTCTTCAATTTTGCCTATTTCTCTTTCAAGTATATCTACTTCGTACGTTTCTCTTGGCTTCCAAAAACTTACCACACTAGCTTTGACGTCACTGCTATGGGCCTCGTAAAACCTTAGAATTATTGCGTCTTCACAGTCTTCGGCTTTCTTAAGAGCAGTTACTACTATACTCTCAGGCTTAACTTCGAGAAATGAGAATGTTCCAGGTAGACTCCCAGCGTGCCTCTCTTCAAATACTGCAATCAACGGGTAGTTGAATTCATAAGCCTTCCTCACCGTTTGAGCAGACCTCCAGCATCCACTATGCGGATATAGTATGAAACTGAACTTATGTAGTCCTTGATCCGCTATCTCCTCCCTCTGGGTGAAGGCTTCCCAAGGCTCACCCCACCTAGGAGGATACCTCGGACTTCTGAGTAGAGACATTCTAACGGCGTTGCCAGCTTGATCATAACCGTACTTAGAATCGTTCAGTATGGATAAGCCGTATTCCCCATCCTCAGACGTATAATCCACCCATTTCTGACATGGTGCTTCATACTTAGCTCTCTCGTAGAGTGTCGCATCTGGAGATAGGGGGCTTCTACGTTTAATATACCCATATGGTATTTCGCAAGTCGTATAGTCGCTCTGGAAGCTGAACGGTACGGTTAACTTAGCCATTCTGTGCGCCGCATGCCAATCGGCTTCAAAGTCCATGCGGACCATGGGCGAATCTGAGCATAATTTAATGTGTATCGTGAAGGTAGAGTCTTCTCTACCCTCCTGTTTAAACCTATACTTGACAGATACCGTAGCCCTAACTGGACCGTTCTCTAAAACTTTAACTTCTTCGGCTTCGTTAAGATCGACGTATTTTACACCACCCGGCTGAGTGTATATGTAGACTTCCCAGGCGTCGAAGCCAGCGGCGTCGAAATCGTAGAATAGTGTCCTCCTACCCGGATATGGATAATCTTCAAAAACTTGAACTCTAACGCCTCCACGGCCTATGAAGTTTAACCTAAGCTCTTTATCGTAAAGCTCCTCTATTATGCCAGTCCTCCTATCTATGGACAGTTTAACCTTGGAGTTTTCAAGCAGTATTTTACCGTCGCGTTCACATACTTTAACGTCCGTTTGATAGTTTTTCCAAGATTCCAAGGGTTTAAACCTGTAGACTGCGTAGCCTAACGATGGAGTTTCGGCGATAAAAAGCATCTTTTTGTCATCTTCTATCAGTTGAATTGGAACGCTTACACCCATAGAGTCTAAGAGCTCGAATGGCCCTTTGATATTGGCCAGTTCGACTTCCACCACGTCTCTCCTACTCCAAGACAGGGGATTAAATACGAGTAGGGGTACACCGTCCCCCTGCGTATCGACTTTAGAGGCTATTGTTTTTAAAGCCCTTGATAGGGCTTTCGATGAGAATTCTAAAATCTCCCTGAAATCCTTCTCACAGTCTTCATACACCTCCCGTATGCCTGAGCCTGACATAGTATCGTGGAATTGATGCAACATTATCTTCTTCCAGAACCTTCGCAGATCATCTCTCGGATACTCTCCACCCATAATGTTTGCGATCAGAGAGAGCCTCTCGACTTCATCTATTAAAACCTCAGACCTCCTATTAATCTGCTTAAACCTAGACTGTGTAGTGTAGACTCCTCTGTGGAATTGCAGGTATAGCTCATCTGAGATTACTGGAATACTAGCCTTACCCAGATACTGTTCAAGCATTTTAAAATAGTCTATAGCTCTAGTGTTACACACCTCAGCTGGTAGACCCGCACTTTTAACCCACTTAGATATCGTCTCTAAGTCTCTCTTCCTAGGGCCTCCGCCGTGATCTCCAACACCGTACAGTATAAGTAGGTCTTCAATACCGTGGAGGCTTTTAAGCATCATAGATTGTCTGTTAAAACGCCCGATGTTCTCATTTCTAATCTCTTCACTGTAACTTCCCAGAGTTTGGTGTGAAAGTATTCTAGTTCCATCAGGTGACTCCCATAAGAATACGCTAAACGGGTAGTAGACCGTGTCGTTCCAAGACATTTTCTGAGTTAAAAAGTACTTTATACCGGATTTCGCCATTATCTGAGGTAGAGTCCAAGCAAACCCGAAGCTATCTGGTAGCCAGCCTACTTCAACGTAGAATCCAAACTTCTCTTTAAAATACCTCTGACCGTAGAGGAACTGCCTCGCCAGAGATTCACCTGAAGGCATGTTGGCGTCAAACTCAACCCATGAGCCGCCGACAACTTCCCAACGGCCCTCCTCAACCCTCTTCCTAATTTCTTCAAAGATTTCAGGGTAGAGCTTCTCCATAGACTCATAGTAGCATGCACTACTCTGGCAGAATGTAAATCCTGGATATTCCTTCATGAAATTCAACACCGAGTTAAACGTCTCCCTACAGACTTCAAGCGTCTCTTTAAACGTCCAAAGCCATTCAGCGTCTATATGGGCATGCCCTATTAAATGCCACCTAGCCATAACCATCCACCAGCACATACTATGTCTGCGGTATCCACATAAAAGCTTATGGTTCCGGAAGAAGCTGTATTAAAATTCCTAAAAAATTGGGGTTCGTTTAAAGTCCATCATACTTCGCGTAGATACGTTTAAGCTTCCCAGCATGATATTTAACAGTAGCTTTGAAGGCTGAAAGTAGGCTTTACTTGAAGGCTGTAGATTTTCTAAAATCATCTCATGGTGTTAGAAGAAACGAGGTAAACGATATTTTCACTAGGAGGCTGTACATAGTTTCAGAGCAGGATATTCTGGTGGAGAACTATTTGAGGAAACGTCCTAAGATGGTGTTTAACCCTGGAGCGCTGCTGGATGGTGAAACGTTGATCGTCTTCCCGAGGATCATCTTCGACTACTACACATATACTTCTAGCATTGGAGTCTTCAAACTAAACGTTGAAGATTTGATGAATGGGAAAGTAGACCTTCCAGTTCACGCAGAGATCATACTATGGCCTAAAATGCTGTGGGAATTTAGAGGATGTGAGGATGCACGTGTGTTTAAAGTAGATAATGATCTGATAATCCTATACACCGGGTATGGATATTTACCTGAAAACGGTAAGCTTAACACGGCGATAGTTCAAGCATACAGTAGGTTAGATGAATACTACAACTGCACTTTGAGAAACTACTTTAAAATTAAAACGCTGGATGGTGAATTATTTCTACCGAAAACAAACAAGGATTCAACGTTCATAGACGTGAAAGCCGATGTAACAGCAATACTAACCAGACCACTTATAAAGGATGTTGAAACCTGCTGGAGGGGGATGGTAAACCTACCGGAGGCAGTTATCTACGAAGATTCTATGGAACCTGTGTTACCCTTTGAAGATTGGGAGTGGAAAGTAGGCTGGTCGACAAACGCCGTTAAGATATCATCCAACGAATACCTAGTTGGATGGCATGGAGTTCATAGGGAAGACTACTCGTATAGGAATGGGTTAGCGCTTGTCGATAGGGAAGGAAAACTTTTAGCTGTGAGCGATTACCTGCTTGCTCCAAAGGGTTTAAACGAAGAATACGGCGATAGACCGTTCGTAATATTTGGAAACGGCTTGGTGGTATATGGGGAAATCCTGATATGGGTTGGAGGTGTAAGCGATTACGCAATAGGATTCTTCACAACAGAGCTTGATAAAGCATTGGAACAATTGAAGTGGGTTAGGGAAAAATATATATGAAACTACGATTCTACCGTCTCTCGACATTTATTGAAGTTTTTAAAGTCGCTAGAGGAGATTATACGCTACAACCAATGGTAGAAATCAACCTACAGATTCAAGCCTATCTATGAGCTTCAATCTTATAGAGAGGAACTCTTTAGGTGCTCTAACGTATTCTGTAATGCTTTTAACTGCTAGGTTACATAGCTCAACGGCTTCGTCCATCTTCTTCCTCTCTACAAGCAATTTCAACATCTCGTAGTCTTCAACTCCGTCTCTTAAAGCTTCAAACCTTATCGAATCTAAGGGGCCAGATTTACCAGGGTAGACTATAAAGGCGTCTCCCGGAGGTAGTGGGAATGGATGATGCGGCTCGTTTTCAACGTCTTCAAACGGGTTCTCCGTCCAATAGTTGTAGCCCCAGTGTAGGTATCCTTCAAGCCCATACTTGAAGTTTATCCAATGCAGTATTCTAACTTTTACGAGCGAATAGTCTATGAACCTGTTCGGATATCTCCCGGTTGGGGATAAACACGTGTAAAACCAGACTTCATTACCCCTCTTCTTACGTTCTTCGTAGAAGGTCATGTTCCTGTCGTAGTCGTCTAGTAGTGGAACCACCACGTTAATGTAGTCTACAAGTTGCTTGCAGGTTGAAGCCTCTATCGTCTTTATCTTAGGAGCATATTTTCTAACTAAACTTACTATATGCTTGTAACTTTCCGCGTTACGGTCTATAGGTTCATCTGCGATGTGTTGAAGGTAGTTATCCAACAGTCCTATCTCTTCTAAGTGGTTCTGGAGTGCTGGCATAAACTGAGATATGAAGTTTTCGAATACTGGACTAGATATTCTAACAGGCTCCTGCACATATGCGAGACTACCGTCCTTATTTAACACACGGTAGGATGCTGAGAGGAACTCCGGAACAGTCCACCAGCCTTCAACAGTTCTAGGAGGTCTACCCGCTAAGTAACCTCCTTCTACGATTCCTATAACCCCCTCTTCCCTGAATAGGTTGATCCAACGGTCTAAAAACTGAAAGTCGAACTCTAAAAAGCCGTCACCTTTGAAGATTCTAGTTAACTCTAAAATGGGAGTTATTATACTGCTCTGCCTGTGCTCAGCCATGTTCCGTGCGTAAGCCTTCAATAGAGCCCAATGTTCCTCGCTCCAAAGCTTCACTTTGTAGAATTTACTTATATTGTATGGGCTTATGAAATTTGAAAGCTTAAGCGTCCTTCTATCTGGGAGAATAACATCATGTACTTTCAAATTAACTTTCACTGTACGCTCATCCTGTCCTTTAAGCATTAATTCCCCATGGTAGTTTCCAGCCGGCGCATCCTTGGGTACGTATACTGTTAACCAGATCGGTTGATTTTCACCTCTCTTCAGTTTAACAGCCTCTTCTTCAAGTAATGGGTCTGGGAAAACGTCAGGAGCCTTCCGAACGAGTTCTTCTAGAGGCGTGTTAGGGGTGTTCCGTTTAACGGGCACATACCCTACAAACCGCACATATATTTTCGTTATCATGTACTCGTTAGATTCATGTCTAAGGCTGGTGACACGTGCTTTAAACAAATCCACATCTTCAAAAGGTTTCACTACGATTTGAGTAGCCTCATACTCGTTGCGAACTGCATCTATAGTTACTTCGCTATCAGCATCTTCAGGCTTAGCGGAGTCTCTGAAGACCTTTGTAAGAGTATCTTGAACCCATACGTCGAAAGAACCCATATTAACCCACCAATTACAAGTAGCAGATTTGACTCAAATATTTAATTACACCTTTCAGATTTAACTGGCGATTTTCATCTGTTCTCTCTAATCATTTCAATCATCGCAATCATATTGTCCCTAGGTGTGCCTAGAACTATGTAATTTGAAACCCCCATTACTATTCCTCTATTGAGCATGCTCTTCCTCTTATCCGATGAACCAGCTATGTATGGTGTGAGGAATAGGTTATCGAGCTAGTAGGGGGCTACTTAATAGAAGAAACTCCTCTTCAACCCTAGAAACCTACCCATATAAACTTCAACGTATTGTAACAAGCATCCTAATGCCTTTACTAGATGAGTTCGACATGTTCATACATTTAAAAACATATACGTTCACCACGTTTCTTAAACCATTCAGGCTTAAGCTTTCCCACTAGCGACAGGTAGGTGTAGGAGTTGGACGACTATGTGAAGTTGCACAATAGCCAGATGTCTTTAAACGTCTATAAGTCTTCCTTAGACATTAAGGTTAGACGGATAGCCCTCTTGTAGACGGTGGCTTTATCTCATCCGGTGTGATTATTCTTCCGAAGGTTTTCTCATACTCTGATATATGATGGGTTAACCATTTAGCAAGGCTTTTAGCTTGAACAGGATCTATGATCAATCTACATTGAAGCGTTCGACGTATACGGACCTTAGAGGGCTCTGGTCTAAGTGTTGCTAAAGAATCTTCTGCAATCATCTCCTCACTGTATATGATGACTTCGAAGAACCCTGGTCTATGTCCGCCGATTACTCCATTTACTATGATAGTGCGGTAGTTTGGGTCCCTCACAGCCTCAATCTTCGACTCCTCCCGCTCTGACATTCAAGACCATCAATTTATATGCTTTACTTGTTTAAATTGTTGACTGCCATCTGATGGACTTGCGAGAATCGGTATTTGTTGTAAAGCGGCGTCTTCAAATAATATTAGTCGATAAGTTTATTAGCTAGTTTCACAATTAACTTATTGACTAAAAATGTCAATAAGCAAGATTAAAGAATACGCCAGTTTAAGGTATGGAATGTGGGGTTCTGGCGAGTTTGGAGATATACCTGGAAGACCCGACCCTTACACGGTGTTATCTGATGAAACGAGGCTTGCCATAACAGTATTACTTTGTTTAAAGGGTCCTTTGACGGCTAAGCAGATGGCTGATGAATTAGAGCTCTCTCCAAGCACTGTTTTAGACCACATCGGCAAGTTGAAGGAGGCCATGGTAATTAAGGAAGTTGAGGTCCCTGAGAAGAAGTATAAACGTGAGAAATACTACGACGTAGATATAGTACCATATTTTACAGATGAGAGAGAAGAAATCCGTAAGAAGATCGGTAAATATGCTGACATACTTAAACAGACAACCCTAGCGGCTTTTGAAAAATGTTTAAGCGAAGTATCTGAACTTCTCAAAGACAGTTTAATGGCAAAGCACGGTATGACGGTTGAAAAAGACGAGGTGAAGTTCTTCATTTTTTCCGAGCTGATGGAAATCATACGTAACCACTTCTCTGAAAGAGGCGTCTTCAAGGATTCACTTCAAACTGCCAGGCGGTACTACCTTTACCTATCTCTCCAAAGAGTAAACGCTCAGGAATGTGAGAAAAATTCTACAAAGTAAGCTTTGATAAAATTACTTCCCCTATTTTTTAACCCATGACACTGTACGTTTAGTTTAACTGTTAAAGATGAGGAAGTGTAAATGTACTAATTCAATGCTTTCGATAAACTCATGAAGAAGAGGGTTTGAAATTGAGACATAATGTCAGTATGGTTATATTTACCGTAGATTCCATAATTAATAAGCTTTAAAAATATTGTATTGGTGTCCATGTAGTGGTGGTAAATGCATTTTGTCTGTTAAAGTAAGAGGGCTTAATGGGGAGATCGTTGAAAGATTGGACTCTTATTTGAGGAAAGACCCTATTAATAATTTCTATCCGCTTTACGATCTATATGATGAAGAAGCCCGTAAGAAGACTTCATGGTATGTTGGTTTAAAGGATGGGGGTGGCTGGTTTTCTACTCATATATAGCGGAGGCAGAGTGGTTCCAGCATCTATAATTGTGGACGGAGATGTGCATACTGTAATTTCTTTACTAGAGTTGGTAGACGAAGATGAAGCCATATTCCACGTAGATCCTGAACTTAGCGGTCTAGTGAAGAGCAAATTTCATATTGGAAGCGAATACTTGACGGAGATTATGAGACTTAAAAGAGGCGAAGAAAGGCTCTACATTGGACATTCTGTAGAATTGTTGAATGAAAATCATGTTATGGAGTTCCTTAGATTGAGGCGTGAGTGGCGGTCTTCACTTGGCAGTATAACTGATGAAGAAGTGAAGTGGACTAAAAACGAGTTGAGAAGAGGGCATGTCTATGGGATCTTCGCTAACGAGTAGCTTGTCTCAATAGCCCGATTGGGTGAATTGCTGCCTCATATACCTGAAGTATGCTGGATAGAAACAGTCTTCACAAGCCAAAAGTATCGGGGGAGGGGGTTTGCCACATCAGTGGTTTCGAAAACTGTGGAGAATGCCTTCAAACGTTACGGTGTAGAATATGTGGGATTAGGAGTCCGTAGCGATAATGCTCCTGCAAAACGCATTTATGAAAAGATAGGGTTTAAAAAGCATAGGGATAGGTGTTGGTTAAACTTGAATGTAGAGTTTATGCCATGATCTAAATTTCTTCTATGGGAGCTTTCAGCAGTGGCTACTCTTCGATGTTTGACAGTAGGCTTGGCTTCCTTACAACATTTAGATTATAAGCATAAATATATGTGAAATTGGAAAAGTAGATGAATATGTCAAGAACATACGTTGACGGTAGAGATGACGTTGTTTTTAAGGCGACTTACAGCGGCTTAGCCGTTAAAATGATGAATCCATCCCACGTAACCCTTATCGATGTAATGGTACCTCTACACGTTATAGATGAGTATGAGCTGACGGGTGAGTTCTACTTTACATTGAATGTTAAAGAAGTATTGAGGAGTTTTAAACCTAGAAAGGGTGATAAGTGTACGCTTACAGTATGTAGATCAGAGCCTCTCAAAATATCATGCGGTAATGTAACTAAGAAGTTTGAGCAACCAGACATTGAACCAGAGGATTTACCTCCATTAAAATTGGATTTAAACGTCTACTTCATAGCACCTACGGCTGAAGTATATAGAATTCTCTCAAGTATTGCAGACGAGCATACTGTAAGAGTATCTATTATTGAGGACGCCGTACAATTTAAGGGTAAGAACAGTGAGGGGTTATTAAATTCTCAAATGCTATTCGACAAAGATGGCTATGCAGAGAGTAGCTACAGTATGAATTACCTCATCAGCATATTTAAGTATATCAAAAACGTGGCCAAAGTTGTTAAAGTAGAGTTTGCTGAGGATAAACCCATGCGTATAACATCTACAGAACCTATAAACTTGACAGTTTACATAGCCCCATACATTGAATAAAGGTTTATACAATCTGTTAATGTAAAAGCTTCAATATTAAACATGGCGGAGCATTTTCTACTCTACGATTTTAGATACACCATTTACCTTCTCCACTTGGTAAAGTGTGTCGGCCACCTCCTCCAGCTCTCTATCGTGTGTAATTATCACCATCTGAGGCACTACAGTTCCTTCTCTGAAGAAGCTTTTAACAACTTCCACCAGCTCTCTCCTCCTCTCCTCATCTAAATGTATCGTCGGCTCATCCATTATGATCGTTGAAAGCATTCCAGCGAGAGCCTTAGCTATGGCTAATCTTAAAGCTATCGCAATGGCGACCTTCTCACCACCACTGAGTAGTGAAAGAGGCGTAACCTCTCCACCCCTCACAACATTGACGTCTAAATTCTCGTCAATAATGATGCTTGTTACGTCAAGGTTGAAACGTTCAACGTATCTAGTAGCGAGCTCAGATATATGAGGCGTGAGCCTCTGCCTCAACATCCTCTGAACACCGTCTTTTGAAAACGCCTCTCTAATCTTCTCAAGTTTAGATCTAAAATCCTCAATTCTATCGCGTTTAGCTTTAAGTTTAGATATCTCATCGTAGAGCTGCCCTATTTCCATTTCAATGTTGGACAGCTTCCTCCTCTCACTGTTAATCTGCGCCTCTAAATTTTCAATACTCGATTTACATTCTATCAATCTCTTTCCGAGAGAGTCAAGCAACCTCTTAATTTCCTCGTGTCTTTTAGGATCGTAGCCCGAGTTGTTAATGGATTCTTCAAGTTTCTCAAGCTCTTTCTCAAGCTTAAGCTTTTTACCAACAGCTTCCTTAAAACTCTCAGCTTTTTCCTCATACTGGCTGGCTATCGGTTTAAGCCCATCATACTTCTCCTTCTTACTTCGAATAATCTTTAACTCAGCTTCTGGGTCGCTAGGTTTATAGCCGAGTACTCCTACGAGTTTCTCAAGCTCGCTTTGAGTTTGAATCAAGCTCTCCTCTACTTTTGAAAGTCTTCCTCCAACTTCTTTCCGTAACTTACCAACCCTCCTTAAGATGGCATTTAATTCATACGCCTTCTCATTAAGGCTCCTCCTATGATCCTCTAAATCTCTGAGCAATTTCTCAATATTCTCCACATCCGTGGACAGTTTGAGAAGCGCCTCTTTCTCCCTCCTCACCTCTCCCATTAAGTTTTCCAATTCACCCCTCTTCCCATCGACAAAAGTAAGCCTATTCTTCAAAGAGTCCAATTCCTCTACAATTTCCCGTTTAGCCTGCTCCTTATGCTGAGGCGTCAACCTAGTTCTACACAGAGGACATATGTCAAGCTTATCTAGGCTGTTGAAGTCTTGAGTTAACTTTTCAATCCTACTGCTAATCCAACCGACTTCTTCGTTCACCTTCTTGATGGAATCTTCAATCTTCCCAATCTCGCCATCCAACTCCACTAACTTTGCATTTAACGTTTGCTTAGTCGGTTTAGGTAGAAGTTTTTCAACTCTACTTAATAGAGTGGCTAGATCCCTTTCTTCTAACTTCAGCTGTTCAGCTAGATGTTTAACGTCTGAAGCGTTTTTCACAGCTCTATTGTTGAGGCTTATAGGGTCGTCTGTTAGATCGACTACTCCTGCTTCGTTTTCAACTTTAAACGTATAGCCAATTTCTGCCATTCCTCTCATAGAGCCCTTCACCTCATCCTCAGCCTCATCCAGCAGTCTCAACTTCTCCCGTAGATCACGTTCTTCTCTATCATATTCTTGAAGCTCTCTAACTCTCTCCGCGTAATTCTCCAAAAACTGGACCTTCCCGATTTCAGATTCTAACTTTTCAACCTCCTCCTTAGCCTTCCTACAATCTTCAAGCTCCATCGTCATCTCTCTAAGCCTATCTTCTAGGTGGTTCAGATCTCGATGGATGAGCTCGTAGTCTCTCTTCAAGTTGTTGTAAATGGATTCTTTCTCGTCTAAGGATTGTTTCTCCCTATTGACCGATCCATATTCTTCCTCTAGTTGCTCAACCTTTTTCTTGAATACAGCTACCTTTTCCTCCAACTCCCTTATAGCGTTGGAGCAGTCGTTATAGTTACGCTTCTTCTCCTCCAGCCGCTCACTCTTACCATGTATTTCCCTTTCGACATTATTTTTCAACCCCTCCACGTGATTGATTATTTCACGCATATTTTCCCAAGCTTTTTCAAACGTATCGATGCCGATCATCCTACCTATAAGCTTCTTCCTATCCGCAGGTGTGACCTCAACGAGGCTTGTGATTTCGCCTTGGCGGATAAATATAGAATTCAACAGCGTCTTACTATCGAGTTCAAGTAGCTTTAAAATCTCCTGTCTAACTTGCTTTGCTGAACGAGCTATATAGCCTAAATCGCTTCTTCTAAGTGAGGCATCTACACGTCCACCCTTCGTCCTAACCCACTGCACCAAGTATTCTCTATTATTAGCTTCAAAGGCTAGGCTGATTTCAGCTTCACTCGCCCCTCTTCTTATTAGGTCGTCAACGTTCTCCCCCCTTGTCTTCACGTCTTTTTCAAAACCGAGGAAGGCGTGGATAATGGCATCCATGATAGCTGTTTTTCCAGCCCCATTTGGCCCCACTATTGCTGTCACACCCAGGGGGAAGTCTATCTCAGTATTTCCATGAGATAGAAAGTTTCTCAGTTTAAGCCTTTTTAATACTATCACTTTTCCTCACCAACTATGGATTCTTCGACCACTTTTTCAGCTTGATCTATCTCATCTTTCGATAAGTGTTCGTAGAGTTTCCACGCCAGATCTACATACATCTGATCACCCAATCCCCGGCTGTTTAAGTATTCGCTTATGAGTCTCCTTCTCAAGTCCACGGAGTCTTCTTCGTGGAATTTCAGCATAGGCGTTTGCTGAACCGTTGTTAAGTCTTTAAAGAACACGTTGTATTTCAGCGTCTTATCTTTAAGTAGAAGGTTGAGGCTGTTTAGAATCTGCCTAGTGTTTATGTTTCTACCGCTCACATATATATGGAGTATGGGCATCTTCTTGACCGAACTCAAGCATTTTGAGAAGGGATCTTGAAGACTCTCTCTAGTCAAATCCAACTCAACTTCGTACTGGGGTCTAACGTCGATGTCGATTTTATGCACTTTTAGCTCATCCTCCTCAAGGTCTACTATGTAGAATCCCCTTCCATCTTTAACCCACGATTTCACTTCATCCCTCCTCATGATCTCCGTTGAACCTGCGTAGGAGAAATACCCTCCCCCAAACTTCGTTAAAGCCCTTGAATGTATGTGTCCAAAGGCATAGTAGGATGCTTTCCTAGGTAGGTCCGCCTCTTTAAGCTCATACGCGCCTTCAAAGGGTAGGTACTTATCCACTCCCTGGTGCGCCACGAGTATAGACTTAGAATATCTACTTGCCGCTTGATCGAATTTCTGAAGCTCCGTTTTAAGTAATTCTACACTTCCCCCACGTATGTTGGAAATACCAGCAATAAATACCCCATTAACTTCCAACCACTCCAACCCCCCTACTCCTAGAACTCTGACTTCTTCGAATAGACTATGTGGCGGTAATCCGCGTCTCTTAGGAAAGTCGTGGTCTCCGAGGACTGTGATGAGCTTTACTTTTCCTTGAAGCTTCTTCAAATTTTCCTTGAAGTTTTTCAAAGCCTTTATCGGAGGAGTGGGGGAGTCGAAGAGGTCTCCGGAGTGGATGAAAACTTCGACACGTTCTTCAAGAACCTTCTCAACCACTTCATTAAACGCATCGTATGTGTCATTTTCCCTCTCATCTAGGTTGTACTGTCTTCTCCCAAGGTGCGTATCGGATACGTGTGCAATTCTCAAATTAAACACCTTCAACAATACTTTTTATCAGTTTCCTCTCCCTATCCAGTTTCTCAGCTAGAGAAGACTCTTCATTCTCCGCCTCTTTAACAGCCTCCTTAAGCTTACCGATTATATCTATGTCGGCACCGCCTTCTATAGTCTCTCTACTCCTAACTTTCACCATGACCGGCGCTTTCGTGATTTCACCCACTACGATGGCTTCTCCCACGTTGAGCCCAGGGAGGTCTTTTAAGAGGTCTTCGCTCATCCTCTCCGAGCTCTTCCTAACAGCGTCTTGGTCTTCAGGGTTTGTCATTCTAAGGATGATCTGGCTGTTACATTGACTTAAAACGTCTGGGTCTATCTTATGAGGCCTTTGAGTGACTACGACTAAGAAGATGCCGAACTTCCTACCCTCAGCTGCGATCTTCTTTATGATGTTTTTCGATAGAGTCTTCTCCTTATACGGTATGAATCTATGCGCCTCCTCGATGAAGAGGAAGACTGGATAACCATACTTTTGATCTCTAACCGCTTCGAAAACGTCTCCTAGGATTCTGAACGCTATGTAGTCTGCAACTTCATCGTCGAGACCTGAGAGGTCAACCACCGATATATGCTGAGGTCTAAGCAATCTATTGACGCCCGTAGTGGTGTCTCCGAAAACCCTAATCTTCTGCAACCTCTTCACATATTTAAGAGCCGAGAGAGAATGTGGATCTTCAGACTTACCAAGTCTATCTATGAGATCTTCTAGTCCATAGCTTCCCTCCTTCTTGAGCTTGTCGAGCGCTTTTCCAACAGCGTTGACTATATTGGTCCACGACTCACTTATACCGCAGACGGTTACGATCTCATCTATCGACAGGTCTGAAAACCTCACTTCATACACTTCCACCTTACCTATCTGTTCCTCACCATATCTTCCGGTGCTTTCACGCGTCTTAAACACCGCGACTCTACTGGAAAACCTCCCACCCATCCTCCTGTGAGACATAAACACGTAATCCGCATGCGGGTCTAAAATTATGGCTGTCGCACCCTTTTTAAGTAGCTCTTCAAGCAGTACGCCTGCAACGTAGCTTTTCCCAGCTCCAGTCTGTGCAAGTATGGCCAAATGTCTTCTAAACCCCTTTACAGATATGTTTACAGGGACGTCTGGTCTAGTGATCAAATAGCCTACGTGTAACCCTTCTTCAGGCGGGTAAGAGTAGAATTCACTTAAAATGGTTGAAGGAGCCCTATACACTACGTTACCTGGATGTATAGCCCTCCTAGGCTGTAAAACTTCCCCTTTTAACGCGAACCCAAGAACTCTCGCTTTGGCTATAAGCCTTCTATCTACGAGTTGAGCTTTTATCAGTCTCTCAACGGCCTCAAGATTGGGCTTATTTTCAAGGTCGAGCGCTAAACTTAACGACGTTATCTCGCATATCTGTGCTATTATCGGAACCTCAACTTCAAACCCGTCAACTGCTTCCCTAGATTTCACGAGCACATACTCCCACCTGGGAGGGTTTTTACCTTCATCTGCTATGAAGTAAAACTGAGAAGGGTTCGCCTCTCCAATTACGTAGCCTAAACGCTCCAGCTGCTCATGGGAATCTGACACGCCTATACCCCCGTGAGGTAGCCGTTCTACCGACTATCTCTTCAAACTTGGGAAGATATATGTGCTCAAAAGTCCTCCTTCCAAGTTTAACCCTTCTGTGGGCGGCCGTCAACCATATGTTATGGTTTTCTAAGCCGCTGTAGCCCGCCGAGATTAGCCTTAAAATACCATCTATATTCACATCGGCAACTTCGCTGAAATCGACTTCAGACATATTTTTCTCTATTCCAAAAATCCAAGCTGGAACATCCACCCTCATAGGCGTATCCTGAGCCGATGGCAGAACGTAAAACGATACGATCGCCGGTAGCTTCGGCAGATCCTTGACGATATGCGATGCCCACTCGATGAAATCCATATCCCCTGAAGATACTGGATGAGTTAATCGTAGGTATTTCACAGGATCTACGTTAATTAGCTTAAAGGCTCTTTTAGCCCCAGACGGGGCGTTTAAAATTAAAGGCGTACTGTATCCTGGTTTTCTAGCATAGCTCATTATAAGTAGAAAATCTGGCTTAAGGGAGATGTACTCCATGATATAATCTCTGAGAGGTGGGGGTGTTTTATCCAATATTGCGCTCACTCCCTTCCTTCCATCTAAAGCCATACTCATAAGCATGTTGACTTCAAACGTGTCTAAATCAAATTCCCCAGCCAACTTAAGAATCATATTCCTCATTAAAAACTCTCTGAAAAATGAAGACCTGCTCTCCTTACTTAACCCAACTATTGGAACTTTATTTTCCCTTGCCGTATTAAAAAGTCTGATTAGTGTTTCGAAGTACCTTAACATGAAATATCTGTTGTATGTCGAGTTTATCTCAAGGGGGACGTGTGCCAACCGTCCATAAACGGAGCCATCTAATAGGACGATGTCTTTAAAACCCATACTAATAGCTTCTAGTACAACCTTATGCTCCAACCACTCCATAATTCTACCGATGACGGCTCTATAGTTTTCATCAGAGCTATAATCGAAACCCGTATGCACGTTTCTGAATTCGACGCCAGCATTTGATATAGCGAACGCTCTTGCAACATAGAAAATGCCACCATTAGGCATAATGACCTGTTGTGAGCTGCTATCCACTGCGAGAACTCTAAACTCGTCAGATGAAACCTTAGGGAGTTCTCTAAATCTCCAGTATTTTTCAAAGCCTTCTCTAAGGTAGACTGCAATGGAAGATGAGGCTGGTTGAGAATAAGCTTCATTTATCCACATCTTCTTAGCCGTAAGATCCTGCATATATAAGTCGAGGAATCCAGGCACAACAGCTCACTAAAAGTCTACTGTACTTTTAAAGCTATAAACTATTATGACTATTGAGAGTTTACCGCATACATATATGCATGGTTGGATGATCATGACGCGTGTAAACTTCCTCCCCACTAAACATAATCACTCTAAAA
>CAZMSC010000020.1:0-7019 GCA_964568845.1 uncultured Candidatus Bathyarchaeia archaeon | reverse complement strand
TGGATGATCATGACGCGTGTAAACTTCCTCCCCACTAAACATAATCACTCTAAAATCGTATTGAAAGTATTACGTACTTTTAAGATTAATCAACGTAGCGACGTTTAAGCTGAAGCGGGACTCACGACTTGAATCGGATACTATTAACTGTGGATCTTTCCAACGATTTTCTCCACCTGCTCTATCAATAAATTGAGTAAACGGGTTGCCTCATCTATTCTTTTAATCCCCTCTGGCTTAGGTGGTTTTTCTATACCGCAGAAGTATCTCCAGTACAGGTATTGAGCTAATGTCACCTTCCTCCTGAAAACTTTATGGAGCATTATGTCAACAGTTCCCATGTACTTTCTACCTATGAAACTTCCGGCAAAAGCCATTCCAAGAAGGTAGCCGATTATAACCAACCCTATATTCTGCAGTAGATCGATCATGTTATTTCAGTTTTTCAATAGTAAAACCTTTAATTAAACGTTTACTAACGCATTAAAAATATGAAGAGAGACTTATCTTACTATCTAAGGTATATCAGCATGTTGCTTTCAGGCTTCTTATGATGGGATTGAGAGTTTCAGCCGTTTGTCTTAAAGCCTCTTTAAAACTGGGTTTAGGTAAAGCTTCAAGGCTTAAGTATCCGTTAAACCCAACATTGTAAAGATGGAGGATTACATCTTTCCAGCTGATGCTGCCCAATCCGGGAGGAAGCCTATTGTTTTCAGCTATATGTACGTGTCCTGTGTTACGACCAGCCTTAATTATGGCTTCACATATATTCTTCTCTTCTATATTCATGTGAAACGTATCCAGTAAGATTTTGACGTATTCACCAGTCTGCTCAATTATCCGTAAAGCCTCTTCAACGTTGTTGATGTAGTCGGCTTCATACCTGTTTAAAGGCTCAATTAAGAGAGAAACGTTGTAGTTTAAACAATGGTCTTCCAACATCTTAATGGAACCTATTAACGATTTGGTGAATTCCCTCAGTGATCTACCCTCTTTCCTCCCCCTTATCAGCCCTATTACCACTCCGGAGTTATGAGTTGAAGCATATTCAATATATTTCTCCATAAGCTTGAGAGCCTTTGCCCTGATGGAGAAATCGGGATGAGTAATCGTTAAGCCGTATTCTAAGTAGGCTGAACCAGTTGATATGGCTGAAATTCTCAGCCCATGGTCTTCCGTTAACCTTAGAAGGTGTTTAAAATCCACTTCAAATGGATTAGGTATATTGTATTCAACGCCTTTAAATTCAAGTTTAGCGGCTAGGTCTAACGCTTCAGGTAGATTGCGTCTGATCGCGTATTTAAACTCGGCTCTAGCTGGAAGCATGTAGATGAATGAAAGCTTCAATGAAAACCCTCATGCATGTTTAAGGTTTATCGTACCTTAAATCTTTAGAATCTATCCAAGTTTTCGGTAGTGTTCCAGGTGGATATTCAGATTTAAGCCAGTTTAGGAAATCTATAAACCTTTCAATAACCGTATCTATGAGCACTTTACCCTTTCTCATATCTGCCTTAGAAGCATCTCCAACAACACCTAAACTATAATAGTATATTTCAGGGGCACTGCTCACATCGTACCAGTTGAATGGTTTATCTGCGAAAACGTTTCCGGCGGAATTCACCCATTTAACGTCTATGAACCTGACCATTTTCTCAGCCTTAGCAGTTTTTAAAGCGTCAACGTCTACAAGATCTGGGGCTACATACCATATACAGCTCGTCTCAACTTCATCGGCGTGAATAAACGGCGTTTCAAGTTTAATGCCGGGAGCCAATTCTTCTCCAGTCCCAGCTTTACGTAAGAGGTCTTGAACCCAACTCCACCAGCTAGTAACCATTATCAAAGCGTGAACACCCTCTTCAATTACGGCTTTATCCTTAACTATTGGCAGAACGTATTCCTGTCCATGGCTATTCCAGAGGATTATCTTTTTAAAACCAGAATGGCTCAACCATTTAACAATACTTAACACATATGCTATGAATGCCTCTTTTGATACAGGTATTGTCCCAAGCATTCCATAGTGGTGGCTCGGATGACTGCCATAGAATATCGGAGGAGCAACCGTTAAACCAGTTTCGTACGCCACTCTCTCAGCTATACTAGTCCCTATCAACGTGTCTTCACCTAAAGGTGATGGGGGACCGTGGTTTTCCATAGAGCCGATTGGAACAAGCACTATATCGTTTTCCTCAACCCTCTTTTTAAGCTCATTTACAGTCATCTGGTCTAAATATATCTTCCCACCGTACTTGTTTAGAACAGGCTTACACCATCTCTCACTTAAGTTCAAACAACCACCTCATCATTGAATAGTTTACCTCGATTACAACTTAAATTGAACCTTAGCTTGACCCCTCTCTTTTATCAAGAGGTTAAACGCCTCCTCATACCTATCCAATGGAAATCTAGCAGTCACCATCTTACTAGTATCCAGTTTACCTGAAGCCATAAGCCTTATTACATTGTAAAATATCATATGACCACTATGACCTTGACTTCCGTAAATCTGCGCCCTACGTGTTTGAAATTTTTCAATGAATATTGGAGTTGTCTTGTCAGCTCTACCTATCCAGGCAATCTTACCGCCCACGGCTAGGCTCCTCTCCATCTCGGGTAGGGTCGCAGAAGGATTGCCTGCTGCTTCAATCTGCATATCAGCACCGTAGCCGTCAGTTAATTCTAAAACCTTATCGCTGGGTCTTATATCCTCCCCATACAGCTTTTTCACGTTAAAAACATAGTCCGCACCCATTTCCCTAGCCACTTTAAGTCTACTTTCAACAAAATCAAAAACTACAACTAAAGACGCACCCGCAGCTTTAGCGAGCGCAGTAGCCGCCAACCCTATCGGTCCGGCCCCGTAAATAGCAACGTATGAACCAGGCATGAATCCACCAGCTCTAACAAACATAGCATTGTAGGAAACCCCTACAGGCTCCACTGTAGCGCCTAACACGTACATCTTATCTTCACTCTCAGCATAGTCTAAAATGGGGCTTATATTCCATACGTATTTCTCCGGTATGAGTATGTATTCAGCGTGTGAGCCGTCAACGGTAAACCCCATTTCTTCGAGGTTTTCGCAGTGATTGGGCATGCCAGCTCTACAGTATAAACATTCACCACACCACCACATTTCCTCAGCGGTAACAGGGTCTCCAGGTTTAAACATGGAGACTTCACTTCCAACTTCTTCAACAACCCCCGAGAATTCATGTCCTATTACAACCGGAAGTTTTGTCAACCCCGGGTACAGCATATACCCTTTCTCATCACGCTCATACATGTGAACGTCAGAGCCACATATGCCTGATGCTTTAACTTTGATCAGAAGCTGCTTACCCTTCGGTTTAGGCTTAGGCTTCTCTACAAGTCTTAGCCTAGGGTTACACCATACACGACTACCCATAGGTGTTTTACGCGTCTCCTCCTCTCTACGGCTTGGTTTATAATCCTCTCTTGGAGACCAGTCGGCTTCAAGTAGAAGAGCTCTCAACGATTCCTCACCGTAGAACAATACTGTGAGAGGCTATTTAAGATGTATTTAACTTACCGTAAATGAGTTCGTCGAATGGAATGCAAATGGTAGATTGGGATTTCTAGATTCTATATGAGCTTTATTGGTCTACCGTCCTGTTCCAGCGATAGGTAGCAAGATTCAACCAGTCTAACGGACTCATAGGCGTCTTTAACAGTAACAGCAGGCTTCGACCCTTTAACTATGGCTTCTATAAAGAGGTCGTCTTCCTCTTTAAAACCCCAGCTTATGTGCTCGGGAAGCCTGGTAAACTGGTAGACTTCGATGTTGGGGATATCCTCCTTCCCATATGAAAATGTGAGTTTGAAGTTTTCCTCGGTTATAGCTGAAGAATGGTCTCCGTAGATTTCAACCCGCTCAAACGGATGAACCCATGACGCATGTCCCGCAGAAGTTATGGATTCTATTGTCTTCTCCTCGTTTGAAAACTCGATTAGCGTTATAAATCCGTCGTAATGGGAATATATGTTCCTTCTAGCTATGCATCTAATGGTTTCAGGCTTGCCTAAAATCCACCTCGATAAATCCAGCATGTGAATCATACTGTCGTATAGGAAACCTCCTGAAACATCACTCATCTTAGTCCACGGGGGTTTCTCCATCTCCCCCCTAACCATTTTAATATCAACCACGAACGGTTTAAGCCTTCCGGCTTCAACCAAGCTTCTAAGCCTCTTATAAACTGGCCAGAACCTCCTGTTAAACCCAATCTGATATACTAGTCCAGTCTCTTCAACCACCCTAGCCAGCTTCTCCATATCTGCCGAGCCTACTGCAGGGGGCTTTTCAGAAAAAACGTGTTTACCATGCTGTAAAGCAGCTATCACTTGAGAAGCATGAAATTTAGGAGGGGATGTTATGTAGATGGCTTCAACCTCAGGGTCTTCAAAAAGTTTCTCAGGCTTCTCATAAAACTTCGGAATCCCATACCTCTTAGAGAAAACCATACCGTCAGTCTTGGAGACATCCGCTAAAGCAACTAATTTGACATTCACGTTTTCCAAGAGGCATCTCGCATGCATACTTGCAGCCCATCCAGAACCTACAATACCTATCTTTATGACCATATGATTTAGTTAACGTTAGGACTGTTCATAAGGTTTCTTCAGCAACCATAAAATAGAGCGAGCGATTTTACAAAATGTATATCCATAGTAGATATATAAAGTCTAGAAAAGTAATAGCTCTACCAGCATACCATAAATGTTTAGTCAAGTCTAGGAAGATACATTTTAAAAAAGTGTTTTCACACATATTCAGGTGATGTTAACCTATAGAGAGCGTTTTAGAAGACATATGGCTTTTAAAGATGTAGATAGACCTCCGTTTTACGAGTTTCTAGGTTTTTGGGCCGAAACGGTCAATAGGTGGAGGAGTGAGGGGCTTCCAGCTGGAGTTGATGTATACGACTATTTCAATTTCGACAAGCGTGAAATGGTTCCCATAGATTACGGACCAATACCTAGATTTATACCTAGGACTTTAGAAGAGAATGCTAAGTATAGGGTCGAGGTTAACGATATGGGCATTAAGATGAAGACTCTTAAAACGTCAACTTCAATGCCTACGTTTTTAGACTTCCCTGTGAAATGTCGAAGCGATTGGGAGAAGATGAAGGAAAGATACGACCCGAAAGACCTGAGGAGATATCCTAAAACGTGGAGTTCAGAGCTTATGGAATACTATAGAGAGACGGATAAAGTCGTAGGACTTTCAATGCCGGGATTCTTCGGTCAGGCTAGATACTTCATGGGTTTGGAGAGACTTTTAACATTTTTCTACAGAGAACCCAACTTGATCCATGAAATAATGGACTTTTGGGCAGGCTTCTTAATAGAAGTTACTAAAAGCGTTGTTGAAAGCGTTAAACTAGATTACGTAACGATATGGGAGGATATGTGCTACAACAAGGGGCCTTTGATATCGCCTAAGCTCTTTGAAGAGTTCATGCTTCCAAATTATAAGAAACTAACGGGTTTTCTGAGGAGTAGAGGTGTAGAGATAATAATGGTGGATACCGATGGGAATCACGAGGCTATAAACGACCTGTTTTTAGAAGGTGGTGTAAATTGCCTTTACCCACTTGAAGTTGCCGCAGGTATGGATGCGATAAAGCTTAGGGAAAGATACGGTGAGAAGATGCTTTTAATAGGCAATATAGATAAGCGTGCAATAGCGGCTGGAGGAACGGCTTTGAAGAAGGAAGTTGAACGTAAAATAAAACTGGTCGAAGAAGGTGGATATATAGTGAGCGTAGATCACGCAGTATCGGCAGATGTACTATTTCAAAATTACTCAACGTACATACGTCTTATTAAAGAGAAGCTTAGAATAGGTTAATTTGATATGCCGAGTGGGAACGGGGAATCTAAAGAGGCTGGTATACGTGGAATGGAGTGCTATGAAAGCTACCTGTAACGCCATAAAAATGGAGGAGTTTGAGAAATTTAGGATTGCTGGAAAGATGCCGTTGAAAACTTCATCTATATGATGGCTATGTTTAAAACATGAACCCTTTACTCTCAAACCTATGGTAGATGGAAAAATCGACTAGAGATGGAAGGCATGAATCGAATTCAAATAGGGTATTTACTTTAGTCGAGGCGTCGTAGGGGGCTCCAAGAAAAATCTCTATCCAGAGGATAAAGGGGCCTTCTCACTCTTTCATATCTAAGCTTCTCTATGAGTAGGTTTGTACAACCAGGAGATAATGCCATTAAGGCTAGTTTAGCAATCTTCCTGAAGTCTGGCGTTAAGTACCCAAGTTTTACTACGACAATTTTCCTCTCAGCTGGGTCTACTCCAAACTCCGTAAAATCGTCTATGGAAGTCCAACCACGTCTACGACTTGTCAGCAATATGTTTACTCCATTTACTCTAAGGACCGCCCCGCCATCTATCAAATTTACGACGTTACCTTTAACTTCAACTGGATATCCGTTGATTTTATCGATTTTACCACCTATGGAAGTTTTTACAGAACCTCCCAAACCAGCATCCATACATAATCGGACAGCCTCCGGGTCGTATATTCCAGCTACAACAGCATCTTTAACTTTAAATTCTAACAAACGCTCTACAAATATTGGAACATCGCCCGGAGCTCCAGCGGTGACATTGTCTCCTGAATCTGAGATGAATACTGGATTTTTAGTTGAGGCTTTAGCGGCTTTTATCACTTCATCTATTTCACCGGATTCAACTTCAAGTCTAAAATCTCTCCTCTTGTTCCAGTAGGCTTCTGCAAGCTCAGAGACAGCTCTATAGGCCTCGTCTTCGGTTTTTCCATCTGAAACAACTATCGCACTGGCGCTTGCATAAGGCGTATCCGCCCAAGCCATGCCGACAAGCATAGAGGAATCTATTAAGCCAGGTTTTTGATCAATTTCTTCGAGGCTACGGTATATACTGGCGGCCGGCTCAATCGATGTGACGACGTATTCTCCGGGCAGTAGAACCGGAGGTTTAACTATGA
>CAZMSC010000019.1:0-29599 GCA_964568845.1 uncultured Candidatus Bathyarchaeia archaeon | reverse complement strand
AGTGGTTTTTATGTACCTTTAAACGAAGTTTAATTACAAGGGTTAGATAGATGCATACTCAAACTAAAGGTTTGAGCGGTTACTTATATTCGAAGTACATAGTAGCCGTAGCCCACTGCATACTCAATCAGGCAACGAGATGGTTTTGGGACGGCGGTTCAGGTGCTTGGACAGAAGGCTTTGTATCGGATTTCCTTGAAAAGCTCAAACCGATGGGTGTTGGCTTATACCAGCTTCCTTGTCCAGAGTTCAACCTGCTGGGAAACCCTAGGAGACCTATGACCCGTGACGATTATGAGGCCCTCCCCGGGTTTGTAAACCATTGTAGGATTTTAGCTGAAAGCGTCATACGGGAATTGAAGACTTTTAAAGAGCTTTCAATCAAACCTAGATTAGAAATTCTAGCGATCGTAGGTATTGAGGGAAGCCCATCGTGTGGGGTAGAGTTTACCTCACACCGAATCTCAGATGCTAGTGTTAGAGTTGCAGGTAGAGGGATCTTTATGGAATTGCTGGAGAAGTTGGCGCTATCCGAAGGGTTGAATACAGCTTTCTACGGTTTAGACGGCAGGAGATTAACGGAGTCTATTTCAGATATCTCACACGCCCTTATAACGCGTATAAAGGGTATGAAAGAACTAGTCTAAAACCTCTATCAAACCCCTATCGGCATAAACCTTTATAAAATCTCCGTTTTTAAATACGTTCCTCTCAGGTCTATCAACCATGGGTATATTTGCAATTACAGCTCCGACTGCAACTATAGGCTCCGCCTCCATACATATCATGGCTGACGGTGCTTTTCCCCTTTTAGCTAAACCGTAAATGACGTATGAGCCTACGGTTGAACCCTTACCGCTTTGGAAGACTAAGACCCTACCAGCTATAGACTCACCGTAGAGCGGGTGCCTTTCATCACATACAACACCAGTGTTTCTGTCGATTTGGCCGAAGAAGCTTATAGGCTCAGGAGATACTAGTGCATAACCTTCTCCATATCCTCCAGATATACGTCTACACTTTATGATCACTTTCACTGGCCCTCCGTAATGGAGTATATGCAGCTTTTAAAATCTCCAAAAAACACGTTTACACGTGTCAATAGACGGGTATAAAAGGCTGCTTTAGCACTATCCACAGCGACATTTCTAATGCCTAGACTTTTAAGTGGAGCCAAGGCCATACAGCAGTCCACATACACCTCTCCACCAGCCTCTCTTATAATCTTGAGGAAGCCACATCTCTCAGCCAACCTTTTAACGGCTATGGACGTGAAAAGCCAGAGTTTACAGCCTCTCTTCACACGTCTATTTTTGAGGAGTTTAGCCGCTTCTTCAAGCTCCATAAGGGACATGTGTGGACAACCCACAGCTGCCAGTTCTACAGATTCATCTACTGGTTTAAAGTATTCACAGTAGACCTCTCTAAGATCTCTATCAGTGAAGTTTAATTTTTCGACTTGACCGTTTAACGCTTCATAATACTCAGGTGTGACTCCTTCAACGTGATATAGCGCAATACTGCCTGCTGTTCCCAAACCGGCCCCTAAGGCTTTAAGTTCTTCGCTAAAACGAGGTTTTAAACCCCGAAAATATGGAACACCTAAACCCACAGTTCTACCAACCCAATAGCCCATAGCGCTGTAGTCGCTCAACGTTTCAAGTTCAACGTTTACGTCGATCAGCACAGTAGCCTTACGGTTCTCATCTAAGTGATATCCGTAGTCGGGGGTTTTACCGACTATGGCTGAGGCTAACGCAGAAGGTCCGCCTTCCCGGTTTGTTCTAGCACCTAAAACCGAGTTTGCATAACATATGGCTGAAGACTCAGACCAAGCTACGTGTTCACCAAACCTAGGGACTAGACCTACAAGGTATGGCGTGCAGGAGCATATAGGTTTAACGCCCAACCGCCTATACGCATCTATTATCCTGAGTTGTTTGCATGCATATTCATATGATATACCCATTTCCCTCCAATTTTCAAGGTCTATGCTCGCTGGATTAAGCATAGCTGGTACTACTACACGGCAATCTTGTAGAGATTCAAGCCACTCTATACCCTCATCTCCCAGAGATGTATAGCTTACACCTGCAATTTGAGCCGAAGATACAGGTATAAGTCTGTCAGCACCATATATGTCTCCTAAAACCGTGAGAATCTCCATAGCCTTCTGTTTAGCATATCCCTCCTCACCCTTAAGGATACGTTCCTCTTCACCCGTCAGGTACAAGGCTTAGAGGATCCTCCTGAAAGAGTTTACATCGGCCTCTAGTGGAATAGTAGCATCTATGATCCATTTAGACGTTAAGCCAGTCTTCCCCTGAGATGGGTCTAGACTTGAACCTCTAACGCCTGGAATTATCACAACTCCTTTATCGGGCTGTAGTCTCGTCGCTAAAGCCCATTCAACATCGTTAGGGTTTTCAACATCTATATCATCGTCTACAACCACCACCATCTTCAGGCTCGGATGAGCCGCTAGAGCAGCTAAACCTGCATTTTTGCCATCACCCTCACTCACTTTCCTGATCGCGACGACCGCGTGAAGCCAGCAACAACCGCCGGCTGTAAGATAGACTTTCTTGACGGTTGGTACGGTGTTTCTGATTATCTTAAGCATTCTAGCTTCCTGCGGAATACCCATCAAGTGTTTATGCTCCAAACCGCCGGGTAAAATTACGTGCCATATCGGGTTGCTCTTCATGTAGAGTCTATCAACTTCTAGAATGGGTTGTCTTCTAACCGCATCGACTGTCTCAGTAAGATCTACGAATGGTCCTTCTTCAGCCTCCTCATCTTTGAGAATTCTACCCACCATAACGATTTCCGCCTCAGCAGGCACATCAAGCCCATCTACGTTCACGCATTTAAATTCATGGAAGACCTCTGCGGTCTGCAACTCGTTTAAGTCTGGGTATGAGGTGGCGGCGGCCATGCATATAGCCGGATGGACGCCGGATACCACGGCGATCTTCGTGTCTCTACCAGATTCACGGTTGAGAACGTAGAACCTGTAAAGATCCCTCGGAACAATTCTTATGGCCAGTCTATTCTTCTCAAGTAGCATAAGCCTATGGAAAGATGCATTCATCCTGCCAGTTTCGGGGTCCCTAGCCAACACTATTGTTCCGGTTGCGTAACGTCGTTTAAGACCCTTGTAAAATATTGGAAATGGCAAGTATCTTATGACGTCCGGCTTCTCGTAGACATTTTCCATGAATTCAGCGTAGTCTACATATCCGTAGGGCTTGGGGTGTTCTAAAGCATCTGCCCAAGCTTCTTGAATACGTTCATATGGAACTTTCAAGGCTCTAGATATCATCCTTCTAGAGCTACACAGGTTTCCAACTACGTTTAAACTCGGGTATCCCCTCACTCTTCGAAATACCACTGGGGCATCTGTCTTCTTAAGGTATTCTGTAAAACCATAGTCTGGGTCTACTTCATCATCCACGTAAACGGTTTCAACCTCCTCTAAGAACCTCCTAAGCAATCTAAGACCCCCTCCTCGCCATTGGATAGCTCCCCAAAACCTTTAGAAAACTCGCCCTCGCTTCAAGCTCACCTATGGCCTCCCTCACATTGCTGTCGAGCCTATGCCCCTCCATATCCATGTAGAACACGTAGTCCCAAGGTTTGCCTCTAGTCGGCCTAGACTCTATTTTAGTCAAATTTACGTTTTTCAAGGCAAACGGCTCCAACGCATTGTATAGAGCACCAGGTTTATTGGGTACTGAAAATACGAGCGACGTTTTATCGAAGCCAGTAGATGGATGCTCACTTAAGCTTAAGACGATAAACCTCGTGTAGTTGTCATGGTAGTCCTGTATAGATCTGGCTAAAACTTCTAAACCATATATGGATGCCGTGTGTTCAGACGCTATGGCTGCAGCTCCCCTTAGACTTCTAACGATTTCAGCGGCTTTAGAAGTGCTATTCACTTCTACTATTTCAGCGTGGGGGATTACGGTCTCTAGGAATGCTCTACACTGGGCTATAGCCTGAGGATGTGAAAAGATAACCCGTATATCTTCCGTAGTGGATCCCGGGCTTACGAGTAAACAGTGGTCCACCCTAAGCTCTACTTCACCGTAGATTTTCAGAGGGGTATCTAAAAGAAGATCTAATGTGACGTTTACAGAGCCTTCAATGGAATTCTCAATCGGCACCACCCCCATATCTACGTCGCCAGCTTCAACGCTTCTAAAGACTTCACGTATAGTTGGCTTGGGTATATACCGTACATTAGCTTCATTTAGAAACTTCATAGCGGCGATCTCCGTAAATGAACCTTTTGGTCCTAAGTACGCTATGCTAATGTCGCGGTAAAATGACGTAGACAAGCCTATTATCTTTTTAAAGATATCCTCTGTAAGGGCTGGGTCTAGGGAGAGTTCCACGGCTTTAGCCTTCACTCTCTCAAGTATCTCCCTCTCGCGTTTAACATCTTTAAACGGTAAGCCTAGCTTCCTCTTAATCTCTAAAATCTCACTGGCTAATTCAGCTCTCTCCTTGAGGAGTTTAAGCAATTCTAAATCTG
The DNA here is from genome assembly GCA_964568845.1 of uncultured Candidatus Bathyarchaeia archaeon. Lineage (GTDB taxonomy): Archaea > Thermoproteota > CALKCG01 > B24 > B24 > DTBU01. The sequence goes on along the minus strand of CAZMSC010000019.1, from coordinate 25,056 downwards.
CTTGATCTATACGTTTCCTCAGCTCTTCTATTTCCAATGAAATATCCACCTTCAACTAAATTGTAGTTGATACATTCTTCCTCTTCTTAAGCGTTCTCAAAAACTTTTGGTATTAATCCCAGTGTTAAACAGTGGTCTGCTATTACAAATGCTAAGCAGGCTTCAACAACTGGTACTGCTCGCGGAACTACACAGGGGTCGTATCTGCCTACAACTTCTATAAAGGTCTCCTCCCTTTTAAGAAGCTCAACAGTCTTCTGCCTCCTAGCTATTGAAGGAGTCGGCTTAAAGGTTGCTCTGACCACTATAGGCATGCCGTTAGATAGCCCTCCTAAAATACCACCTGAATTGTTGGTCAAAGTCTCCACTCTACCGTTTCTATAAACGTACTGGTCGTTAAATTCAGACCCCGTCATAGATGCTGCTTTAACGCCGACACCAAACTCCACCGCTTTAACTGCGGGAATATTGAATATCAAATGGGCGATATCTCCATCAAGGCTTCCGAATAGTGGGTCTCCCAAACCAGCCGGGACGTTGAATGCTAAACCTTCAACAACTCCTCCGACACTATCGGATTTGGCCGCAGCCTCCATTATAGCACGCTCCATCTCCTCGGAAACCTTCTCGTCTACACATCTGACGTGGCTGGTATAGACTCCTGTCTTAAGTTCTTCTAGACTTACCTCTCTCTCAAGTTTGACATGCCCTATTTGAACCGTATGGGCGTAAACTTCAACACCTATCGTTGAAAGTAGTTTTTTAGCTACGGCTCCAGCCATAACGTAAGCTACCGTCATACGTCCTGAGAACATCCCTCCACCCCTATAGTCGTTGAATCCACCGTATCTGACGTAAGCTGTATAGTCAGCATGACCAGGTCTAGGTTTAAATCTAAACTCTTCATAGACGGTTGAATCTACGTCTAAATTCCTTACAATCATGCATATTGGCGCACCGGTTGTACGTCCACGGAAAACTCCGGATTTAAGCTCAACTTTATCCGTCTCTACTCTAGCTGTGGATAGGTCGCCGCCAGGCCTCCTCTTATCAACCTCTCTTTGAATATCTTCAAAGCTTAGGGGTAGTCCGGCGGGGCACCCGTCTAAAATAACCCCTACAACCTCGCCGTGACTTTCACCGAAAACGGTCATCAGAAGGCTACGGCCTATGGAATTCAAACGATACACCATAATTTTTAAAGGATAAGAAGTATTTAGAGTCTTCTAGGGGGAAGATAAATATTCCACCCTATGCTTTATACTATTTAGAGGTGATGGACTTTCAAAGTTAGATATCCAGCTCAAGCCGGAGCATTCTACAGTGGAAGCCGAGATGGATTGATCAAACAGATAGAGGAATGTTTTAGACATAAGCTGGGGCCTGGATACATACCTAAGGTTAAACCTGTTGGTGAAGGCGTTAGAAAGATACGCGGCTTAGTATCACCCCATGCAGGCTACATGTACTCTGGACCTGTAGCAGCGCACGGTTATTGTAAGCTGGCTGAAGACGGCACACCTAGTGTATTCGTAATATTGGGTCCGAATCACACGGGATTGGGAAGCGGCATTTCCGTGTACCCCGTTGAAGGGGTCTGGAAGACGCCGCTTGGAAACGTCGAAGTCGATTCTCAAATATGCAAGAAAATAGTTGATGTTTCAAACTTAGTTGATATTGATGAGAGGAGTCATGTTTATGAGCACTCCATAGAGGTGCAGATTCCATTCCTCCAATACCTCTACGGTTCCCATAGGATAGTACCGATATGTATGCTTATGCAGGATTTAGAGACTTCTAGAGAGCTCGGAGAAGCTTTAGCAACTGTTCTGAGAAACGTAGATGCTGTTATAATAGCTTCCACCGATCTAAATCACTATGAATCTCACGACAGAACGCTTAGGAAAGATGGACGTGTTATAGATGCTATTCTAAGAATGGATGAGGAGGCTCTATTTAAAGCCGTAGATGAAGGCGTTAGTATGTGTGGGCCTGGACCAGTAGCTACTATGATAGTAGCGTTGAAAAGGCTTGGACAATTCAAAGCGACGCTTCTAAGCCATAGGACGAGCGGAGATGTGACTGGAGATTACTCCGCCGTCGTAGGCTACGCTTCCATAGTTTTTGAGCGTGTTTAAAATGAGAGTCTTCTGCAGCGCTTCGGCACCCGGTAAAGTCATACTCTTTGGGGAGCACTTCGTAGTTTACGGTGAGCCAGCAATAGCTGTAGCGCTAAACCTCAGAGTTAAAGTAACCGCTTATAAATCCCAATCTACGTTTATCGAGGGCTCTAAGACAGCTCTAGTCGATAAAGCCGTAGATGTCGCCTTAGAAGCTGTAAACTCAAAAGATAGGAACATATACGTGAAGATAGAGTCCAACTTGCCAGTGTCTGTCGGTTTAGGCTCTTCAGCGGCCACGGCTTCAGCTATTATAGCTGCAATAACGGGTTTATTTGGAGTTAAACTGTCTAAAGATGAACTTTTCAAAATGGCTTTAGAGTGTGAAAAAACTGTTCATGTAAATCCTTCAGGCATAGACCCGGCCGTGTCTGTTAATGGCGGAGCACTACTATACCAGCGTGGAGTGGGAATTAAACCAGTGAATTTGGGAGAAGATTTTACACTTATAATAGGGAATACAGGGGAGGGGAGGTCTACAGGGGCTATGGTTGAAAAAGTCAGAGCCTTCGCTGAGGAAAGGAAAGATGTTATGGATGGTCTTAGAAAGGCGTACTCATCCGTAGTTTTAAGAGCCTTGGAAGCGCTTGAGAATGGAGATTTTGGAGAATTAGGTTTGCTCATGGACGTAAACCACGGTCTACTTGAAGCCATAGGTGTTTCAAGTTTCAAGATTAATAAACTTGTATATGCGTCTAGAGAGGCTGGGGCTTTAGGAGCTAAATTAACCGGGGGCGGCGGAGGGGGATGTATAATAGCCCTAGCACCCAAGGAACGTTTAAAATCGGTCGTGGAAGCCATAAGGCGGGCTGGAGGAGAGCCTATGATTGCTCCAATATCTAGAGCTGGTGTAGTATATGAGGGCTGAAGCTATAGTCAAGCTCGGCGGTAGCGTTATAACGGTTAAAGATAAACCTATGACTGTTAACCGTAGAGCTCTAAATAGGCTTGCAAGCGAGGTTTCGACTTCTGGATTGGGGAAGATCGTAATAGTACATGGAGGAGGATCCTTTGGACATCCTCTAGCTTTAAAGTATAAGCTTAATGAAAAGTTTATGGGTTTAGAAGAGCAGATTACGGGCTTCGTCGCTACACATAAAGCCATGCTTAAACTCAATGGAGAGGTTTTAGAGGCGTTGGAGCGTAAAGGGTTAAAGGCCGTTCCACTTCCCCCTCTAGCCTTCGCGACTTCAGAATCCGGTATTTTGAAGAGCATATTCTACGAGCCTTTTATAAGCGCTTTAAACATGAATTTGACGCCTGTAACGTTTGGAGACGTTGCATTTGATCTGGATAAGGGCTTCTCAATAGTGTCTGGTGATTTATTGATGTTTGAACTCTCACGTAGAATTAAACCTTTAAAAGCCATATTTACGATCGACGTTGATGGGTTGTACTTAGCTGACCCTAAATATAATCCTAATGTCGAACTCGTAGCTGAGGCTACGGTCACTGAAGTAAAATCCCTCCTAAGTAGATTAAGCTTTAAATCATCTAATGCTACCGGAGGAATCCGCTTTAAACTTGAGCAGGCTTGTAGGATAGCGAGTATGGGTATAGATGTCCACATAATCAATGGATTAAAACCCGGTAGGCTTTTTAAGGCTCTTAAAGGTGAAAAGGTTAGAGGTACATTAATAAAAGGTGTTCAGTAGTGGATTCTACTAGTAAAAGGAAGAGCGATCATATACGTATCTGTTCTGAGAGAATGGTCGAAGCCAAGAAAGCCACAACAGGTTTCGAAAATGTACATTTAATCCACAGATGTCTCCCAGAGGTTGAGTTTGAAAAGCTAGACCTCTCCGTTGAGTTTCTGGGGTTTAGGTTTAAGGCTCCAATAATTATTTCTGCTATGACTGGTGGAATGTCTGAAGCGGTTAAGATAAACGCAAACCTAGCTAAAGCCGCTGAAGAACTTGGTATAGGTATGTGTCTTGGGAGCGGTAGAGCGTGTCTTGAAAACCCCGATTGCGCATACTCTTTTAAGGTGGCGAGGGAGAATGCGGAACACATATTTATTTCAGCCAACATAGGTTTTCAAGAGTTTTTAACGTATCCATATGGTGAGTTGAAGAGGCTTGTTGAAATGGTTGAAGCGGACGCTTTAACCATTCATTTAAATCCTCTGCACGAATTCCTCCAACACGATGGGTCGCATGTATTCAGGGGTGTTCTAAACAGGCTCAGAGAGTTGAAGTCGAAAGTTGAATTCCCACTGATAGTCAAGGAAGTTGGATCCGGCATATGTAGGGAGGATGCTGAACTTTTAGCGTCCACGGGAGTCGATGCGCTTGAAGCATCTGGAGTGGGTGGAACGAGCTGGGCTGGCGTAGAGTACTATAGGAGTGTGGAGGCTTGTGAGGGAGAGAAGGCTGAACTCTCTAAGACCTTCTGGGATTGGGGAATACCTACAGCCATTTCCATACTTGAGGTTAAGACTGCCGTAGACATTCCGCTGGTGGCATCTGGAGGCATCCGAAGCGGTTTAGATGTCGCCAAAGCTCTAGTCTTGGGGGCGGATTTAGCTGGTTTAGCACTACCCCTACTTAAACCCGCTATGGAAAGTTGGGAAGACGTATTAAAGCTCTTAAAGAAGATATGTGAAGAGTTAAAGTTGGCTATGGTTTTAACGGGCTCTGAGAGAATAGAAGATCTTAAAGGGAAACCGTATATTTTAACTGGCTTCGTTAGAGAGTGGGTCACGTCTAGAAGGTTGAAGGTTAGGTGTGAGTGATGGTAGACCTCATGGGTGAAATATCTAGAATTTCGAAGGGCGTTTCCAACGAATTATCTAAGATTATGGAAGAGCTTAATGTCCCCAACGTTCTACGCGAATCCAGCTACCATCTTTTAAAAGCTGGCGGTAAGCGGCTTAGACCATTCATGCTTGTAAAGTCTTACGAGGCATGTGGTGGAACTGGCTCTAAGCCGTATCCAGCTGCCGTGGCCGTTGAAATTCTACACACGTTTACGTTGATCCACGACGATATTATTGACCGTGATGAAACTAGGAGGGGGGTTCCGACTGTTCATGTCCTCTGGGGCGTTCCCCAAGCCATAATATCAGGCGATATGCTTTTTGCATTGGTCTTTAAAGTTCTATCTAAAAACCTAAAGTCTGAGGGTGTTAAAGAATCTGTTATAGTAGATGTCATTGAAAGACTCTCCGAAGCTCTGATACACATATGCGCAGGACAGACCATAGATATGGCTTTAGCTGAAAAGCCTATACGAAATGTGACGATGGAAGATTACATGGAGATGATCAGCCTTAAGACGGCTAGACTATATATGGTTTCTGCGGAAATAGGTGGGCTTATAGCTGAAGCTTCTCCAAAGGATGTTGAGGCTTTGAAAAGCTACGGGTTCTACTCCGGAATGGCCTTCCAAATGGTGGACGACATACTCGGGGTTTCCGGTGTTGAAGAAGAGCTCGGTAAACCCGTTGGAAGTGATATAAGAGAAGGGAAGAAAACCATAGTAATGCTCGAAGCCTTAAATAGGCTTGACGACCGTGGAAGACGTAGACTTATGGAGATTCTAGGCAATAGATCCGCTTCCAGAGAGCAGATACTAGAAGCCATAAGTCTCGTAGAGGCTTCGGGTGCCGTAGAACATGTCAAAAAGCTTGCCCGTCAGTATTCCTCAGAGGCTAAAAAGACTTTAACATTGCTTCCTAAAACAGAGGCTAGAGATCTTCTAGAGGCTTTGACAGATTTCATAGTTGAGAGAAAGTATTAGCGTCTCTCAGTCGACCAGTTTATAGGATAGTTAGAATTAAAAGTTTAGAAGCTTCAATAATGAGTTATAATATCTGGTATGAGTTTAACTCTTAAAAACGGTTTGATAGTTACACCCAGAGGTGTTTTAAAGGGAAACCTGGTCGTTGAAAACGGCTATATCAACGATGTGGGCGTCTCCGTCGAGCCTAGGGGGGATGTCTTCGATTGCGACGGCTGTTATGTGGTTCCAGGTTTTAGAGAGCAACATATACATGATATTATTGGCTTAACCAAGTTTCTAACAGATCCTGATAGGATAAGTAGGGTTTCAAAGGCTTTAGCAGGTCAAGGGGTTACGGCGTTTCACTTGGCTACCGTAGCCATGCCGTTTGAAGACCTCTTAACATACTTGAAGACCTGTAGAACCTACATGGAGTCTTACGAGAACGGCGTTGAAGGTGCTAGATTCGAAGGCGCTTATGTAGAGGGTACTTTCATAAACGTTGACTGTGCGGGTGCTCAACCTAAAGATTACATAATTCCTCCGAATTCTCCCAGAGCGAAACACATACTCGATTCTATACTTAAGACTGGGGTCGTTAAATTCATCAATATAGTTCCAGACTTTGGGGTTGATCTTATAGAATACGCAACATCTAAAGGGGTTATAGTTGGATGCGGCCATACGAAGGCCTCGGCTAAAAGGCTGGAGGAGGCTTTCAACTTAGGGTTGAAGTTTATAGTTCATATAACTAATGGAGCGATGGGGCAGTCCTTTAAACCCTTCAACGGTGGAGGTGCGTATGAGGCGGCGTTAACTCTACCAGTATATGTAGAGATTATCGTAGATGGATACCACGTAGATTTCCGTTATGTTTCAGACATAGTTGAGAGGAGGATCCGTAAAAACAGATCCCATGAAGTCATAGCTGTAACGGACTCCGCATTTCCAATTAAAGGAGAAGTCCCAGTTGGAGAATTTAGAATATTTTCAACGATATGTTGCAAGCATCCTGTTGAAGAAGTTTTAGTGGTAAAGGGATATTTCGATGGGGAGGAGGTGAAACCAGCTCCTCCAAATACGCTCTGCTCAAGTTTGCTAACTATGGATAAGGCTTTTCAAAACCTCTTAAACATGTTCACAGTTAACCGCTCTGGTTTCATGATAGATGCCGATTCTAGAAGCCTAGATGAGTCCGTTAGGTTAGTCTCAATGTTAACATCATCTAATCAAGCGAAATTGGAAGGGTTGGTAAATAGAGGATTTATTGAAAAGGGGATGATGGCAGATCTGACAGTGCTGAGAATTGAAGGTGAGTCGGGGTGCTTTAAAGTTAAAGTTGAAGCTACAATTGTCGGCGGAATTATTCTTAAAGGATTGTCATGAAAGAGTTTTAAATAGGTCAACAGGTAATTACTAGGCTAGAACATGACGTCTGCTATTCGTATTGGACGGATCTTGAATCCAACGGATTTGAGATGCATTTTAGTCGATTGTAGTGATGGCATTGTCTTCCAGAAGCTGATCGCAGTGGATATTGATATTGTTAGAAAACTCGACGGTTTGATTGTAATGGACGTGGAGTCTATAGTTAAAAATAAGCATGTCTTTCTAGGTAAAAGGTCACCATCCTATATTTTGAGAGTAGGCTCTGAAGTTTTAAGGTCTTCAAACCCTAAGGCTAGCGTTGAAGAATTTGTTATTAAAGCTTTGCAAATGGACTTTTCAGCGGTTATTTCTACCTTTACAATAGGCTATGAAGATGAACGTATAGATTCCAATAGCATGAGGCTTATAACGGTGCTTTCTGACGTTTGCTATGATTATGGGTTGCCGTTCATAGTCGAAGCCATGCCCTTCGGTGAAAGGGTAAGTAGCGAAAATTACAGTGAGAGCGTTGGCTTAGCTGCTAGAATGGCTGTTGAAGTAGGCGCCTCCATAGTAGCTGTACCACCTCTTAAAAATCTTGAGGATTTAAGAAACGTTAAAGACTCTATTAAAACTTATACGCTTCTCATAGATCCATCTTCAAAGCTCGTAGCTGAAAAGATTCAACAAAGTCTTCCAGATGTTTTATTGAGTGCTCTCAGCATTGGGTTAAACGGTATAGTCTTAAGCAGTTCTCTCAGCCTCGGAGATCCAGTTAAGCTTCTGATAGATGTATCGTCGATGGTTCACGGGAGGCTTGATTGAATTGAGCTTTGGCAAGCTGATCAGATTGAGCAGGATCATAGATCCATCCGATGGTAGAAGTTTAGTCGTAGCGGCAGACCACGGTTTAATGCTTGGACCTATAAAGGGTGTTGTAGACTTAGAAGCAACGCTCAGGAAGGTTATAGCTGGTGGGCCAGATGCTATTCTAGTAAGCCCGGGTCAGGCTAGGAGGCTCAGTCACCTATTTGCGGGTAGAAGTGCTCCAGCTATGCTTGTCAGAATAGACTGGACTAATGCGTTTAGAGATAAAACCTATACCTTGCCAGCTAGAAGTATACAGTTCAACAGGGTTACCACGGTTGAAGAAGCTGTTAAGATTGGGGCTTCAGGTGTTGTAACGTACCTTTTCCTAGGTTTTGATGGGGAGGAGGATCACATAGCGATGGTTGAAGAGTTTTCAAGCGAATGTAAAACTTGGAGTATGCCTTTGATTATAGAGCCGCTTCCTATGGGTCCTAGAGTTACTAAGGCGAATTACGTCGACATGGTTAAGAGGGCTGTTGAAAAAGCCGTAGAGCTTGGGGCCGATGCGTTAAAGGTTCCGTATACTGGTGATCCATATTCGTTTAAAGAGGTTATAGGGGTGTCTTCAGGCGTACCTGTTTTGGTTCTAGGAGGTTATAAGGCGTTGAGTATAAGAGACTCTTTAGAGGTTATATCTGAAGTTTTAGACGTCGGTGCGGCCGGGGTGGTTTTCGGTAGAAACGTAGTTCAGGATCCGAATCCAGATGAAGCTGTTAGACTTATGAGGAGGATAATCCACGGAAAGGAGACTGTGATGGATATTCTTAGGGAGAAGATTAAGCCTCCAGTTAAAATATTGATCGAAGCTGAGAAATGTAGCGGTTGCCGTGTATGCGAGCTTGCATGCAGCTTCTTCCATGAAAAAGTCTTCGATTTCTCATTTGCGAGGTTGAGGGTTAAGTATTCTGAAGATGGGAGAACGTTTACCCCATATGCTTGCACTTTATGTTATTCTTGTGTAAACGCTTGTCCAAATGGGGCACTTAGAGTTAACGGTAAAACTGGGGCTGTAGAAGTTTCGCAAGAGCTGTGTCAAGGCTGTGGTATTTGCGTCGATTCTTGTCCAGTAAAAGTTTTGAAGCTTATAAATGGGAGGCTTCTTTTATGCGACCTCTGTGATGGTTTACCGGAGTGTGTGAAATGGTGTTCTAGAAATGCTTTGAGAGTAGAGGGGGGTTGGTGAATTTGAGCCTTTCGGGTAGAGGATATGCGGGAGGCATGGTTAAACTAGATCTTTCATCTGGAAAGGTAGAAAAAGTTGTGTTATCTCAAAGAGATGCTTTAATGGTTCTAGGAGGAAAGGGTTTAGGCTCTCTCTTACTATATAACTCCGTACGTAGAGGCGTAGATCCTTTGAGTCCTGAAAACCCTCTGATACTGGCAACTGGGCCTTTAACTGGAACATTGGCTCCTTCAAGTTGCCGTTTCAGCATTGTAACCAAGAGTCCACATACGGGTCTATTCTTAGACTCTAACTGTGGCGGCTTCTTCGGAGTTGAACTTAAGAAAGCTGGTTTTGACGCTGCTATCATTATTGGGAAGGCTAGTCAGCTATCGATGGTGGTTATAGATGACGGGGACGTATACGTTGAAGACGCTACGTGGTTGATGGGTTTAAAAACCATGGAGGCTGAGAAGAAAGTGAAAGATAGACTTGGTGAAGGATTTAGAGTTTTAACCATAGGTCCAGCTGGTGAAGAATCAGTACCGATAGCTGGAATATTCACGGATCAACGTTGTGCTGGAAGAGGGGGAGCCGGAGCGGTCATGGGCTCTAAAAATCTTAAGAGTATAGCTGTTAGGGGGGAGAAGCCAATAACCGTTTACGACCCAGATGGTTTTGAGAAAGCTTGTTGGAGAGCCCATAGGAGAATTAGAATGCATGAAGTTACAGCCAGAAGCTTACCCATCTATGGTACGGTCAATATAATTGAAACTGTAAACGAAGCTGGGGCACTGCCGACTAATAACTTTAAAACAGGCGTCTTCCAAGACGCTTGGAAGATATCTGGTTACGAGTGGCGTAGAGGACTTTGGAAGAAGGATAAAGCCTGTTTCGGATGCCCGATAGCTTGCAGTAAACTAGCATTTTCATCTAGCTATGTGGTCGATGGCCCGGATTATGAGACGTTATGGGCATTGGGACCATTATGTGGGGTTTCAGATAAAGAGGCAATAGTTTACGCTAATTGGCTGTGTGATGCTTATGGCGTAGATACGATAAGTACGGGCGTTATCGTTAGCTTTGTCATGGAGCTTTATGAGAGAAAGATCCTTAAAAGCGAAGACATAGATGGGATAGATGCTGAGTGGGGTAGTAGTGAAGCTCTATTGAAGCTTGTGGAGAAGATATGTAGGGGCGATGGTGTTGGAAGAGAGCTTAGACTTGGCGTTAAGAAGCTGAGCGTTAAATATGGTTGCGAAGACGTAGCTATGCACGTTAAAGGTTTGGAAATGCCAGGTTATGAGCCTAGAGCCGCTAAAGGTATGGGTTTAGGATACGCTACTTCAGATAGAGGTGCATGTCATCTGAGAGCATATACGGCTGACAAAGAACTTTTAGCATACGGTGGAGCTGTAGACCCGGTTAAAGTGGATGGGAAGGCGAAGCTTGTAGTAGATTATCAGAATGAAAAGGCGCTCATAGATTCCACAGGTATATGCTTCTTCGCGTCATTTGCCCTATCGTTTAGGGAAATAGGTGAAATGTTAGCTACGGCTACCGGCCTCCCGCTTGATGAAGCGGATACGTTAAGAACAATTGGTGAAAGAGTGTATAACTTGACGCGCCTATTCAATGTAAGAGAGGGCGTTAGACGGAAAGACGACTGTTTACCACGTAGGCTTTTAAAAGAACACATGCCCGAGGGGCCTGCTAAAGGCTCCACAGTCGAATTGGATAAAATGTTAAACGAGTACTATGTCCTACGGGAATGGGACGAAAACGGCATACCGAAGTCTGAGACAATTAAACGGTTAAACTTAGACGCAATAATTAGCTTAGAGAATTAACGGTGATGAGAGGTAGTAAATGTTCATACGCTTAGACTTTCGATTAAAAATTCAAAGTATTTCTTAGGTTCTGTAACCTCCGAAACTGACTATAAGAAACACTAGGTACAGGAAAAGCAACATTGCTCCCTCCCTCCAGCCTATTCTTTCGCCAGATAAGAAATACCAAAGTAGGAGGTTTACTATAAGCGAGAACATCACTAAGTTTGAAAAGGCAGCCATATTGATACTTAACGTTGCGGACATCAATGCAACGCCTAAAATGCATGTTATGTTTATGAAGCAACTTCCAATGATGTTGCCCAAGGTCAAGTCTATATGTCCTCTCCGAATAGAGCTTATACTTGTCGTTAGTTCTGGCAGGCTCGTTCCAAAGGCAACTACCGTGGCGCCTATGACAATCTTCGGGACCCCTAGGTCTTCAGCAATGTTGGAAGCAGAGTCGACAATGAAATATGAACTTGCAACTACTAAAACGGCTCCTAAAATTGTAAAGAATGCGTATTTAGGGAGTCTTCGACGTTCATCTCCCAGAGCCCCCTCATCCCTAATGTTTCTCGTTTTTGAAAGCCGATATACGTAGAACACAAAAATCGATAAGAGAATTATCCCAATAATTCTGCTCGCATATCCGATGTAAAGAATTGCTAACGGAATGATAGAGGCCCAAAAAAGTCCAGAATAAAGTGTTCCTATTTCCTCCCCCGTCATTACTACTGCAAGTTCTATGATCTCTGAACTTTTCAGTGTTACGATTAGGAAGCATATACCAAGTATAAAACAGATGTTTACAATGTTTGAGCCTAAGACGTTTCCAATAGCTATGCCTATATTTTCTCCACCTATTGCCGCGAAAATTGAGACGCAAAGTTCAGGCAGGGAAGTGGAAAACGCGACTAATATGAAACCTATAGTTGTTTTTCCGAAACCAGTTATATCTGCAACTCTAACGGAGTTTAATATTGTCCAGTCGCTTGCCTTGTCGATGATAACCAGTGATGCTAAAAGAATAAGCGCGTTGCCAAGCAGTCCTAATTCCTCGAACAAAATAAGCCACCTTCTTTGCTCAATCTTGTTCATACAGCATTAAAAATATTTTCTCCAGAGGATTCTTCTCAAAAACTAAAAATTATCAGATATTGTAAAACTTTAAAGCTACCTTGGAAAATACAACTCTCTCGAAAAGTTTTGACGGGTTGTATAGTTAGTGTAGATATAGGTACGACCAATGTTAAAGCTGTAGCCTTTGATTTAGAGGGGAGGCAGGTTTTTAAAAGTAGCGTTCGATGTAGGGTGTACACACCTAGTGAAGGTTGGGCTGAGCAGAAGCCTGATGAAGTTTTGGGTTCTGTATTTGAAGCCATAAAGACCTGTGTTAAAAACGTTAAGAACGAAGTGGAGGCTTTGACGTTTAGCTCTCAATTGTATAGTGTGGTATTCATCGACAGGGATGGAGATTGTTTAAGCCCCGTAGTTAATTGGATGGACTCTAGAAGCATCGTTGAGGCATTTGATCTTTCAAGAGCTATAGGTGCGTATGAACTCTATCGTAGAACTGGATGCCATATTAGCCCCATTATGCCTGCTTCTAAAATCCTCTGGTTTAGGAAAAACAATCCCAAAATGTTCAATAGAGTTCATAAGGTTCTGTCGATAAAGGACTACGTACTGTATAAGCTTTTGAACCTCTATGTTACTGATAATATACTGGCTTCAGCTACAGCGCTTTTCAATATACGTAAGAGTCAGTGGGATCATGAAATACTCGAAGCGGTCGGTTTAAACATCGAAAAACTTCCAGAGGTTGTTAAAGCCGAATCCATAGTCGGCTACATCAAAGGACGCTATGCGGAGGAGATTGGCCTCTCTAAGGGGGTTCCTGTAATCTGTGGAGGTGGAGACGGTATGCTTCAGAATATAGGTTTGGGAGTTTTAAAAGAAGGCGTGGCAGCCCTAAACATAGGGACTAGTGGAGCGATCAGAGTATCCTCCAACCGTATCGTGCTTGATAAATCGAGAAGTGCGAGGTTTTTCTGCCACAGTTTAGCAGAGGGGCTCTGGTGTATAGGCGGCGCTATGAACTCAGCTGGGCTATCCTTTGAATGGTTTGCCGAGAACTTTCTCAACGGAGACCTTAATCTGATTGAATTTGAAGCTTCTAAAGCTAAACCAGGTGCTAATGGTTTAATATTCCTACCTTATCTTCTGGGAGAGAGGGCTCCACTTTGGTGTTCCACGGCTAAAGCCGTCTTCTACGGTTTAACTTTAAAGCATAAATTACCCGACTTTTCTAGGGCTGTTTTAGAAGGTGTTGTATTTGCATTGAATCATATTAAGAGGATTCTCGAGAAATACGTCCCTCCGATGAGGGAGATTAGAGTAGGTGGAGGAGGAGCTAAAATAAACCTTCTGAATCAAATTCAGGCAGACGTTTTTCAAACTCCTGTATTCTTGACATCTACTGAGGAGAGCTCTGCCCTAGGTGCGGCTATTCTGGCGGCTAAAACGTTGGGCTACTATGGTAGTTTAAGCGACGCCTGCAATTCCATAGTCAAACTTAATAGAGTATTCAACCCTATTCCTGAGAACAGTTTCGAGTATTCCAAACTGTTTGAAAAGTACCGTATGATTTCAGACCACTTGTATAGATACTTCTTTTTAAACCCTGCGAAAGATATCTGTGATTGTTAGCTGGCTACTTCAGGAGGCTTCGTCTTCAATACTCCCTCTATTGATAAAACTTTAGACTTCTTAAACCCTACGTGTCTCAATGGGGTTATGTGTTTAGCCTCATTATATATGTCTGAAGCTATTTTACCCAAAATCATTTCCTGGACAAACTGGTCGAAGTTTAAATTCTTAGCCTTTTCCTCAATTATTTTAAACATAAGCATTCTTATGGCTTTCTTCTGTGAGGAGTTTATCCCATGAGCGGTACAAGCTATCGGGTAGACTCTTATAAGTGCACCGTCTTTGGTTTTAACATCTATTATAGCATCTATCTTAGAACTACCTCTGCGTACAAGACTCCTTAAGAAATCTCTAGCATACTCATGTCCGCTGAAGAACGTATCAGCCCTAAGCTCTTTGGTTTCACGTATCTTAAAGTGCATTATAATCGTTTGATGGGCTGGGTCCTGAGTTAAATCGAAGAGTGTTGTCTCCACGGTTCTACCCAGGGGGCTTTGACCTTCTGTGACTGGTATGGATGGTAGTTCAATTTCGCCGAAGTATTTGGGTGAATAGACTCTATACCATATTTTAGCTCTCCACTTATCTTTAGCTCGCCGCATCTTCGACATAGTGTTCAGCTTTCCAAAGAAAGAAATATCTTTTAATTAAATATTTCCCTTCAGTTATCCATTCATTTGTCGATGGTAGTCCATAGAATAACTTGGAATAGAACATTTTCCATAACTGATATGTGGAAACCATCTAAACTGATGAAGTAGTCAATTATTTTAGCCTTCTGCTTCAGCTTCAATAGATCTGAGGCATTTTTCCGCCGTTGAAAAGCATATTAATAGGTCATCTAGCGTATTGAGGAGGGTTTCTATCTTAACGTTAGACTCTATCCTTATAATTATCGTCGAATTTGACAATTCGCTTCTAATGGTGAGCTCCGCGGGGAGAATTTTATTATCTGGTTCTAAGGCTTTTAGAAGAGCTGTTGCTTTAAAATAATCTTCTAGGTGTATTTTGAGTTCGACCTCATCCAATGAGATACCTACACATTAGAGTAGAAGTTCCTCCATAAAAAGGTTTGAGTAGACATTTAATTATTGGTAGAATAGGTTCTTGAAGAAGCCTTTTTAGGATTCACTTTAAGGTTTACCGTCTTCCTAAGAGACTGGCGACAAGTCTTAAGAAATCGCTTCTTCTTTCAACTGGTATTAACGCTCCTGCGGCCACGTCGTGTCCCCCTCCGGTTCCACCGACAGATTTGGCCGCTTCAGCCATTATATGAGCTATGTTAACGCCAGCATCTGCAAGAGTTCTAGACACTCTCGCAGATACTTTAACCATTCCTTCAGGAGCATCTGTGAAAGCTATTAAAGGCTTCACATAATTAGATGAAAGTATGCTTGCTACCGTACTCAAGAGAGCTTCAGGGATCAAACCCGAACCGTTAACTATGACTAACTCGTCAGCGTTTATGAGCCTAGATGGGTTTTGAATAATGCCCTCTATGAGCATGGCCAAGTTTTTCCTATAGATGTCAAGTGTAGCATACGCCTCGTCCAGCGTCTCCCTACTTCTATCACCCATCGCGATCGCTATTCCAAGCCCGTATTTACCGAGCCTACCGCATGCGTTTAAAAGCGCAGAGTACTCTCTGCAGTCACGCAATGGTGTAAATCTCTGCTCTTTAGTAAGTATGTAACTGTCTCCAATGAGTTGCATGATCTCCTCTTGGGCGATACCTTTAGAAGCCATGTAGGCAGTTAAATTGTCTAGTAGCCTCATCTCTTCATCTTTAGTTAAATCTGCAGGAGTCCTCCAGAAATGTCCAGTCTTAACTGGTATGCCTATGCTCGTTAAGAAGGCTAAGGCTTTATCTTCCTCCCCGGATATACCTGGTATGAAGGGTGTTAACGTTGACGCTAATGCTTCATGTAGACGTTTTGTCTCTCTGCCAGACAGCATAAGCCCCCTTTCAATTTTCAACAATCCAGATTCAACAGCTTCCTTAACTATCGTTTCGTTAACTCCTAGGAGTCTTCTCTCTTCATTCTTATTCTGCATATCTCCAATAGCTCCTACAACTGCTAAGGGGGATAGGTCTACGTTTAACGGATTTAACGATTTAGCCGTTATGTAGGCTATTCCCGAACTGCTTATATCGCTAGCACCGTTCAACCCGAAGAAGTGTGGGTTGACGTGAACGCCTTTAAACTTCTCAGCACACTCTAACATAGGCTGGTGGTGGTCAAGTATGACTACGCGTTCACTTCCATCGATATTTGAAATTACATCCAAATTTCCAGATCCCATGTCGGTTAGAATTACTACACTGGCGTTTCCTAAACACACCTTTAATGTAGCTTCTTCAAACTGTTTAATAGCCCTAATTTGGAAAGCTACCCTCATCCTCATTAAAGCCTTACCCATTATCGCACCAGAGGCTAATCCATCACAATCTATATGGCATAGGATAACTAAGAGACCCTCTGAAGACTTCCTCTCTATAAATTTAGCCGCCTCTTCAGCAGCGCTCATTAGTCCTTGAAAATACTCATCTCTGGAAGCTCTAGGCGAAGACTTATTCACAATCCCCCTCACTTTATCTATTAGAATTGCCTTACATATGTTTTATCAATTCATACCTGTACTTTAAGGCTATTGTTTTAAATCTAAGGCGTATGGTGCATACCGAGTCTGGGAAAACGTTCAAGTAAGGCAATGAGTTGGAAAATGAAAGGGTTTAGGTCTGAATAGTAGGCATGCTGTCTATGATGCTTCTGATCCACAATTTGACCTTTTCATCTACTTGAACTACGACTACTCCTTCATTTGGTTGACCGTATAATACTATGGAGTTTAAAGGTGCCTCTGCGATTGCTATTAAAGTTAACAGATCCTCCTCTCCCTCGACTTTTATCCAAGAGGTACATCCGCTGGCTAAAGCCATCTTAACAGCGTTTTCAGCTTCAGATGAAATGTGTCCGGGTGGATTTTGAACCATATACACTCTTTCAGCAATGTTTGCTAGTTTAGGCTCTTCCACTGGCGCCCTTAGACTTCTTGAGTCTGTTATGTATAGGTCTGCTTTTAAACCCATTACTGTAATGGTCTTTGAGATAACGTCTCCGACGACTATGAGCTTAACTTTCCCCTTTGATTTAAGAAGCTCTATAAGCTCATGCGTAGTTTCATCAACTCTTCCTCGGATTAAAATTCCGACTGGCTTTTTGAGGAGCAGTCTTAAGTCTTCTGTAAGAACTCTGAGGAAACTATCTATCATTTAGACTTCCTCCTAAATCTAAATTGTGTAAAATAAATAGAAAAATTTAAGTTAATAATCGATTTTCTTAATTTGTGGTGCTTCATGTCTATAGTCGTTGAAACTAAGGGGCTTAAAAAGCAATATAGTCTTAGGGGTGAAATCGTTCACGCCTTAAGAGGAGTAGATTTAATTGTTGAGAGAGGCGAATACCTGTCGGTAATGGGGCCGTCGGGGAGTGGAAAAACCACGCTTTTCAACATGATAGGTGGGCTTGATGACCCTTCAGGAGGATCCGTGTTAATCGATGGAATAGAAATAGCTAAGATGAGTAGGAGGGAGAAGGCTTGGCTTAGAGCTCATAAGATTGGCTACATCTTCCAGACGTTCAACCTAATACCTGTGCTGACAGCGTTAGATAACGTAGCCTTACCTATGGTTTTCACCGGTAAGAGAAAAGATGAAAGAGTTAAAAAGGCTGAAGAGCTTCTGAAGACTGTCGGTCTTGGAGATAGACTCTACCATAGACCCACTGAACTGTCAGGTGGACAGCAGCAGAGAGTTGCAATTGCTAGAGCATTGGCGAATGACCCCTCGATTGTTCTAGCTGATGAGCCTACTGGAAACCTAGATTTAAACACGGGTTTTACTATTGTTAACCTGCTATACAGGCTTAAAGTTGAGAGGAATACTACGGTCATATGTGCTACCCACGACTTGAAGATGATAGATGTTTCAGACCGTATTGCTTGGATTAGAGACGGCATGATTGAACGTATTGAAAAGAGGCAGTCTGTTGCTTTAACCTCTGAAGACCTCAAGATAGAACTCTAGTTTAAAATTACCTAGTATATTTTTCAAATCCCCATAAATTCCCAGTGGAGCCAATATAGCTTGAGATTCTCCTAAACAATTAAGTTTAAATATGTCTTTACGACATTCCAAGCTTCTTGAAGAGAGACGGAGTGTGAACACTCTTGACCAAGAAACGTTGGGAGGAAGAGGAAGAAGAGCCGGAAGAGGAATGGGAAGAGGAGGAATGGGGAGAGGAAGAAGAGTGGGAATGGGAGGAAGAAGAGCCGGAAGAGGAATGGGAAGAGGAAGAGGAGGAATGGTAGCTCCCCAGATTTAACGCTCCCCTTATTTTTACCAAGCCCTTATGAGAGAGCTTACTTCTCGATTTTTAGAATAGACCGCAATGAACCCTTCAAGGTGATTTAATGGTTAGAGTAGCAGTCTTGGATAAAGACAAGTGTAAACCTAAGGATTGTGGTTTGGTCTGTATAAGGTTCTGCCCTCCTGTTAGGAATGAGTTAGATGCTATTAAGATAGGTGAAAGCGGCTATCCGATTGTGAATGAGAAGCTATGTGTAGGATGCGGCTTATGCGTTAGGAAATGTCCTTTTAAAGCATTGTCCATAGTAAACCTTCCTGAGGAGTTGGAAGAGGATTGTTCACATAGGTTTAGTGTAAATGCCTTTAAGCTTTACAGGCTTCCAATACCGCTTGCTGGTAGAGTTACAGGGCTTGTGGGTAAAAATGGCGTGGGTAAATCCACCTCTCTAATGATATTGGCCGGTGTTGTAAAACCTAACTTAGGTAGGTTTAACGATCCACCCGATTGGGATGAGATAATAAGCTATTATGGAGGTTCTCCACTTCAAGAGTACTTTAAAGGTTTAAGCTCAGGCTCCCTTAAGGTCGCGTACAAGCCTCAGTACGTTGACAAAATACCTATGGTTCATAAAGGCGTTGTGGGAGACCTTCTATCTAGAGTAGATGAAGGAGGACTTATGAGGTCTATATGCGATGAGCTTGAGCTTAATGAGGTCTTAGATAGAGAATTGTCTGTTTTAAGCGGTGGTGAACTTCAGAGAGTGGCTATAGCCGCTTGTTGCCTTAAAGACGTAGACGTGTACATAATCGATGAGCCTTCAAGCTACTTGGATGTGAAGCAGAGGCTTTCCGTAGCTAGGCTCATAAGAAGGCTATGCGAATCCGGTAAAACTGTAATAGTAAGTGAACACGATTTAGCTGTTTTAGACTACCTTTCGGATCAAGTTTGTGTCATATATGGTGAGCCTGGTGTCTACGGCATAGTCTCCCACCCTCACCCCGTCAGAGATGGGATAAACATATTCCTCAAGGGCTATATTCCGGATGAAAACATACGGTTTAGAGGAAGGGAGATAAAATTTCACGTTAAACCTCCAATAGATGGATATGCTTCAGATATGCCCGTAATGGTTAAATGGAGTAGTTTGATTAAAAGCCTTGGAGAATTCACTTTAAAAGTTGAACCTGGCGAAATACACCTCGGAGAAGTTGTAGGAATACTCGGTCCAAACGGTATAGGTAAAACGACGTTTGTTAAAATCCTTGCCGGGATACTTAAACCCGACAAGGGTGACTCACAGCCAGAATCTCTGAAGATAAGCTATAAGCCTCAATATTTATCGGCTGAAAACTACAGCGGTACTGTTGAAGAGCTCTTTAGAAAAGTTTTAGGGGATAGATTCGGATCGAGCTTTATAGATGAGGAGCTTCTTCAACCTATGGGAATTTACAAGATGTTTGAGAGAGATTTGTCAAATTTAAGTGGTGGTGAGCTTCAAAAGGTCGCCGTAGCCCTATGTCTCTCTAGAGATGCGGATCTATATCTTTTAGACGAGCCTAGCGCCTACCTAGACGTCGAGGAACGGTTTACGATGACTAGAGTTATAAGGAGGATCGTGGAGAACCTTAGGAAAGCGGCACTCATAGTGGAGCATGACTTATCTGTAGCCGACTTCGTAGCTGACAAGCTTATGGTGTTCACAGGCAAACCTGGCATGGAAGGGGTTGCATCCACACCCATGTCTCTGAGAGACGGAATGAACAGTTTTCTATCTCAGCTAGAAGTGACTTTTAGAAGAGATCCAGATACGGGTAGACCTAGGGTCAACAAGTACGGGTCTAGACTGGATAAGTATCAAAAGTCTATAGGAGAATACTATTACATTCCTTCTAAAGAAGAGTGAAAGCCTCAGCGTCCGTCTGAGACGCTTTTACTGTCTTTTTAAAGAAGAATTTCTAGGTAAAGTTTTTTACTGAGTTTTAAATCTTTCTCTTTTTTGCCGAATTCTAAAGCTTCATATATCGTTTTAGTTCTATGAGGTGGGCTGAAATGCCCGTCAAACCAGACTTTACAATATGGCTTGTGACTTCCCGTTGTAATTTAAGGTGTAGTCACTGTTACACTTGCGATATAGCTGGAGAGCTGACCGAAGAATATGCTCTAAAGATTGCAGAAGACTTGGCGGATTTTTCAACACCAGTAGATATAACTGGTGGAGAACCATTGCTTTGGAAGCCTTTACGTAGCGTAATCAAACTGCTTAAAGACAATGGTATAGAGGTATCCGTTCAATCAAACCTTTCACTGCTGGACGACGATTATGCTAAGTTCCTCAGCGACTTTGAAGTCTCAATATTTACAAGTTTAGATGGATCATCCAGAAGGCTTCATGAAAAACTGAGGGGTTTAGGAAGCTGGGATTCTTTGATGGATGGTCTTAAATTGGTTAAAGAGTTTGGATTGAAGTTTGCGACCGTTACAACTATTACGGGAATAAATCTACACGCATTGACAGATATACTTAGACTTTCAAGAGACCTCGGGGCCTCATACACAGCCTTCATACCAGTAATACCTATTGGAAGAGCTAAGTACGTTCATCGACTAAACATCAACCCTTCAGAGCTTCTCAACACCGTTACAGTCCTAAGGGATACTGCAAACTCCTTAGGTTTTGAAGTGACGTTTTGGTGTGCGCCATTCCTCTCTTCAGTGGGATCTACAAAGTACTTCCATGTCAGCGATTGCCCGATCTATAGGGCTTGGGATATTCTTCCAGACGGATCGATACCACTCTGCGACTCTCTAAGGATGAAGGTTACAGACGTCAAGGTTGGAATCTCTAAAGCTTGGAAGGAGTATTTGGCGAGCCCATTAGTGAAGAATGTGTTCTCAACAGTGCCTGAGGCCTGTAGAAATTGCAAATACAACGCAATATGCAGAGGAGGATGTAAGGCTAGGGCATATGCTGTTACAAATTCATTCACTAGTCCGGATCCGCTATGTACATTAACTCAATCCAGCAGTCAGAGATCACTTTTGGTGACGCATAGACGAGCATAATCTCCACCGTTCTCAGTATATATACTCAAACGTTTCAAGCCGCGCTTTCTCTAAAGCCTTTTCCTGCTCCTCGGCAGAAAGCACTCTAAACCTCTCAACAGCGTTTAAAACCTTAGGCCAAAGTCTAATATCACATGGTAGTGAGTAGGTTACAACGCCCTCCTGCGACAATGTAAACCAAACCGCTAGGTCTATCATCTCCTGCTCTTCTAAAGGCTCGTACCAAGTTCCGTATTTACGCTCAGCTTTCCAAGGTCTTCTAGCAATAGCCTTAATAGCTATGACGCCTACACCTCTATCTCTGGCGACTTTGAGGACCTGCCTAAAATCGCTTTGAGATGTAGGATTTACCAAGCTGAATAAGCCTACGGGTATCATAATAGTGTCAAAGTTAAAAAGCTCTATTGATTTAAGCGCAACTCTCACATCGTGTGTAGTTAAACCTATAAACTTTATAAGACCAACGTCTCTAGCCTCTTTAAAAGCCTCTACAGCCCCGTTTTCACTCAATGCTCTGTCTAAGTCTTCAAAATCTGAAACTGCATGCATCTGATAAAGGTCAAAATTCTCAACACCAAGTCTATCCATACTTGCTTTAAGCTCACTCCAAGCGCCATCCCTATCCCTCTTCTGAGTCTTCTCGGCCAAAAACAGTCTACTTCTAAACCTTCCAACCCAAGGTCTAAGCCTAGCCTCAGCCTCACCGTAAGTAGGAGCTACATCAATAACGTTAACACCACATTTTAAAACGTATTCGACGGCCTTATCAGCAGTCGTCTGATCAACCCAACCAACACCACAACCACCAAGCGTTATCACAGAAGCCTTAAAACCAGTCCTACCGAGAACCCTATACTCCAAGGCAAAGCCTCCATAGCTTGAAGAGTAGAAGTATTCCAAGTTTAAAAGTTTTTTGATCCATTTAACTAGTAAAACATCTTCCTAAAGCAGTTTAAGTCGATTAACTTTCACTATAAACTTCTTTTAAATATCCCTCCTTAAACGTAGAAAACCGTTTCGATTTTGAAAGTTATCGTTGGAGGCTTATTTTTGCCAGCCCTATTTCTTGTACGTATTTTTCGGCTTCTATCCGCGTCTCAGGTCTTCCTATGTCTCTCCAGAATACCGATTTCGGTATTCTATATGCCAGAACGTTTAACCTGTCATTTGCCATGAGTTTTATCGTATCCGTTACCCAGTATTCTCCGGCTGGGGATATGGGTGTCTTCTTCAGATATTCAAATACTTTTGGGTTGAATATTAGAGGCCCTGAGTTTACAAGATACGTGTTGTCTACTATGGCTTCCCGAGCCTCTTCTTCAGAAGGCTTCTCTAGAATATTTAAAATCCTCCCGTCATCATCCACTTTGACAATCCCATACTCTCTATAGGATTCCATAGGGTACACGCCTACTGTAACATGGGCCTTCACGCTTTCATGGAATTCGACCATGCTCCTAAAGAAGTCCATCGGATGGAAGAACGTATCTCCATAGAGAACCATAAAGTCCTCCGAAATCCAACCATCAGCTACCTCAACCGCCTTAGCCGTTCCAGCGCCGCGGTTCATATCCTGGTATAGATAGGCTATTTTAACACCTAGCCAGCTACCGTCTCTCAAATACTCCATTATCTGACTTTTACGTTCACCTAAAACCACGTAGACCTTCACAATGCCCGCTGAAGCCAATCCTCTAACGGCATACTCTACAACGGGATAGTATCCTATGAGACACATCTCTTTATTGACGGCGTTGGAATACGGCTTCATACGTGTTCCTCTACCCGCGGCCAGTATAACAGCTTCCATCAAATATCGATATTATTTTAATGTAAAAACTACTTAAATATTTAAGCATCTCCGCTCTGACATAAACAAACTGCGACCATTCTTTAAACGATTACCACTGTGGAGTTTGACTGTACGAGGGAAAGCTTATAGTCGATAAACGCTTTAAATAACATGATGAGTGAGCTGAGCTTTTTCGAAACTGTTAGAAGGCGTAAGTCTATTAGAAGCTTCCAATCTAAGCCGGTTGAAGATGAAAAGCTATTTAAGATCCTTGAAACGGTCGATTTAGCGCCTTCGGCTGGAAATCTGCAGGCCTATGAGATAGTCATGGTTAGAGATGAAAACCGTAAGAGAGCTTTGGCTGAAGCCGCTTGGGGTCAATGGTTTATCGCCGAAGCACCCGTTGTCTTCGTCGTATGTGCTAACAAGCGTAGGTCTGCCGTTAGATATGGGTCTAGAGGTGAAAATCTATACTCGATAAACGACGCTAGTATAGCTGCAACTTATCTTGAGCTTGCAGTTGCGGCTTTAGGCTTGGGGTCATGCTGGGTTGGAGCTTTTAGAGACGATATGGTTTCAAAGGCTATAGAGGCGCCAAGCCACATAAGACCTATAGCCATAATACCCATAGGCTACCCAGCAGAATCACCCAGCCGTCCACCTAGAAGGGGTTTTAAAGACTTCCTACACTTTGATAAAATTAGAATCGGCGTTTAAGGGGTGATTGCCTTGACTTTTAAACTATCTGTTATATCAGACGAGGTCTCTCAAGACTTGAGAGATTTGGTAGCGTTTGCTAGAGAGTTTTCACTAGACGGGTTAGAGATAAGGACTTTATTCAACAAGAAGCCTCATGAGCTTGTAGAACTCGCAAGTTCAATTAGAAGTAGTCTGAGAAGGGAGGGTTTAGAGGTTTCAGCCGTAGCGTCCCCTGTTTTCAAATCAAGTATAGATGACGATGCTGAGTACAGACAACACTTAAACATATTTAAACGGTGTGTAGAGCTTGCTAAAACCCTCGACACGGACATCGTACGAGTTTTCACTTTCTGGAAGAGAGACAGTATTGAGCGAGTTGTTGATAAAATCGTTGAACTCTATCAGCCACTTATAGACGTGGCTAAAAGTGAGGGGGTTATACTTGGAGTTGAAAACGAACCCTCCACTTATGCGAGTAATGGTTTAAGAGTTTCCAAGTTTCTCAGAAAAATCGGTTCAAAAACTGTTAAGGTTGTTTGGGATCCTGGAAACGATATATGGGATCCCGAGGGGGAGATACCGTATCCAGATGGATATAATAATGTTCGAAACAGTGTGGTACACGTGCATGTTAAAGACGGTGTGAGGAAGGGGTCGGGTGGAAACCATGAGTTTACTCCAATAGGCGAGGGAGAGGTAAACTATAGAGAGCAGTTGAAAGCCCTAGCCTTTGATAACTATAGAGGGTACTTATCGCTTGAAACACATTGGAGGCCTAAAGTCAAACTGGATGAATCGAAGGTTTTGATGCCTGGAGGAGCTGAATACTCAAACCTAGGATTAGAAGCGTCAAGAATATGTATGAGAAACCTCGTGAACATGCTTAGAGAGCTAGAGTTGTAGCTTTAAGGTTTAACCACCACCTAGCTTATGATCGTCCTCTGAAGCGTAGGGAATAATGTAGACGTATCTTCCCTCATAAAGCGCCTGAGCAGTCTTACGGCTAACGCTTTAAATTGGCCTCTATATTGTGCTTCTTGAAACTTCCAATCCCCATCCAGCTTGACGGATCTACTCACCGTTTACAGTATACGCTTCTCCAGAAGAACTGCTTTAGAAGACTATATGAAGAAGCTTGAAGACGGAAGACAAGTGTAGAATAGGAAGTAGGAGAGTTTTGAGTTAAGTAGAGATATATAGTGAGTTGTTACTTCCTACCTAACCCATCCCTCTCGATTAATTCATAGAGGGCTCTTTGGGGGAACCCTGCTCCCCGCATCTGAAGGTT
>CAZMSC010000018.1:14017-29980 GCA_964568845.1 uncultured Candidatus Bathyarchaeia archaeon | reverse complement strand
CTTCGGCGGTTTAGGGCAAATACAGGAGGTTTCAAATCTCTTAAACCCGATTTAAGGTGGAGTTTTTCACAGCCCTATGCAACCTCAAAAACGCTCAGATTTATGTGAGTTGAAACTTTGAGCTCTCTCCCAGGATGATTAAATTTAAATACTACCGGTGGTATTTTTACTACCAGTGTGAATTCTTGGTTAAGAAGGTTAGTTTAAGCCTCCCTGATAGGCTTTTTGAAGAGTTGGATGGCTCGGCGAAGGAGTCCGGTAGGACAAGAAGTTCTATAGTAGTGGAGGCGCTTAAAGCCTACTTAGGTGAGCCTGATAGTCGTCTAGAAGCTAAAACCTATCCAACAGCTTTACAGAAGCTGAGAGAGCAGGGCGTTATAAAGCTTAGGTCTCCTAGGCTGGCTAAAGCTAGAGTGGAGAGTGATTGGATAATTGAGTCTGAGGTATAGGTATTCAGATAATGGTTTCTCATACAGTGGAGCTAAGATTCCAGACGTACCCATCGTACGCCTGGTCTTAAGGCGTAGAGATAAAAGAGTGAAGGCATTTGGCACGGCGATCATCGATACTGGTTTTGACGGAGGTATATACCCGAACATCGCACTGTTGAAGTTTTTCGAAGGGCTCAACCCTATACGCATGGATAAGCTCGTTTCATCGTTTGGAGAAAAAGTAGACTGCGAAGTTTACGAGGTTGAAGCGTCACTGTTTTCTGAAAAAGACGGCTTGGAAGTCGATTTGAAGGAGGTCAATGCCTACATCCCGGTAGACCCAGCATACATTGGTGGAGAAGTTCTAGTCAGTAGGGAAGTTCTAAATAGATTGAAGGTTGT
The DNA here is from genome assembly GCA_964568845.1 of uncultured Candidatus Bathyarchaeia archaeon. GTDB lineage: Archaea > Thermoproteota > CALKCG01 > B24 > B24 > DTBU01. The sequence goes on along the minus strand of CAZMSC010000018.1, from coordinate 29,147 downwards.
TCTAGACGGCGTATACTCTGAACTCTCCTCTACCTGAATTTAGAAACCCTCCAGCTCTAGGCCTCCAGCTTGAGCCGGAACGGTTAAATATTTAAGCCTTCAGCGAGTTATAGGGTGAGGGTTTTAATGAGACGTCTAGCCGTCGGGTTTATAGGATGTGGGGGTATTGCTGAAGCCCATGCTAAAAGCCTTTCAAACATTAAAAACGTCGAGTTTAAGGCCTTCAGCGATGTTGTACGCGCTAGAGCCGAGTCTTTCGCTTCAACATATGGCGGCGAGGTTTATGAAGACTGGCGTAAAATGCTTGAGAAGGCGAAGCCGGACGTGGTTTTCATATGTCTACCGCCCTTCGCCCACAGCGATGAGGTTATGGTTGCGGCTGAAAACGGTGTAAACATATACATTGAGAAGCCCATAGCCTTAGACGTTGGGCTTGCGAGGGAGATGGCTAAAGCCGTTGAGAAGCACGGTGTTAAAAGCCAAGTTGGCTATCAGTCTAGGTTTGGAGCGGGCGTTGAAAAGGCTAAGAGCCTCATAGAGTCGAACAGCTTAGGCTCAATAGGTTTGGCCTCTGGAAAATACTGGTGCAGATTCATACGTAGAGATTGGTGGATAGATAAGTCTAAAAGCGGGGGACAGATAGTCGAGCAGTCCACACATTTATACGACATCCTCATATGGCTTTGCGGAGACGTTAAACGCGTATACGCTGAGATGGATAGACTACTGTACAAGGACGTTGAAGACATGACTATTGAAGACGTAAGCGGAGTAGTCTTAAGATTCTCATCCGGCGCAGTGGGCGTAGTAACGGCGACAATAGGTGCTTCACCCCACACTTGGGGTTTAAAGTGGAGCATAATCGGCTGGGACGCTATGCTTGAATCTGAAAACCCAAACCAGCTGACGATACACTGGAGCACTAAAACACCGTTTAAGATCGAAGAGTTTAACGAGCCCTTCAGAGACACCATGAGGCTGGCTGAGCTAGACCTGATAAACGCAATATTAGAAGATAGAGCCACAAGAACACCAATATCTGAAGGCGTTAGAACGCTTGAAGTAACACTCGCCGCGGTTAAATCAGCCGAAGAAGGCAGGCCGATCACACTCCCACTTTAAAAAAGCTACTCGAAAAGCCCAGCGGTCATAAAGAGGCTGAAAGCCAGCTTCAAAACCCCTACTTTTATTTGCGAAATATGTCCATAGATGATTGGAGGAGTAAAAAGCATCTTAAGGATTCTCAGAAAAGAGTTTATGAGGCAGCTCGTTGCAGTAGCTTTCTCAACCTGTTTACAAACTCTTTAACGTCTTCAAAGTATCCATTAACCAACTCTGGGGGTAGCCATGCCTCGTAAAAGTTCCTATGTAACTCACCCGCGGCGGACCAGATCCTTCTCAGCTCTATGTCTCCGACTTTCCTAACTGTGTACGCTAAGTATTCGTGCAACTCTTTATGGCTTCTAAGATCTCTTCCCTCTCTTGCAGCCAACGCCTTAATTATTTGAGCCGCTGCACTCCACGCTTTCTCTGAAGCTTGAATGTAGTCTTTTTTAGACATGTAGTCTTCCGCCTCGCTTAAGTACTTCTCACACAACTTCAAGTACAGCTCAACTTTTGCCTCAGGATCTAAAGGCTCTTTGAGAACTTTCGACAAGGCTTCTGTAATCGACTCTTCCTCTGAAACTCCAGTATTCTCAGACACCTCCTTCAACCTTTTCTCAATCTTCCTAGGCAACACGATCGAACCCAATGATAACACTACCATGCTCCTGACGGGGATGCGTGTTTTATAAACTTTATGCGTCAACAAGCCGTTGCTGTTCCACGAATCACACCCGAATATGGTTAAGGTTTTATTCTTGAAGGGGCTAGTATACTTGTAGTGGTGTTTTTGATCAGGATTGTTGAGCCCGTTGATGGCGCTATTCTGAATAGGAATGATGGGAGGTTGATGTCTGACGGCTTGGAGATAGTGGTTAGAGGTGTTACATCGCGTAAATACGATGGGGTCTTTGTTAATGAAGAGGAGGCTGAGGTTGACGGGGATAGGTTCACCTGCCGCATCACCCTACGGAGTGTGGAGAATAAGATTGTAGCTTTCACGAGGAGTTCTGACGGCGGGTTTGGATGCGCGGACGTCATCACGGTCTTGTGGGATAGAAACTCTGTGAAACGCTACAGGTTTTCAGTAGACGATAACATACTGTTTCTCAAAGACTTAGCGTTAAACAGTCGGAAATACGGCTCAATCTTCGACAACGACTTCCTCAGCTTTTGGAGGAATGTCCATGAAAAATACGGCACTAAGGTACAGTTCAACATCTTCTACCAGACTGAGGGCTTCAAGCTTTCTCAAATGCCTGATAAGTATAAGTCTGAGTGGTTGGAGAACAGAGACTGGCTGAGGCTTACGTTTCACGCCCTCCAGGAGAAGCCCGACCTACCCTACAGAAGCGCCACATACGCGGAGATAAAGCGCGACTACCTCCTAGTCACAAGGGAGATAGAGAGGTTTGCAGGTAGGGAGCTTTTAAGCAGCTTCACTACAATCCATTGGGGTGAGGCACCCATAGAGGCGTGCGTAGCCTTGAGAAACTGTGGAGTTGAAGGCTTAGTCGGATACTTCACATGGAACTACAGAGGTCCATCACCCTACGAGACCGTTATAACGGATAAACCCTGCGTATCATACTACCTAGACAATGAAAAGGTGAAGTATTTGAGCAGACATGACTACTGGAAAGATATGAAGACCGGGATAGTCTTCATAAGACACGACATAGTCGTAAACACGCTTGAACTAGGCGAAATAACCAACCACCTCAACAAAGTGGCTGAAGACCCACATCAATCTGAAATAATAGAGCTTATGATACATGAACAGCAGTTCCACCGCAACAGACCAGAATACCAGCCAGACTACGAAGAGAAAATCGTCGAAGCAGTCAAATGGGTGACGAATAGAGGCTACAAGCCAGTATTCTACGATGAAGGATTCATAGGAGCATAAACAGCATCAGATGCAAAAACACGATAAGATATCCATAGCTAAACGAAGCCTATTACAAAGTCCATTTTAAAAAAATCTCGGTATGCTATTTCCCCCTCAAATAAAAGTTAGATCTACCGACATTACTTGTAGCTACTATAACATTGGATAAACTAAATGTCTGACGAAGCCTGATGTAAAAATTGTAGGCTTAAACATGTTTTAGTTACTCTCATTTTACATACGTATTTGCTGGAGGTATTTCTCCTTCTTTGCGCTTCTGTATGCCGTTACGACGATGACATCATTATTGCTTTTTCGATACATGGCTACTAGCACCTTATCATCCTCCTTCTTAACAGCTCTGAATATACCGTTTAATTTTAGGGTTCTGTCTGGGCTCTCTATACAAGAGATTATCTCATTCCTAGATATTCTACGGCTCCTCATACGTTCCAATGCATGTATCGTGAATACAATCATTTAGTTACAGCCACGGTGCTTAACCCTTTAACTATAAGTTGTCCAATGTCTATTTTCTTCCTCGAGAATTCTAGAAATTCTATCCCTACTACCTCACCTCGATTGTCATAGTCTATTATGACTCCTTCATTCACCTCCTCGCTTTCAGCAACCTCGCTATCCTTAAGCTTAACATATAATGTGTCGGCTTCAGGATCATATCTAATTTTGTATTCAAGCATAGAACTTCATCATTTAAATTCTGAAAACGCCCCTATAAAAATGTTGCAATCTAAAAGCGTTCCAAAGGCCTTAAGTACCTCGCAATAGCAGTCACTTGGAGATGTGAGAGGCGAAGATTTACGAGTCCCGTAACGGTTAAGCGTATAGGTACTTGCGTGCTGGTCTTTTCAGGGGATTATTGTTGGATTTTAATTGTGGGGTTTTTAATCTTCATTCTATCCCATGCTGTTTTAGCCGTTACGCCTGTTTTAGATGGGTAGTCTCTAACGTCTACCTCTATCGTTACTGGGAACGGTACTGGCGACGCCATACCCCATATGAGGGCTTCATGGTCTGCTAGCCCCGGCAGGTAGTCGCTCATCCTTTCACTACCGTATTCTGAGTATTTTATGATAGCTTCCTGGTCGTTGCCAGCCATAAGTCTGAAGGCCGCTATCGTATTACACTGCGATATTACGGATTTTGAAATATAGGCCGGTCTCTGCGTCACTATTATGAAGCCTACGTTGTATCCGCCTGCTTGACTTATCGCCTCTATTATCTGCTTATCCACCCCCGTCTTCTCAGGGTTTCCAACTTCTATCTTGAGGCCCCTCTCAGGTATGAAGTACTGCGCCTCCTCTATCACGAATATCGTTGCGAAATCCCCCGTAGCTCTACATTTAATAGCATGGTTTACGACTTCACGTATCAGGTATTTAGCTGTAAGTTGCTGGTCTTCTATATTAGCGTCTACTGAGAAGTCTACAATTACAGCTGGCTTATCGTAGAGCGTTTCAACGATGTTTAGAGGCTTATGTTCCTCCGTAAGTATAAAATCTCCACGCTTTTCAAGAACCCATCTTATTTTAGAGAGAACTGAATCTCTACTTCTTGAAATCAAGTATGGAGCTAGCTCTACACACCTCCTAAACACGTTTTTAGCTGTTAAATCAGACCCCTCAGCCCTTATAGAGTTTAAAGCCTCACATAAGAGCTTCCCCTCAGCCTTATTCGGGTCTAAGCCTAGTCTAGACGCTACAAGGCTTGGAGAGACCAGCTCGGTCTTAGGTATGAAGCTTAGATATGGAAATACCGTGGCGCCATACTTAGATAGTAGGGAGTATTCACACCTCCTGTCGAAGATTATAAACCTCGGCTTCAAATCGCTTTCAAGAGCCCTAGCTATAAGGTTTAAGACGAATGTGCTTTTACCGCTCCTAGTCATCCCGGCTACGAACATATGTCCTTTGGCTACGGCGTTCAGATCTAAGTGGAACGGTATATTCAACCCTCTATGTCTACCCATGACTATCGGGAGGTCTGTCCTATCGCTCAGACTTTTGCTTGACAGTTTTATGAAGAAACCTTCGAGCTCTTCGTAAGTGGGCTCGTAAACCGAGTCCCAAGTGTTAGGGCTACATTCAAGCCTCCTCCATTTCCCATCCCAAGATATATATCCTAAAACTTCAGCCCAAGCTACTAGATACTCGAGCTTCTTACCGTAGTATGCCTTTTCACCCTTCTTACCAGCTATAGGTCCGAAGCTCCCTATCGTCATCTCAGGGTTGTAGGGTGTGATCTTGTAGACTCTCAGTAGGACTGGGTTGAATTCGCCTGCTGAGCTTGATGGATGGTTTATGAAGTAGTAGTTGTTTACGTAGACTTTAGAGTCTTCCATGACTACGAAGGATATCCTGCTCTGGTCGCAGCCGGAGAGTACGTAGCCTATCTGCTTCAAACATCGCCACCTCTGAAATCCTCAAGATTACCGTTTAACGTCCAGCTTTCACCGTATTCGAGCAGTAGTAAGTCTAGGTCCTTAAGCTCCATCTCTCCACTTTCAACAAGCTCTAAGGCTTTAGAGTAGAGTACTAGAGAATGTATGTTTGACGTCGGCCTAGTTATCCTTGAAAGCCTATCAGCCTCATGTATCGGATATGGGATGCCGTCAAAGCTCGCCATGGTGTAGACTATCGACATCAACTCTTCAAGTTTATTTAAACAGAACATCGGAACCTCCACTCTAAATGGAGTTGAACCCGTTTTAATATAGCTGGAATATATGACTGGTAGGTCTCCACCGTACCTCAGGTTTTCGGCAACAGTTCTATAGGATTCGGTCACCACGTTTTCAACTCTGAAGGGTTCAGAGTACTCTCCATCCTTGAGAATGAAGTTCATCAACGTTGAATCTCTAATCTGACTGTTCCTCATGGACGCTGAGTAGAAGTTCATATGTGTACGCTTCACGAAGCCTAAAACCGGAACCTGAAGCATCCTACACGTGTTTAAAAGCTCAAGCACCGTTATAACCGTGAAGTAGAAGTCCCCCTCATACTGTGGCGAGGTTTGAAAACTTGGGTAGAGCTTGGGATTGAGGACAATTCCTCCGTCGAGTAGAAGATAGTCTGGCTTCCACTTCTCCACGGCTCTAGTGGCCACGTGATATTCTAAAGCCATGTGTAGAAGGCTTTCACGCCTATCTGGGTCTAGCTCTGAAGTCCATATGTCAGGTGGTCCCGTTACGCATAACGGCTCATCCACGATCTCCCAGTTCTCAACTAAAACCGCTATAGCACCATATAGAGGTATGTATGCGAACTTATACTCTGTGCCGTTTCTACCAGCGTCTACTCCAACTACTCTAGACGATGCCGGCCCATTTTTGTCGTAAACGGCCTTATATATTTTCAACCTGTCTTTGACCTCTTCTACGAGCTTGTAGACTTCCCTCCTGTACGTTTTAAGCCTGTTGAGGAGTAGTTCAGTACCTGCGTCAACGAGTTCTTGGTAGAGTTTCACGTAGGGCATTTCTTTAAGCCATAGGAGGTTTTGAGAGTCTTCTTTAGAGTTGTTTGTTGAAGAGGAAACATTTATATCCATGCAATCACCACTCTATATAGAGATGCACTCCTTTATAAGTGTTGTTGTTGATTGCTCAATCAACAAAGTGGTTGAACATGGAGCCGGATAGAAAAGTCAGGATAAAGCTGAAGTACCAGGGGGTTGAAGCTGAAATAGAGTGCGGAGAAGACCAGCTTAAAAAAGCGGTTGAAGAGTTTTTAAACGCATTTAAAAACATCCCCCTACCTGATAGAGAGCTTAGCAAACCTGAAACAGAAATCATTAAAGAATCTATTCCATCGACGTGCAGAGGCGTTCTACTAAACCTTTGGAGAACCGGGTGGTTCAGCGTTGGAAGAACGCTTAGCGACGTCCACGAGGAGCTTAGTAAACGCGGCTTCCACTACGATAGAACCGCCGTAGCCCACACTTTGGCAGACTTGGTTAGAAGCGACATATTGCACAGAGAGGGTAGGAAAGGTAGATACATGTATTTCCAGAAGAAGCCTCCAAGTTTGTGAGTTTTATATTGGTATTCAATGGAGGAAAATATTAACTATATTATGGATAAAACCATAGAAAATTTCTATAAATTTTTCCTAGTTTTTTCCTAAAATTTCTGTCACATGGCTTTATCCGTGAAAATTTATGGTGAAAATCATGGTAAGTGTTTTTGAATACGGGAATTTAAAGGATGAATTGAATAAATTTATATACTGGTTTATCTAATTTTTTCTACTAGTATGAGTAAAGTTAAAGCTATCTTCCGGTCTTGGTTCGGCTCTTTAGAGTTTGAATTCTCAACCGTTGAAGAGCTACATGAAAAACTCAATCTCGTTAAAACGGCTTTGGAGGAGACTTCTTCAATGGGCTTTAGAGAGCTACTTAAAAGCGAATCGACTCTGGAGGATTTTCAACCTTTAAAATCGAAGTCTTTCGAGTTTGCCGAGAAAAGTCTGCAGGCTTCAAATTTAGAAGGTATAATAGAGTGGAGTGTTGATGGCCCTCTGATAGTGGCTTCGGAGAAGGCTAAGTTAAGCCAGTATGAAGCTATAGGGTTGCTACTCTACGCGTTTAAAGAGCAGAAGGCTGATCCTAAAACCATAGCTCTACTTTTGCAAAACTCCGGCATTAAGGTTTCAAACGTATCAGCTAGGCTTAAGGAAATGGCTGATTCAGGTAGAGTTTTCAAACCCGATCCAAAGGATGTTATGTGGAAGCTTTCAGCTCAAGGTCAGATGTGGGTTGAGAAGACTATTATCCCGAAGGCTAGAGGTGGTTTTCTGTGAGCGGGGTTAGGGTTAAGGTTTCATTTGAAGGTGGTGAATGCGAGTTTTCAGGAGACGCCGAACAGGTTTTGAGAAGTCTCATTAAGTTCATCTCGGACGTTTATCCAGCTTTCAGTCTTGTTAAGAATCTAACTTTAAGCTTGGATTTAGAGGAGGTTTCCAAGGGTTTAAGAGACCTTGTTGCCGTACATCCTGAGCCTACGGTTTTAACGGATATGAGGAAGTTGACTATTTATGAGGGCTGTCTACTCGTTTTAATCGTCAAATACCTCGCATACCTTTTCGGTAAATCCGATAAGCCTTCACTTTCACTTGAAGAGGTTTCCGGGAGACTGGGTAAATCTAAAAGCTCTATAAGTGCTAGGCTTAGCGAACTTCAAAACAGCTATCTGGTTGAGAAGGTGGAGAGGGGTGAGTATAGGGTCACTTCAAAGGGGTTGAAGTACTTCATAAGCGAGGTTGCACCTAAACTTAGAGGTGAACGCGTTGAGTAGTATAGAGATAAATGTTAAAATGGGCTCTCTAGAAGCTACTTTCAAAGGCGAACCCGATGCCGTTTTAAAATCCTTCTTTGAATGGCTTTCTGAAGCATACCCATCCTATGAGGTAATCTCTAAGATAGTCTTTGAACCAAACTTGGATAAACTTATCCGAGAATGTTCTGAGCTTTTCCTCGTAACAGACGGCGGCGTAATAATCAGAAGGAGCGATTTAGCTGCTGAAGACGCCATAATCTTAAGCCTAGTAGGCGCCTACGTAGGTTTTAGACTTGGAAAACTCGGGAAAGAATCTATGACGCCATCTGAGCTCGCTAAAACAACAAGTAAAGCCTTAAAAACAGTCTACAATACCCTAGCCTCCATGGTTAAGCAGGGTAAGATAAGCAAGTTGAATGGAGAATACGGACTTACGAAGGATCAGATCGCCAAGTTTACGTTTGAAGTACTTCCGAAGATTAAAAGGTCTACCATGTGAACTCTTATCGGCATACCGCTAAACCGGATAAGTGCAACACATCGAACCTTTTCTCGGTCTTTCAAAGATTAAGCATGTTACATTAGTTCTTGTGGAGCCTCGCCTTCTCCACTGCTTTTTCAACTTCTTCTCTTATTATATAGCCTCCTATGTGAAGTATGGGCTCTCTTACCTCAGGGTCTATGTTCATGGTTGCTGTACATGGGTAGCTGTGGTGGGCTCTAGCTATGGCATCGTATAGGGTTTCCCTTTTCGTTTCAACACCTGTCAACTTCTTCGCTATGTACCATGTTGAGCCGCACGGTGCACTACGTTTGACGAACGCATACTCTATGATCTCGCACCCGCCTCTCTCGGCTAGAGATATTTCAAGCATAGGTCTACCTACGTGGAACTCTACGACGAAGCGTGAGATTAGAGGTCTATCTTCTGATGGTTCTAGAGAGCAGAAGGGCTTTGGAAATACCGTTTCCAAGCCTAGTTCTAAACAGTGTTCTTCAACTTGCCTTCTTAAACCTGATGGCACTTCGTTGAAGTCTTCCACAGGTACTATTAATGCTTCCACGCCGTTCTTCTTCAGGTGTGTTGGCAGTTCCAATAGTAGGTCTTTATGTAGGCCTGAGGCTATGCATATGTCGGCTTTGGGTATAGACTTAGGCATATACTCCTCAGGTTTATCTATGAACGCCGGTAGGTTTGAAGGGTTTGGAAGCTTTATAGCGGCAAGTATGCTCTGAACGTAGCTGTAGAGGCCGTATTTGCAAGAATTGCAGTATAATCCGCAGGATTTGCAAAAGCTTGGATCGTTTATCAGGTTTCTTACAACCCGTTCTGCGAATTCCCCACCATATATGAATATTAACGTTAAGGTTTTCCCTCTATCTGCCAAACTAGCACCACAAAAGTTTATAGGAGGTATTCCGGGCTTCCAGTTGCAAGCATAACATACTCTATGAATAGTTTCTCTGGAACTGCTCCGACAAACTCAACCCTATCGTTTATAACAGTTTTCGGAACACCCATGACGGCATACCTGTATGCGAGGTGGGGGAATTCACCTACATCCACCACTTCAGCCCTAACCAGTTCACTTTCCACTGCAAGCTTATAGGCTAGGCTTGCCACCTGGGGACAGTAGGGGCATGTTAATGTTACGAAGACTTGAATACGGGCTGGTGTTCTCAAGGCTTTAAGCCTCCTCCTAGATTCCTCTGATAGGTCTGTTCTCCCAGTTGAAGCATAGAATAAAGCCTCCAATAGAGTTTGAAACTCGTAGCCGTACGGTAGACCATAGAACCTTAAACCGTAATCCCTAGCCCCCACTACGGCTACGGCTGGAACCTTATCAACCATGTAAGATTTTGCCTTCTCGGAATCTTTAACGAAATCATATACTTCAACTATAATCTTATCGCTTAGAGATACCAATTCTTCGATTAGGCTTCTGGTTTGAGCACAAAGTGGACATTCAACTTCTTGCGTGAATACAATAAGCTTAACGGGGTTTTCCAACCTCTTGTTAAACTCCTCCTTCAAACGCCTCTTATGATCTTCACGTAACATTTTTCCAGCCTAATACAGTGTAGCTCCAAGTATATTTTAAATATTTCCTTGAACATAAAAACCATAAATGTGATTCTGCACTATTTTCCTCAATTTTCCATTCTTTAGATCGGCATCCATAGGGAGCCGCGCTCCTCCGTTGGGATTAGGGCGTTTAATACTGGTTCTATCCACCTATTATTCGCTATGTCATAGAGTATGAAGTCGCTGTCGAACTGCCAGTAGGCCCAACTCCAACCCATGTTTTCCGCCAGTCTAGCAATAAAGCTTAAGTAGCGAACTCTAGAGTCCATTGGAGCTTTATCGTAGACTCCGAACTCTCCGAGGAATATCGGCCTGTTATGTTCTTTCGCCCATGATTGAGCCTTACTGAAGGAGTTTACAACTGCCTTTTTCTCCTCATCTGTTCCTCTCCACTCTACGCCGATTTTACCTTCCCGTCCAGCCCATTTAGCACCTTGATGTGTAAAGTCCATTGGCTCATAGTAGTGAACTGTTACTATGATGTTTCTATCATCCTCAGGTAGATCGAGTTTACTGAGGAGGTTGATGCTGTTCCAGTATGCGGGACCTATGATAACGGTTCTCTCCCGGTTATTTTCTCGGACCACATGGAGGGCCTCTTTAAGGAAAATGTTCCATAATTCTGGTGTCAATTCACCGTTAGGCTCATTCAACAATTCAAATAAAACCTCATCTGGATATTCGCAGTATCGTTCTCCAATCTGTTTCCAGAAGGAGAGAAACCCCTCCCTATTCTCCAACGGAGTTCTCCCCATAGCTATAAATTCATGAAAGTCGAGTATAGCCATAAGACCGTTATCGAGAGCCTGCTCAATAGCCCAGTCCAATATTTCCAACCAACTATCTGAAAGCTTATACTCCTTATTCACGGCTTCATCACGGAATGGGTGAAGTGCGATGCGTACACTGTTGAAGCCAGCATCAGCTATGAGCCTAAAATGCTCCTCCTTCATACGTGCCTTATTCCTAAACCTCCATATTGGATCATAGCCAAGTATGTTGACACCTCTCCCCAATCTCTTATTCTGACTAAAAACATCCATTTATAACACCATGATGAACTAATCTTCAAATCGCTTAAGCTTTTCTTCAACTCATGGTTTTGATATGGAACTTGGGAAGCTTAGCAATGAAAGGAAGTGTGCGGGATGGAGAAGAGGACTGTTTAAACTTGAATCCATAGATTCAGTAACCGTGTAAATCTACGGATACTGGAAAACTGTTTGCTTTTCTACACGTCGGAGAGAATTTGAAGAGATGTATAAGTTTGGATAAAAGTTTAAGGGTTGTAGGGTTTTAAGCCCAATTTAAATAATTCATTTGGATTATTGTAGAGCCAGTCTGCGGCTAAGTTCATTGCTTCTGTTTTTGAAATCCATTTTCTTGATAATAGATCCGACAGTGCACGTGCGATGTTTTCTTGTGCTTGCGTTAGATGCGCTGGCACCATTTCTGGTGCAAAGTAATCTCCTCCAAAACCATTTATCTTTTTATGCGGTATTGTAACTACCGCTCTCTCCAGTAAATCTATGCTATATATTGGGTCTATTATGTTCACCCAGCATAAATTTACATACACGTTTGGGTAGTTTTTCGCTAAAAACAATAGATCACCCATATAGGGCCAGTTTCCATGGAACAGGTCAAAGTAGACTTCTCGGTGGAGCTCTAAAACCCGTATGAAGTGTGCCGCATTTGCTTTATCTACACGGTTTCTTACACCTGCCATGTGCCCGGTATGTATTTGAACTGGAAGGCTTAGGTTTCTAGCAAATCTCATGTATTCGTGGAATAGAAAGTCATCTAGTGGTTTTGCCTCAGGCCAGCCTAGGCTATTGTTTGGATCTATGAGACATTTATTGAATAGGTGCTCAGCTCTCTCTAGTTGAGGGTTTAAAGTCTACAGGTCTATAGTATGCACTCTGGTCTTTTACACCTACGACGCTCAGTTCTTTTAAACGCCTAAATATTTCTTCAACGACTTCTAGGAATTCGTCTAGACACGTCACGGTTCTATCTGCGATCTCGGCAATGTTCTGTACATTATAGAAAGACCTTACTGGTTCATGAAACAGTGGAAGCGGTATAAGAGGCTTGTAGCATTCCGGCAGTTTGACTTCACCCTTAAGAAAACGTTTTAACATGTCTAGTGATCCAAGTATATCGACGAGTACGACTTTAATATTTAGAGATTCCAGGAATTCAACTATTTTATCCCCATGGAGCCTATCTATCTTCTGGCTGAGCCTTTTAAGACTTTCCAAAGTTAATGTTTCCTCATCATAGATGCGCATTATGTGTTTCACTTCCCTAGCGTACGCCGTATGCTCAGTCTTAACCCAGTATTTTTTGAATACGGGCCATTTCTCCTCTGTAGATACTTCATCGTTTTGGAGGATTTGAAGTTCTTTGGGAGATATACCTGCTGAAAGTAGGTCGCTTGGAAAGTATCCTCTTAGTAAAAAGGCTATGGGTTCTCTAGGGGCTGTGTAGCTATCTGGAATGGCTAAGTGTTCATGAGAATCTACCACTGGAATCTGTTTTACTGCTTCAAGAATCTCTTCATACATAACGATCGCCTTAACCCAGCTTAAACTACAGTAGCATTTAACTCTTTTCCCGATACATTTAGAAAATACACGACCATTAAATGTTCCTCCAATGTTCTCTATGACTAAAGCAAGAGCTTTCTGGTGTAAGTTTGCGTAAACGGATATGTATCCACTTGCGATCAACTACAGCTCTCTAGCAAAATATAAATATCAATTTTTGTAATAATATCGTAAATGTCCAATTTAAACACCGTTTACGCCAAGGTCTTAATGAATTTCGGTTTAGACGACTTCTCCAGCAAGGAGTTTAAAGAAGTGGTTCGTGTAGACAACCCCAATCTTATAATTCACCGACTATGCAAAATGGGTTATTTGACGAGGTGTCGTAGGGGGCTTTACAGAGCAACTCACCCATTGCTATTGAGTCTGGAGCGTGGTGGTTATAAGTGGAGGGATAAGGTCCCTCAGAGGGAGTACCTGCCGATCTTGGAATTCATCACTGTCAGATTGGTCGAGTTTTTCTGGAGTAAGCTCATCTCGCTGATAGTCTTCGGCTCTGTAGCACGTGGAAAAGCTAAGATGGAGAGCGATGTAGACGTTCTAGTAGTAGCAGATGGATTGCCTGAGAGGTATTCGGAAAGGTTGGTGTTAATTAGAAAAGTGCTATCTGGGGTGGAAAGCATTAGAATGAGAATGTGGGAGAAAGACGGCGTATATCCATTAATAGATGTGATTGCTTTAACACCTCAGGAAGCATCGATAAATCATCCCTTCTACCTAGATATGGCTGGCGAAGCGGTAGTGGTCTTTGACAGGGGAGATTTTATGAAGAATAGACTAGAGGTGCTTGAAAGGAAATTGTGTGAGATCGGAGCTAGGAAGGTAGTACTTCCTAACGGTAGCTGGTTTTGGGATTTTAAGAGTGAGATTAGCAAGGGCGAGGTTGTTGAACTGTGAGGACGGACATTATGGCTATGGATTACATGAGGAGGGCTAAATCGAGGTTGATAGACGCTGAATCAGCCTTTAAAAGAGGCGATTACCCGGAAACGGTACGCTACTCTCAAGAGTGTGTCGAATTGTCTTTGAAGGCATCTCTAAGAGCAGTTGCAGTAGAATATCCCAAGGTCCACGACGTGGGAGACGTTTTAAAGGTCTGTAGGAATAAGTTTCCAGATTGGATGCGAAGAGAGGTTGATAGACTAGCTGAAATATCGAGAGATTTATCAGAGAAGAGAGCACCGAGCATGTATGGAATAGAAGCCCTTGGAAAAACGCCAAGCCAGCTCTTCGATGAAAAAGATGCTGAAGACGCTTTAAGCAAAGCGAAATACGTTTATGAGAGGATTTCAAGGTTTATAGAAGAATTCTACTCTTGACATTACATGGGTTTACTATGGAGTTTAGGGAACTTAGCAACGAAAGGAAGTGCGTAGTATGGAGAATGCAGAATCTCCGCTCGCTATGCAAGCCAGTAAAGCTGGTAAAAAGCCTTAGTTTTCCTAAACCTCTTGAAACGTACCTATCAACTCTATTCTCCCATTATTTAGAATCGCAACACTATCTGCTAGATTTTCCACTTGGAGCATGTTATACTCCATTATAATTACTGTCGTCCCCTTCTCCCTATTAATGCTTAAGAGGAACCCCCATCAACTATACCACCCACCTCTCTAATCGCCCTTTCAACACTTCCAACAGCGGACATTTTAACGCCAATAATAATGGGATAGCTTCTGTGAGCCGTGTCATTATAATGGTTGTAAGTGTATGCAATAGTCCCAGCCTAAAGATCCAGATGTTATCAGCGTTTGTTTCCTCCTAAATCGTTCAGAATTTCTAAATATTGTCATCCAGGAGGATACTCTATTAAGTTTTTAAGCGATGAGAGCTGAAGGCATCGCTTAAGCCTATAGTTGGTATGAACTGAAAGTGAGATTGAAGATACGTTTATTAGACTTTTAGCGGTTTTGTAATGATGTAGTGTATGTCATCGTACGAGCTGAGAATGAGGAAAGCATTCATCAAACTGTTGAAAGAGGATGAAGAGTTCAGATACATGGTAGCAGGGCTTATAGGACTAGAGGAAATACTAAAAAGACTGGACAAAAACGAACAAGAGCTAATAAGACTTAGGGAAGACATGGTTGAGGGGTTTAAGAGACACGATGAGGAAATTGCGAAACTTAGAGAAGATATGAATA
>CAZMSC010000018.1:6491-13917 GCA_964568845.1 uncultured Candidatus Bathyarchaeia archaeon | reverse complement strand
GAGGGGTTTAAGAGACACGATGAGGAAATTGCGAAACTTAGAGAAGATATGAATAGGAGTTTTGAGCTTGTTGAGAGGCATATTAGTGCTCTGGGTGCAAGATGGGGCATAATGGCGGAGGATGCTTTCAGGAATAGTTTGAAGGGTTTACTTGAGAAATCTTTCAAGGTAAGTATTGAGAGGTGGAGGGATTTTGATGGGGAGGGTTTCGTTTACGAGCACCCAAGCCTGGTCGAAATGGACGTGGCAGTACAAGACCAGGAAATAATACTAATCGAGATCACATCACATGCGAGAAAATCCGATGTAACTCTCTTTAAGAAGAAGGCAATATTCTATGAGAAGAAGACTGGTAGGAAGCCATCAAGGCTAATTATTGTAACACCTTATGCCGATGAAGAAGCCTTAGAGCTTTCAGGAAAACTACAAATAGAACTCTATACGAAAGTTTAGGTTCCGTTATAATAGTTGATCTTATTTGTGTGTTTTCTCAAAATCTTCCCTACTCTTCAGTCTCTCAACAAGATTTAAAACTTTAGATTTTATACTATCTCTAATCTTCCTCGCTTCTTCTAGTGGCATTTTAGCTGGGTCTGGCATGTTCCAGTGTTCCACATGTTTGGCGTAGACTATTGGACATACGGTGTTGCCATCGCCTCCGCAGACTATGATAACCATTTCGGCTTTTTCCTGAATTAGTCTTGTCATAGGTTGAGGCTTCTTACGACTTATGTCTATTCCTTCTTCAAGCATCAGCTTAATAGCGTTGGGGTGAATGGCCTCCGCTGGCGTTAAACCTGCACTTACAGCTGTCCAATCTTCCGGAGCATATTTGTTAAAGTAGGCTTCAGCGATCTGGCTTCTAAAACTGTTCTCTACGCAGATAAAGAGTACTGTTCTCATATGTTTAAGCCCCCAATTAGTCCCTCTAGTCTAGAAGCCTCTTCTTGGAAACCGCCCATATTTTAACTAACCCCCTTAATTCTTCCAGCAAGCAGTTTACCGATTTCAACTATCTGCTTAACATCTTCCTCAGTAGGTGGGCCGTTGACCTCCAATGTGCCGACTATTTCAACCTTAAGCTGACCTAGGATTTCCTGCATCTGCTTTATAGCCGCAGCACCCCATCCATAAGAGCTTAAGAAAACCGCAAACCTTGTCGGTGGGTAGAGAGCTCTCACAAGATATGACGCATAAATCGCCAATGGATGAGCCCCACCTAAAACTGTCGGGGCTCCTAGAACTATTGCCCTTGAATCTACAAGGTCTTTTGCTATGTCGCCTAGATCTGCTGATGTCAAATTGTAGACGGCTACTTCTATCCCCTCAGAAGCTAGGGTTTCAGCCATCTGGTTGACCATTTTCTCACTGCTCCCCCACATACTAACGTAGATTATTGTCGTTTTCATCTTAGTTTCACCATAAGCCCATCTTCTATACGCATCCAGTATAGGCTTTGGATTTCTATGTATTGGGCCGTGGCTGGGTGCGATCATCCATATCTCTAGGTTTTCAAGCTTCTCCAGCGCCTTCTTCGCCATTGCTCTGAAAGGCATCATTATTTCACCCCAGTATCTCTGAGCGTGGATAAGCAGGTCTTCGATTTCATCGCTGTATACGCCCATTGCCAGATGGGAGCCGAAGAAGTCGCATGGGAAAAGAATACAATCCTCTTCAAGGTAGGTGAACATCGTCTCCGGCCAGTGTAACATCGGCGCTTCAATGAAGCGTAGTGTCTTGCCGCCTAGGCTTATGGTTTCATTGTCGCCTACAACCTTTATCCTCTCCGTCGGCACGTGGTAGAAGACCTGCGCCATTTTTACGCCTCTACGTGTAGTTACGAGTTTTGCCTTCGATGCTATCCTCATCAGGTGTGGTATGGAGCCAGCGTGGTCGGGCTCAGCATGGTTCATAACGATATAGTCTATTTCATCCGGCTTTGTGAAGTTTCTGATTTTCCCCTCAAGCTGCTTTTCAAAGCCCGGGTTAACAGTGTCTATTAGGGCTTTACTGTTTTCGCCGATTATGAGGTAGGCGTTATACGATGTTCCTTTTGGAAGCGGGATTAAGGCGTCGAAAATTCTACGGGTCCAATCCCTAACGCCAACCCAGTAAACATTTTTAGCTATTTCCACGACTTCCCCCTCGGTCATACATCACCTTTATTACAATTGTAATAAAGCGTATTTATACCTTTCCCAGAATATCACGTCGAGGAGCGGAGTGGAATGTTACTACCATGCGAGGTTGCAGTGAAAAGCCTACTTCCAGCAGTAAGGTCGGTATTGGCCAAACAACTCACGACAAGGCATGGCTTGAAGCAGGTAGAAGTTGCAAAACTTCTAGGCGTAAGCCAACCAGCCATAAGCCTTTATAGTAAGAAAATGCGGGGGAAGGCTTTAGACCTGGAAAGGGATGGGGAAGTTAAAACTTTGATAGAAGATTTAGCGGATTCCCTAGCAAAGGGAAGCCTATCCTACAGAGATTTCACTCTAAAGTTTTGCAGTATCTGCAAGACTACGCGTGCAAAAGGACTGTTATGTAACATGCATAGGGCTTTAGACCCAACATTCGACACGGAAAAATGCAAGCTATGTATGTCTACAGACGTAAAATGTTAGCTAAAAATTCCTAAGCGTTAAGTCTATACGTGACTGTTGAGTGAAATAAATTAGGTAGAGGTGTTTGAATGGATGAACATTTGATAGCATCTTTCCTGGATAAGAGGAACGTTTTTGCTGTTATAGGTGTCAGCAGGGATCCTGCTAAGTATGGGCATCGAGTCTATAGGGATCTACGTTCAGCTGGTTATAGGGTTTTCGCCGTAAACCCTAATTTAAGCGAGGTTTTAGGCGATAAGTGCTATCCAAGTCTTGAAGCGTTGCCAGTGAAGCCTGACGTCGTTAGCGTAGTTGTTCCTCCGAAGGTGACCGAAGCTATTGTAGAAACTTGCAGGAAGCTTGGGATAAAGAAGGTTTGGATGCAACCGGGTTCGGAATCCGAAACAGCGATAAAATTTTGCAGGGAAAACGGCATCGATGTTATCCATGGAGTTTGCATAATGGTCGAGAGAAGGAGACAGAAATAGCCAATACAAATTTTAAAAAACACTTATTAGTAGTGCTGAAAAGTATACATGAGGATAAGTTTTGGAAACTCATTTCCATCATCACGCTCACCATGTTAAAGAATTTAAAAGAAGATTCTTGACCTCAGTAATACTTACAATTCCCGTTCTGCTTTTATCTGAAATGGTTCAGATGTGGCTTGGCCTCCAGTGGATACAGATCCCCTATCAGAAACAGGTGTTATCCCTCTTATCGATCGTTATTTATTTTTATGGGGGATGGCCCTTCTTGAAAGGGCTAGCTCAAGAGGTTGAAGCCAAACAGCCTGGTATGATGACGCTTATTGGTACAGCCATATCCGTGTCTTTATTCTATTCCCTTGGAACAGGCTTCATAATAAGTGGAAAGGACTTTTTCTGGGAGCTTGCAACCCTCATCGACATCATGCTTCTGGGACATTGGGTAGAGACAAAAAGCGTTTTAGGCGCTTCAATAGCTTTGGAAGACCTTGCTCACATAATGCCTACAATAGCCCACCTCATTAGAAACGGCGAGGTTATAGATGTCCCAATTTCGCAGTTAAAAAGTGGTGATGTCGTTCTCGTTCGCCCTGGGGAAAAAATCCCCTCTGATGGGGTCGTTGTTGAAGGTGAATCTACAGTCAATGAATCCCTGTTGACTGGTGAGTCGAAGCCTGTCGATAAGAAGGTCAGCGACAGCGTTGTCGGTGGAACGATAAACGGTGATGGTATACTTAAAGTGCGTGTGGAACGAACTGGCGAAGAAACCTACTTGGCTCAAGTCATAAAACTTGTTAGAGAAGCTCAAGAGAG
This sequence comes from uncultured Candidatus Bathyarchaeia archaeon, assembly GCA_964568845.1. Taxonomy (GTDB): domain Archaea; phylum Thermoproteota; class CALKCG01; order B24; family B24; genus DTBU01. Next base: position 10,016 of record CAZMSC010000018.1, on the reverse strand, counting down.
CAGGTCAAGAACGCAGGATTTGGCGAATAAGGCTGCCGCTTTTCTGTTTTATGTGGCTTTAGGTGTTGGAATAGTAACATTCATTGCATGGAGCTTTATCGCCGATTTGGATTTTGCCCTTGAAAGAACAGTTACGGTGCTTGTAATAGCATGCCCACACGCCTTAGGTTTAGCTATACCCTTAGTTGTGGCTTTATCCACATCTATAACGGCGAAAAGCGGCATTCTCATAAGAGATAGACGTGCCTTCGAGATGATTAAGGATGTAAACATTGTCGTTTTTGACAAAACCGGAACATTAACTGTTGGAAAATTCGGCGTAAGCGATGTTGTCTCATTTATACCTAAAGAAGAACTTTTAAGACTTACCGCAAGCATCGAATTTAACTCTGAACATGCTATAGCAAAGGCCATAGTGGAATATGCCGGAAACAAAGGCGTGAAAATTCCCCGGGCAGAAGGGTTTAAGGCTTTACCGGGGAAAGGCGCCTACGGAAAGGTTGGAGAAAGGGAAGTTTACGTTGGAAGTGTAAAACTCCTGGAAGATTTTAAGATAAAAGTAGAGAATCCGAAGATAATAGAGCTTCAGGAGCAGGGCAAAACAGTCGTTTTTACAATTGTTGACGGTAAGCTCGCTGGTGCCTTTGCTCTAGCCGACTCTATAAGGGTAGAATCCTATGAAGCGGTTAAAAGACTGAAGGAGGGAGGCATAAAGGTTTACATGCTAACCGGGGACTCTGAAGAAGTCGCCCGCTGGGTTGCTGGAGAGCTCGACGTAGACAATTATTTTGCACGAATACTGCCAAGTCAAAAAGCAGAAATAGTCAAGGTCCTAAGGGGAGGTGGCAATAGGGTTGCTATGGTTGGAGATGGTGTAAACGATGCTCCAGCACTCGTTACCGCCGACGTTGGTATTGCTATAGGTGCCGGAACAGATGTTGCCGTAGAAAGTGCGGATATAATCTTAGTCAAAAACGACCCGAGAGACGTCGTGAAGGTGATCGACATCTCTCGCAAAACCTACTCGAAGATGATGCAGAATCTTTGGTGGGCGGCTGGCTACAACATCATAACAATACCTTTAGCAGCTGGAGTCTTATCAGGATTCGGCTTAAGTCTGCCACCAGCCATCGGAGCAATGATAATGTCGCTAAGTACAATCATAGTTGCCTTTAATAGTCAGACTCTACGAAAATATGAGACTGAAGGATCGAAAATGACTGGTAAAAAACCCTCAGTCATAGACCCTGTTTGTAAAATGAAAATAGACCCTGATATGGCCTATGGTAAAATTGAATATGAAGGGCGAATTGTCTACTTCTGCTCGAAAGCTTGTGAAGAAGAGTTTAAGAAGAATCCGAAGAGATATGTAAAATAGTCAATTGAACCTCGCGATTTCAGGGTTAAGTCTTTCAAAACTAAATACCTAGCCTGAACCTAGGTCGGCTTATGTAAGAACATAATAGAATTATAGGCTTGTTGAGGCTACTGTTCAGGTTCTAGTATGACTGCTGTCCCCGTAGCAGATACCAGTACTATACCTGCACCTAAGCCTAAATCTGAAGTTTCTATGTCTACGCCTATAACGGCATTGGCTCCGAGGGTTAAAGCTTTAGCCTTCATCCTCTCTACCGCCTCGTTTCTAGCTTTCTCCATTTCACTTGTAAAGGCTGTAACCTCTCCACCTATCATAGTTTCGATTCCGGCTATGAATCTTCCAAGAACACCCCTAGTTCTTGGAGATAGCCCTGTGACTATGCCTAAAACCTTTTTAATCCTATAGCCTGGCATAACGTGTGTCGTAGCCATTATAAATGTAGATTCTAAAGATGCACCGCATTTAGGGCAGAATTTAACACCTTCACCAGCTTCAAAACCGCAGACCGGACACTTCATAAAAACACTTCAACAGTTTCTTTAGCAAACACTCTATTATAGTTTATAGTGTTCAGCCTTTACTCAGTCACATATAGACGACCTTGAGAGGTATATCCAATCCCTCTGAATTCTGCTTTACATTGTAGTCTCTACTTTTAAACTTTTGAATAAGTCTTCTGCTCCTTTTCTCTTCAGCCTTACTAAACTAGACTTATGTTTGAAAATTGTCCTGTTATCATTGCCAAAGAGCAATAAGACAAACTTGAAAGCCTTGATGTAATCACCCTCCTGTTCATGTAGCCGATCGAAATCTTAACCCTTCCTTTTTAATTCTACGTGCTTCTAATTCTTCTAACGGCTTCAACCATTGTCTTCCAAGCTGTCTCGGGATTTTCACATGATAATTCGGATCCTTCTTCCGCCCTATAACTCCACGTGGCTATGGCGTCTGCTCCAAGCTCTACGGCTTTGATAACGCTCTTGTAAACGTCTAATTCACGGTTTTTCGGCACTTTTATAAGCTCTACCCATATCTGGGTTTTAAGATCGACCTTCCTTGAGACGTCTAAAGCCCTCTTAACCCATTCTATAAACCAGTCGAATGTTCTATTGCCCCAAATCCAATATGGGTCTGTTGAAAATACGTCTAGGCTTTTGAGGTTTAAAACGGGATCCCAAGAGTATATTCCATGCATACCTGTGTGCTCAGGCATGAGGCATAGTATGTTTATGAGTCCTCCATCTAGCTTTTTAACTTCAGAGGTAAGCTCATCTAGAAGATTGAATAGTGAATTCTGTCTAAACTTTTTAACGGCATCTGTTAAGCCATCTGGCATTTCGTATCCGTATTCTTCACGGAAGATCTTCCTGCATACTGGGCATCTACAAGTCCAAAATTCAGGCCAACCTTTTGGAACTATTAGGGAAGGCTCATCCCAGAATACGCCGTCCGGTTTAAGTCTAGTGACGATATCTTTAACGCTGTTTTTAAGCCAAGCCCTATAATCTGGATTATTCGGGCATCCCCTAATCGGATAAATTTTCCCTCTATTGTCCACTTCACACCAATCGGGGTTGTTAGGTACTGTTATGCTGAAATGCCCTGGTACGAAGAACCCGAAGCCATGTACATCTAGGAACACTTTCAAACCAAGGCCATGCGCCCTATCAACTGTGGTTTTCTTTGTATTTATCATGCTGGGCCACTCATACTCGTTGACGCAGAGCGTTATAGAGGTAAAACCGGCATCATAGATTTCTCTCAAATCAGCCTCGACGTGTCTAGGATAGGGGCATCCATAATAAGCTACGCTTATATCCCAAACCAAAATAACACACCCAAAGTAACTACTAGTATGCCCCTTTAAATGGTTTCTACTTAAATTTCTAAACAGCATCCATCCTATGAATACGTCTTTATTAACTTCAACTTTTTAGACCTCTTGAGAAATAAATCGACCCCTCCCCCTAGTTTTTCCATGATTTCTCTATGGGAGTTTTCCATAGATGGTGGCATGATATATGTGGAAGGCCTTTCTCAATGATGGCGTAATAGGGGGGTTAAATGGGGGGCTACTATAATCCCATTTTCCTCAAATTCTCTAAACAGCGTCTTACGCATTCGAGAGGCTTGTATGCGTAGCTTTC
>CAZMSC010000018.1:0-6391 GCA_964568845.1 uncultured Candidatus Bathyarchaeia archaeon | reverse complement strand
TCAAATTCTCTAAACAGCGTCTTACGCATTCGAGAGGCTTGTATGCGTAGCTTTCCTGCTCCACTATGTACCACTCCGTCCCGCCGACTGTTTCGCAGAGTTGGAAGAATTCCTTCCACTTCATATCTCCCTCACCTATTAGGGCTAGCGGGTTCTTTGAGGAATACTCTTTAACGTGTACCGTAAGGGCGCGTTTAGGATATTTTTCGATTATTTCAAGTATTCCATCTGCACTAACTCCACCGTGCATAGCGTTTCCAACGTCTAGTTGCATCACAACATCCTTTATCGTAGCGCTGAAGAATATGTCCCAGGGGATTTCTCCATCTATAGGTTTGAATTCGATATCGTGGTTGTGGTAGCCTACATACATACCTTCGGGCTTCAGTTTACCAGCTATGTCATTGAAAAGCTTAGCGGTTTTAAGCCAGGCTTCCTTAGAATTCCTCATATTTTCAGGTATCCAGGGAACTATGAGGAATCGGTTTCCGAGCGTTTTATTGAATTCAATGGTCTGCTTCAACTTATCACCGAGTAGTGTATCTATACCTATGTGGGTGCCAGCAACCTTTAAACCCAAATCTTTAAGCATATCTCTTAACTCTCCAGCGGTCCTACCATAGTAGCCTGCAAACTCCACACCTTCATAACCCATGCCTGCTACTTCCTCCAGAGTTTTACATAAATCGCGGGCGCAATCCTCCCGAACAGAATACAGCTGTAATGCTATCGGTATCCTTTTCATATGTAGACACCTTTCTCATATATCTTCTCTACGGCCTTTAAGCTTTTCCAAACAATTATCGCGATAGCATGGAGGGTTGAAGCCTGTAAAAGCATTTAAGCGCGTCGAACAGATATACTATGGATGTTTGAATTGAAGATTCCAAGTTTTAAACGCGAATTTAAAACCGTAGCCATCACAACGGCGATAATACTGCTGATAGTTTTCAGCGTTGTAGGCTACTTATACTACAGCGGCTTCTTAACTTTAGAGAAGAAGCGGAAAGATGTGGTCGGCATCATAAACATAAGCGGCGCCATCCTACTGTCGGAGCAGTTAGACACCTATGCTAAGCTCATAAGTCACGCTCTAAGAAACAACACGATTAAAGCTGTAGTATTGCGAATAGACTCCCCGGGTGGCTACGCCGACCTAGTGGAGGAAATCTACCTAGATATTTTAGAGTTGAAGAGGGTTAAACCCGTAGTAGCCTCAGTGACCAGCGCTCTCTCAGGTGGCTACTACATAGCTGTTGCAGCAGACTACATATATGCTGCTCCAACATCCTTCGTCGGAAACGTGGGGGTTATAGGCGTCATGCCTCCCACGTTAATACCGTCGGAAACAGTCATCGAAACAGGCGTTTACAAGGCTACAGGCTTCTCCCAACTCCTCTTCCCATTCAATTTAAGCCATGCATTAGACAACTTCGCTTCAGCGGTTGAAACAGGTAGGGGGAACCGGCTGAAAATCTCTAAAGTAGAGCTTAGAAGAGGCGCCATCTACCTGGGGAGTGAAGCCGTGAAACTTGGGCTGATCGATGAAATAGGCTCTCTTCAAAAAGCCATAAGTAGAGCCGCTGAAGAAGCCGGGCTTGTAGAGTATGAGGTTATCGATTTAAACGAGGCCTTTAAAGAGGTCGGCTATTCCTGGGGCTCGCAAGGCTCCAATCTGACTCTAGATTGGAGAAATCTGACAGTTGATGTTCTCAACAGGTTTCAACCACCTCCTTCAATATGGTACCTGTACTTACCCTCTGAATCAGGCTTCACCATTTTGTCAAACGTAGAGCCTACGCGCATGGAACCTAGCGTTTTCAGCGAATATGGAAGGGGACTCGTGTTGATAGATAGATCTCATGGAAATAGAGTATCGACTTGGGATTTAGATATACTAATAGCTGAGCTTGCAGGTAAAAACATAACCGTGCAGTTTACCTTCAGTTGGAGCGAGCTCACATCCATGCTAAATAACGCATCTTGTCTGATAATAGCATCTCCAACAAGAACATACTCTGCTGAAGAATGCGACGCTATTGAAGGCTTCGTGGGTAGAGGCGGTGTTCTCCTACTGTTCTTCGACCCAGCCTACGAGTATATAAGCATGTTTGAACTCTTCGACCCCATAAACTCCATAGCGACCAGATTCGGCCTATTCTTCGCTAAAGGATACCTGTATAATGAGAAGAACTACTATGGATTCTACCGGAACATATACGTAAACCGTTTTAAGAATAGCAATGTGACGGGAAACTTAAACTCTCTAGTCTTCTTCACCGCAACTCACATACATCCATCTAACAGAGGGGTTGCCTGGGCTTCAGGAAACACTTACTCTTCGACGGCCGAGAAGGCGGGTGATTACGCAGTTATAGCAATGGCTGAGAGGAACGGTACTATCGTAGCCTTCGCCGATCAAACGTTCCTCACGGAGCCGTACTGTTACGTTGGAGACAACTACAAGCTCATACTTAACATAGTCGACCTCATATCGAAGGTTGGAGTGAAGCCTACTGTCAAGGAGGTTGTTGAAGAAGTTGAAGAGATCGCTGAACCGGAGCTCCCAGTTGGAACTGTTAAAGAGTTCATAGAGCAAGTTGACGGTGAAGAGCATATAATTAAATGGACGAAGTTGAGCGAAGCCGAGGTGTTAGTTGAAAAACCGGATGGAAAATCTCACTACTACTATGATGAAGAAGGCTCATTGATTAGAGTGGAGCTGGATGGGATTAGAATAATCTACGATACGCCTATAGCAGCCCCGCCATATCCACTTACCAGAGGGGAGAATTGGAGCCGTGAAAGCAATTACACCATGTATATAGACAACAGTAAAACGTATGGGAAAATCAATGCAAACTACAAAGTTGAAGACTTCCAGTATGTAGAGGCGAGAAATGGAAAGACATACTTCTGCGCAAAAATCCACTACGTAATCGTAGATGAGTTCAAAATTGGGGAGAGCTACGTGTCGATTGCGTCTGAAGGATTACTATGGATTTCCCATGAAGCTGGGGAAGTCAAGGAAGAGTATACAACCACCTACTACATGGATAACTCGCCCATCAGCGAAATACATGTGAGGCTTATACTAAAAAACATTCAAAAGGGCAAGTAGAGTTTTCCAATAAACCCAGAGGCCGGTTCTCCATGATTGTAGACTTCCACACCCATGTTGGAGGCGTTAAATCGTACCATATAAAGCTGAAGGGTTTAATCTTCGTAACAGAGAAAGACCTTCTAAGCTATATGGCCGATTTCAACATATGGAGAGCCGTAGTGCTACCTGCAGCGGGGTTCGACGTTGAACTCGGCGAGTACATAAATCCCTCTGATGCTGTCCTCAGAATCCATAGATTCCACCCGGAGCTAATACCATTCTGTTGCGTAAACCCATTGGAACCTAGGAAGTCAAGCGTTATAGAAGAATGCGTTTATAAGGGGGCTAAAGGATACGGCGAACATAAAGTTAAACTTCCAATAGATCATCCATCTTCCCAGGAGATTTACGAAATCTGCGGAAAGCTTAAAATACCTATTTTAGTGCATGTAGATGATTCTCACAACTACATGTTTGAGGAAAAGTTCGAAGACATGGTTTACAAGTATAATAGAACAGTTTTTATAATGCATGGACCTGGATGGTGGCGTCACATATCAGCTGAGCCATCTAAAGAGGCGTATCCAACCGGTCCCGTGAAGCCGGGTGGATTGGTAGATAAGATTCTAAGCGAATTTGAAAATGTATACGCAGATATATCGGCTACATCTGGATTCAACGCTCTCCAGAGAGATAAAAACCATGCTAGAGAGTTTCTGGAAAAATATAGGTCGAAAGTCGTTTTCGGAACGGATTTTCCATGCATAGACCCATATGGAGGACAGTTTGGGCCAGACGAGCTTCACTTAAACCTACTCAAATCACTAGGATTAAGCGATAAGACTTTTGAAGCCATAACGTTTAAAAACGCTGAAAGGCTCCTAAATTTATCACAATAATGACGGATGTTGAACGCTTATAATCATCCCAGAGACTAAATGATTACTATGGGTTTCGAAGCAGAAGAGCAGGTTACTAAAAGACGAGCCCAAGCCACCATCTTCCCGTTTAGCACACACTTCTACCGTGAGCCTTCAAGACACTTATAAGAGCTTAACAAGGCTTGGTGTACAGGCTATAGTGATTGGGATGAAGTTGAGCCCTCGCGGATATTCGCGGCCGTGTCCTCCTGGATGGACTGGAAGTACTTCATGGACGACATATATGGAAATGATGAGGCGTGTTTTCTCATAAACATGACACCTAAGCCTTATGTGAGGATTGTAAAGGTAGAGGACTTCTCTAAGGTTGAGGATCTGCTTAAAGAAGCTATGGCAAAAGAACTTGGAGAGTTAAAAATTGAAATGAAACCCTTCTCCATAAAATGTCTAGTATTCGAACATTAGCATATTGACATAAGAGTACTGCTTTTCCTCTATTAAATTTTTCATAGTTTATTCGTAGACCTATTTACGGTATCATCGCTACTATATTGTGCGTTTGCGTCTTCCCCGTTTACGCTTAGGTAGTCCAAGTTTGTTTCTAATTGCGACTACACTGCTTACGGATATTTTAAACCTATCAGCCATATCCTTATACGTAAGCCCTTCAAGGTATAGCCTCTTAAATTCTTCATCGTCTACGCCACTTACATGTGTGATGTTTAAACGTCCAAGCCCCATCTTCCTGCATTGATACTTAACAGACTCAAAAGATATTCCAAGCTTTTCAGATATCTCCCTATATGTAAAACCTTCAAGCCTAAGCTTTCTAATCAGCTCTGGATCCACTAAACTAGGCCTACCCCTACGCTTCATATTAAGACCAAGCTTCCTAGCCCAGCTTGAAACCGTATGTCTATGTACACCCAACGTTTTAGCTATCTCAACAGCAGGTTTATCCGTCCACATGTTTCTTATGAGTTTAATCTGCTCTTCGCTAAGTCTCTTAAACCTGCAAAACTGCGGATGTGGTGGAAGCCCGAGTCTAGCTCTCCTACGTCTAACGGTGGACTGATAAACGTTGAGTATTCTAGCTATTGCATGGTCGCTCAAGCCCTTATTGTAGAGTTTAACCAGCTCATCATCAGTAAATTTCCTGGGAAACACAGCAAATCGAAGATGCAAAAACAAATTTAAATGTTTCTCATGTGGAATGGGCATGCCGAATATGGAAAAATATCTAAGTACGCGTAATATGGCAGAGAAACTTTCGTAGGAACCCCTTGACCGACTGAGTGCGTCCAATACCCTACCAGCCTAATGGTCTATTCACTCTGTATTTTCTACTGATCTTTAGGAATTCCTTGAAGTTTTCTATGCTCATTTCATACGGTATGTCGCCTTCAGAGCTCAGTATAAATCCTCCGCCTGGGCCACCTATTCTAAGCCTATCGAGTAGATGCGCTTTAAGCTCTCCTAGACTCATAAGCCCCATGTGTTTGCTCAAGCCTCCCTGGAGGCACAGTTTATCTCCATAATTCTCTTTAAGAGCCTTGAGATCCATGTTGTCTGAAGGGCCTACAGGGTTTAAAACATCCAGCTTAGCGTTTACCAGCAACGGCACTATAGCGTTTATGTTTCCGTGGCTGTGCATGTTTACAAACGCCCCATATTTATGGGCTAGTTCTACGGCCCCTCTATGCCATGGATATATTAACTCTTCGTAAAGCTTAGGGTGGATGAACATCCCCTTATTGTAGCCTAAATCTTCAACCCAGCCTATCATTAAAGCCCCACGCTCTAGAAGGTTCTTTTCGGCTTTGATGTTAAATTCCCCTATTTTAGCTAGAAGCTTCTTGTAGAATCCCCGTCGCGTGTAAATGTCTTTAAGCGTAACCTCTAATGGTCCCCTCAGGAAATACCAGACGCCTGAGAAGAAGCCGTTTATTCCACACATTGGGAAAAAGCCTTTATCCACCACGTATCTTATCCTCTTCTCAAGCCCCTCATACCTATCAGGGTCATCTGGATCTGGGAGTTCAAGTCCATCTAAATCGTCTTCACAGTTAACAGGATACTTGATGTACTCTCTAGCCCAAACCCTCCTAGCAGTACCCATACGCCATAAAGCCCCAGTCTCCCACTCTACAACATAGGCCTTATCGCTGGTTTCAACTACTCTTCTAACTTTGAAGCCTCCGTCTCCAACCCCTATGATAAAGTTATCCATGAAATCGGCCTCTCTGAGTGCTCTATCCAAGCCCGCGAATCCCCCTGTTGTCAACTCGTAGGCGGCTCTTCTAGCCTCCCCCTCTATCCGTCTAACACCCTCTTCAACTATGGGAGAAAATTTAGCCCTAGCCATTTCATTCGTAAAACCGATGATTTGAGGGGTTACAGGCGGCTC